>QHSA01000153.1 GCA_003220315.1 Candidatus Rokuibacteriota bacterium
TCCGAAAGGAGGCGACCGATCATCACTTTCCTGTGTTGGCACTCCTGTTGCTCGGTAGCACGGCGATGCCCACTGACTCGCCACGGGAGCGTCGTGAACACGATCGGAAGGCGCCATCCGCCCCACGTCCCGGTCTGCTCTTCATCGTGTCTCGTGACGCCCTGGACTATTACGAACATCTCAGGAGGGCCTTCGCCGGCAATCACAGGGTGGCGGTCATCCTCGATCGCCGTTCGGCCGAACGGCGGAAGACGCCAAGTCATCGGAAGGCGGAACGTCGTCGGGCCGATCGCCGCTCACGACCTCTCATCGACGACCGATTGCGACGGCAGGGCTGGGCCATCGTGCGTCTAGAGCTCTCGCGGTAGTTACGACGACGACGTCATCCAACGGAAGAGCGTCCATCCACGTACTGTGTCGTGGATGTATGTTTACCTTTCGTGACCGTCTGGTCTGTTGGTCGTGGTTTGGTCCCGCGGCCTGCCGACTCGGCCGAACCAGGCGCCGCTCGCGACGGCCCCGGCGTTGATCAGGCCGAAGGCAGCAAGCGCCGCACTCAGCGCGAGGAAGACATGGGACAGGTTGCCGGTCCACCGCAGCGCCAGCCATCCGCCGCCGGCCGCGATCGCCAGCCGCGTCAGGTTCGCCAGCAACGGCCACAGCAGCCGTCCGGCGCCCTGTGAAGCGAAGTAGAGGGCCATGCCCAGCCCGAACAGGCCGTAGAGCGGCCCGACCGTCTGCAGGTAGCGCGATCCGGCGTCGAGCATCGCCGGATCGGTGTCGAACAGCGAGAGCCACGCGCGCGGGGCGGCGGCTGCCCAGAGGCCGATGATCTCCGTGAGACCCGCGGCGATAGCGGCGCCGATCCAGGCCGCGCGCAACGCGCGGCCACGCTGGCCTGCGCCGATGTTGGTTCCCACCATGGCGACGAGCGGGCCACCCAACCCGAAGACGAGGGGGACCAGGAGGTACTCGAGGCGCGAGCCGGTGCCGTAGCCGGCGATCGCCGCGGGCCCGAACCGGCCGACGAATCCCGTCGCGATCGCGATGGTGAGATTGGTCTGGACGGTGATCAGGGCGGCGACCGCGCCCACCCGCAGAATGTCGCGGAAGAGCGGCCAACGGAAGCGGGCTCCCTCGAAGGCGAGACGGACGACGCTCCGCCCCGCCCAGAGATACGCGGTGAGCGCGACGCTCCCCACGGCGTAGTACGCGACCACCGCGACGGCGCCACCGGCGACGCCGAGCCGCGGGAACGGTCCCCAGCCGAAGATGAGGCACGGCGACAGGGGGATGAGCGCTGCGGCACCGACAGACGTGACAGCGGCCGGTACCGCCATGTTGCCGGTGCCGCGGATCACATTCGCGAGCGAATTGAAAATCCAGATCAGGATGGCGCCCGAGAAGACGACATTGGAATAGGTCAGCGCCGCAGCGAGGGAAGCCCCCCTTCCTCCCAAGGCGCCGTAGAGCCATCGGCCGCCGCCCAGCACGGCCAGCATGAAGACGAGCCCGAAGCTTACGGCGATGGCGAGCGCATGGAGCACGAGCGCATCGGCATCGGCCCGGCGTCCGGCGCCGAGCGCGCGGGCGATCGCCGACATGATCCCACCGCCCACGGCGCCGGCCGACATCATCTGCATCAGCATCAGGACGGGAAAGACCAGCGCGACACCGGCGAGCGCATCGGTGCCGAGCTTGGCGACAAAATAGGTCTCGATGAGCCCGACCGCGGCCTGCACGAACATCACCAGCACGTTCGGCGTCGCGAGCCGCAGCAGCGTGCCGACGATGGGTCCCTCGAGCAGCAGGCGGGTTCGCGAGTCGAAGCGGGGGACTGTGGCCTGCGGAGCGACGACGTCCGGATCCTGGACCGAGCGGGTCACGTTCGGATCGTATCGTCTATCCGTCATGTCGTGGGGCTCCGCCTGTCTCTTGAGACGTCGGCCGTCGCTGGCGGGATTCCTGTAGTCGATGGATCCGCACGCATACGGCAAGATGTATCTACATGCAAGCAGGCTTGCCCGTCAAGGACGTCGCTGATAGCATGAGGTCATGAATCGACGAGGCGCCAGACCGATGAGCGGACACGACCCTGGACGGCTGTCCGCATGCGTCTGCAATACACTCCGCATGGTGAGCCGGGCCGTGACACAGCTGTACGACGACGTCTTGCGGCCGAGCGGTCTGCGGATAACTCAGTTCAGCATTCTCGCGACGATCGCCCGCATGGGCGCCTCGAATCTGAGGCAACTCGAGGACACGCTTGCCATCGACCAGACGACCCTGACGCGGAGCCTCAACCTCCTGGAGCGGGATCGTGTGATCGAGCGTGTTGCGCACCCCGACGGGCGCATCAAGGCGATGAGACTCACATCCAAGGGAAGAAGAGCCCTGGAGGTCGCGCGTCCGCTCTGGACCCAGGCGCAGGCGCGGGTGCTCCGCGAGGTGGGGACGAAGAGCTGGGCGGACGCGCAACGGCGTCTGGCGTACTTGTTTCATGTCGCCGTCGAGCGACAGGGGCCGCGTCCGGGACGGCGGAGGGGCCGGCTCGGCAGAGAACCTCGACGGCGCCCGGCGATCGAAATGCGTCGAGAAGCGCAGGGTCACCCTTGACATTCCGAAGGAGGTCCAGAGCATGAACCAGTCGTCACGCTCAGTGGCCCAGGTGGTGACGCCGGAACCGGTCGTCGAAGGTGCGGGAGTTCACCTCCGGCGCAGCATCGGGACTCGAAAGCTCGACCACCTCGACCCCTTCTTGCTCCTCGACCACTTCGAGTCGATCGACCCGGGGGACTACAAGGCGGGCTTCCCATATCACCCGCACCGCGGGATCGAGACGGTCACGATCGTCCGGAAAGGAGAAGTACGGCACGAAGACTCTCTGGGGCATCGTGGGACGATCGGCGCGGGTGACATTCAGTGGATGACATCGGGGAGCGGCATCATGCACGAAGAAATGCCGCAGGTCCGTCCCGAGGGAATCGCCGGTCTGCAGCTCTGGCTCAACTTGCCCGCTCGCGAAAAGATGACGCGGCCGAAGTATCGCGACCTGCAAGCGGATCGCCTGACGGAGCCAGTGCTGGATGGGGGAGCGAAGGTTCGAGTCATCGCCGGTGAGGCGGCCGGCGGGCGGCTCACGGGGCCGGTCGAGGGCCTGGCGGTCGCGCCGAAGTTCATCGACGTGACGCTGCCACCCGGCACGACCTTCCGCGAGACGGTGCCACGGGGCCATACGGTGTTCGCGTACGTCGACCACGGCGACCTCCGCTTCGGGCCGGAGCGGACTCCCGTTCATGGGCCCGCCCTTGTCGTTTTCGGTGACGGCGACGTCGTGGAAGCATCAGCCGGCGCGGGCGGCGGGCGCTTCCTCCTGGCCGCCGCTCGACCGCTTCACGAGCCGATCGCCCGCTACGGGCCGTTCGTCATGAACACGCGCGCGGAGATCGAGCAGACGCTCGAGGACCTTCGCACTGGCCACTTCATCCACGATGCGCCGCGGGACGAATGACGCCGGGTTGGTGATGGGAGCGCCGCCGTCCACCGGACTCTCGGTCTCGTTCTGACGCGAAGGAAGTCACCATGACGGGGATAGCGACGGCGATCGGCGCCGCGATCAGCTTTGCGTTCGCGATGTCCTGGGAGATTCTGTGGGCGCTCGTCCTGGGTTTCGGATTGTCGGCGATCGTCCAAGCCGTCGTCTCGAAATCCGAAATGAGTCGGCTCCTTCCCGACGACTCGCCGCGCACACTGATGATTGCCGCCTGCCTCGGCGCAGCGTCGTCTTCGTGCTCGTACGCGGCCGTGGCGCTGGCGCGCTCGATCTTCCGCACGGGGGCCAACTTCACAGCCGCCATGGCCTTCGAATTCGCATCGACAAACCTTGTCATCGAGCTCGGGATCATCATGGTCCTGCTGCTTGGGTGGCAATTCACGCTGGCCGAGTTCGTCGGCGGGCTGCTGATGATCGCCATCCTCGCCGTCCTCTTCAAGGCATTCCTTCGCCCCGCGCTCGTGCGCGAGGCGCGCGAGCAGGCCGAGCGCGGCCTCGTCGGTGCGATGGAAGGCCACGCCGAGATGGCCATGTCGGTTACGGACGGGCCGCTGATTCAGCGGATCTTCTCTCCTGGAGGATTCACCGCTGTCAGCCACTCCTTCGTCATGGACTGGGCGGCGATCTGGCGGGACATCGCGGGCGGCCTGCTCCTGGCAGGCGCGCTCGCCGCCTGGGTGCCAACCGAGTTCTGGCAGCGCTTCTTCCTCGTCCGGCATCCAGTGGCCGCCTTGTTCTGGGGTCCTCTGGTCGGGCCCATCGTGGCGATGCTGTCCTTTGTCTGTTCGATCGGGAACGTGCCGCTCGCTGCGGTGCTCTGGAACGGCGGCATCAGTTTCGGCGGCGTCATCTCGTTCATCTTTGCCGACCTCATCGTCCTGCCGATCCTGAACATCTACCGCAAGTATTACGGCGGCCGGGTGGCCCTGTTCCTCCTCGCGACGTCGTACACCGCTATGGTCATGGCCGGGCTGATGGTCGAGCTGGTCTTCAAGGCGTTCGGACTGGTGCCGCGTGAGCGCGCGGCCGTGGTCGTCGAGCCGCACGTCACGCTGAACTACACGACGGGCCTGAACGTGATCTTTCTTGGTCTTGCCGGCGTGCTCCTCGTGCGGTTTTTCAAGACGAACGGCCCGACGATGCTGCGGATGATGAACGTGCCACGCGGCCACGCGTCCCATGCAGAACACCGCCATCACACGGGCTGACGCGCAGCCGCGAGGGCGCGGGAACGGCCCTGTCCGCATCCGTTGATTCTTCTCTGTTTTTCCCTGGCCGGCTCGTTTGGGGGCGGCCTGTACGAGCACATCGTCCTCACCCCCATCTGGAGTGCGTCGCCGCCATCGTCGTTTGCGATCATCCAACGCGGTACGGGGGTACCCCTTCAACGGTTCTGGATCCCCGTCCATGCGGCTATCACCGGGTTCATTCTCTGGGCGCTCTTCCTGACCTGGAATGACCTGACGGTCCGCCGGTTGCTCCTGATCGCTCGACTCAGCTCCATCTGTCCAAGGTTCAGAGAGCCTTTCGAGATCATCTCGTTCCTTTGCTCTCTATTGGCTGAAGAGGCCCTGAAGCGCCATCTCAGAGAAGAGATTCGATCGCCTCGCGCGTCTCTGACGACGGCACGACGGGCACGATCTCGAACTCGATCAAGTCACTCCAGAATGTGACCCACTGCTGCAGAAGGCGTGCGTCGTCGCACTCCATGATCTGGAAACAACGGTCGAAATTGGCTTCAATCCAGCTATGGACGTATGTGAGTCCAGTGGGCGCACCACGCCCCCCATCGCGAAAGCGACGATAGACCGCCTTGGCATCACGGTTTTTGAATCGCTCGATCACCATGAAGAGCATGAGTCGCCCCTCCAACCCGGACGTGTCGACATTCTGCGTGTCGACATTTTCCCACCCTGCTAAAGGATCGCGGCCTCCCAGCTCGTCGACCGCTGATAGGGTTCCCTTGGTCCAGACTTCGTCGTGGTGGCGAAGGATGACTCTGGCGTTGTCGTTTGCATGACGTCCCTCCCGCTCGTGGCATAATCTAACGACCAAGCTCGGGGGCCGCCCCGGGCGCTTCTGCTGGCTGATGAATCTCTCGCCGGCGGGCCAGGCGTCGCAAGAGCGGCAGTTCGAATGGTCCCCTGGGGACGGATCCACGGGATCTGGAGGTGGGCAATGACGGTTCGCCTGGACCATACCATCGTGCCAGCGAAAGACAAGATCGCCTCCGCCGAGTTCTTCGCCGAGATCTTCGGCTTGACGGTCAAGCCGGGCCCGGGCTACTTCGCGCAGGTGCAAGTGAACGAGAGCCTGACCTTTGATTTTGCGGACGAGCCAGAACTGTGGGGCGGGCCGGGCTTCGACCCCAGGACGGGCCAGAGCCATCACTACGCGTTCCATGTCAGCGAGGCGGAGTTCGAGGCGATCTTCTCCCGGGTGACGGCCAAGGGGATCCCCTACGGCAGTGGCCCAGACAGCCACACCGACGGCCAGATCAACACCCGCCGGGGCGGGCGCGGTTTCTACTTCGAGGACCCTTACGGCCACCTGTTGGAGGTCATGACAGTGCCCGAGACGGGGAGCTAGGCGGAACTCCTCGAGCATCGAGGAGACCTGGCGATACCGTCCTAGCGGCGGCTGGCCCTCTATCACGGTCGCCTCAGCCTGGCTCTTCCCCGCCACTCTTCCCCGTGACGCCCTAGCCATTCGGCCGATTCCCGCCGGCACGAGCCTGGAGCATGCTGGACGCGGATGCCAAGCGAAGGAGGAGAGCCGAATGGACGCACTGCTATCTCTTTCCAACGATCTGGCGGCAGCCGTGGAGCGTGTGCGCGGGGCCGTCGTCGCCGTGAACGCACGCCCGCGCCTGCCGTCGACCGGAGTGCACTGGCGCCCGGGGATCATCGTGACCGCCGATCACACGGTGCGCTCCGACGAGGACATCACGATCATCGCTCCCGACGGCCGTACCGTCGCCGCGAGCCTGGTCGCGCGTGATCCTGGTACCGATCTGGCCGTACTTCGGGTCCACGACACCGATCTCCCGCTCGCAGACCTCGGCGATCCGGGCTCGCTCAAGGTGGGCCACATCGTGCTGGCGGTGGGACACGGGCCGCGCGTGAGCTGGGGCGTCGTAAGCGCCCTCGGGGGCCGCTGGCGGACGTGGCGCGGCGGGGAGATCGATCAGCTCATGCGGCTGGACCTGACGCTCTACCCCGGCTTCTCCGGAGGCCCGCTCGTGGATGTGAAGGGGCGTGTCGTGGGGATCAACACCTCGGGGCTGTCGCGGCAGCTCGAGCTGGCCATCCCGGTCTCGACGGTGACGCGCGTCGCTGACGAGCTGATCGACAAAGGCCATGTCAGCCGTGGCTTCCTCGGTGTGGGGTTACAGCCCGCACGCCTGCCCGAGGCCTTCAGGCGCAGGCTCACCGGGGCGTCCGAGATCGGACTGCTCGTTGTCAACGTCCAGCCCGACGGCCCCGCCGCGAAGGCGGGCGTTCTGCTCGGCGACGTCCTGGTCGCCCTCGACGGCGCCCCCGTCGGCGCCACCGAAGACGTGCAGGCCGTCGTCGGAGCGCGGCGCGCCGGCTCGACGGTCACGGCGACGATTCTGCGCGCGGGCGCGCCCGCAGAGGTGAGTATGACCGTCGGCGAGCGGCCGTCGCGGAGACGCTGAGGTGCCCGGGCACAGCGAGACGCACGACACAAGACCGCCAGCGATCGACGGCGATCTCACCGCTGTCACCGAGCGGCTCAGGCGCATCACCGTCCAGGTCCACGGATCCAGCGGCGGCACGGGATCAGGGGTGATCTGGATCTCCAACGGACTGATCGTGACGAATGCGCACGTCGCCAGGGATACTGCCGCCGTCGTGCTTCCGGGCGGCCGCGCCATCGAGGCCCGTGGGCTCGCGTGGGATCCAGAGTACGATCTCGCCGCGCTCGCACTTGATGCGGAGGGCCTGTCCGCTGCGGACGTTGGTGACTCCGACCGCTTGCGCGTGGGCGACCTGGTGGTCGCCGTCGGCAGCCCGTTCGGACTGGTCGGCGCGGTGACGGCGGGGGTGATCCACGCGATCGGACCCCGGCGCACGGCGGGCTCGAGCTTCATCCGGGCCGATCTGAGGCTCGCGCCTGGGAACTCGGGTGGCCCCCTTGCCGACGCTCGCGGCCGCGTGATTGGCATCAACGCGATGATCGTGGGTGGGCTCGCCCTGGCAGTGCCGAGTAATGTGGTGGCGCGCTTCCTGGCTCCGCTCCGCTACGGCGCAGCGACCGTGTCGTGACAACGGTCCTCATCGTCGCCCCCACAGCCATCGCGCGGGGCAAGCTCGCCGCTGTCGTGGGCGCGAGCAAGACGCTATCCCCGGTTGTGGGCGCGGCCGATCTCTCACTCCCCGAGCACGTCGAGGCCGCCCAGTACGACGTGCTGCTCGTCGATCTCGGCTCCGAGCGCGCCGCCGCCTGGCTCCGCAACCTCGGAGCCGAGCCAGTGCCGCCCGCCATCGTTCTCCTCACGGAAGAGGCGCGCCGCCCCCTCGGTGCCGAGGCGCTCCGGGCGGGAGTGCGGGCCGTACTGCCGCGCCACGCGAGCGGGGAGGAAATCATCGCCGCGATCGAGGCAGCCGCCGCAGGCCTCATTGTGATTCACCCCGATACCGTCGGGGCGCTCCAGCCAGGGCCCTCCGCGAGCACGCGAGCCGGTGTTGTGATCGCGCGTCAACCCCTCACGCCGCGCGAGATCGAGGTACTTGGCATGATCGCCGAGGGGCTCGGCAACAAAATCATCGCCGCGCGGCTTGGTATCTCGGAGCACACCGTCAAGTTCCACATCGCCTCCATCTTCGTGAAGCTCAACGCCCGAAGCCGTACTGAGGCGGTCACCATCGGCGTTCGGCAGGGGCTGCTGATGATTTGACCGCCTCGATCGAGGTGATCGAGGCGCGGACTCCCCAGTTGGTCCCCCCGTCTTCTCGGGCTTGACGCCCGAACAGAATCAAAATCATGCCGGGCAGGACGCCCGAAAGGTTCCGGGGCGGGTGCGAACTCCGTAGACGTTGGCGAACCACGACGCGGCATGCACCAGGTGCAGATTCCACATCGGAACGCCGCGTTCCGGGACGGAACCGGGTTGGTTGCGCCTCCCGAACCGAGCGTGTTTGACCGTTCGGGCAGCACACTCGAAGTTGGTCGTCTCGTTGCATGGCGTGTGTGACAGCGGTAGATGACCAATGGGCTGGATGGACCTGAGTGAGTACGTTCTCATCGAAGAGGCCGTCAGGGATCGCCTGAGGGACCTTCGGCGCACGATCGAGCGACGAGGGCTGAGGGCGGCCGAGGCGAGGATGTCGACACTCGCGACGGTCCTCTACGTGGCGTCGGTGCTCCGGGCCCGACCGCGGGCGATCGATGGCTACATCGACTACTTCGGCGATGTTGTGCGCCGCAGTGCTTCGGTGAAACGCGCTCGCGCCTGAGCAGGGCATTCGTCACGTGCCTAGCGGCCGGAGACGGGAGCCCACGTCCTGGTGGCATCGCGAGAGGAGAGGGTGTTGTCTTCCAAGGTGGCGAAGGACATCAGCGCGCGGGTGGACGCCGACGCCGGACTGATGGAGGCGCTGCGCCGGGACGATCCCGCCGCCGCCGATCAGCTCGTCGAGCGCTACGGCGACCGGGTCTACCGGCTGGCCATGCGCATCACCGGCGTGAAGGAAGACGCCGAGGAAGCCGCCCAGGACGCGCTGTGGACGGCCGCCCGCAAGATCGACATGTTCAGGGGCGAGTCGGCGTTCGGCTCCTGGATCTACCGGATCACCGCCAACGCGGCGTACCAGAAGCTTCGGACGCGCCGGCGGACGGCCAACGAGGTCGCGCTGGACGACGTGCTGCCCTCGTTCGACAGCGACGGCCGGCACTTCGAGCCGATGGACGACTGGTCGAACCGGGTCGACGAGCAGGCCCTGCAGGGCGAGCTGCGCCAGGTCCTGACCGCCGCGATCGACGCGCTGCCGGTGGACTACCGGACCGCGCTGGCCCTGCACGACGTCGAGGGCGTGTCGAACCCCGACATCGCCGAGACGCTTGGCATCAGCCTGGCGGCGGTGAAGTCGCGCGTGCACCGCTCGCGGTTGTTCGTGCGCAAGCGCCTGTCCGAGTACCTCAAGTCTGCCTAGTGTCGTGGCGGAACCCTCGCCAATCTTTGCGGGGACACCGGGTGTACCCTGAGCACGGGATACGCGATGGTGACTGACCGTGACCCCTGTCCTGTAGAGGAAGGAGACCGCGATGGCGGTGAAGAAAGTTCCCGAGGGACACAACCGCGTCTCGCCCTATCTGATCGTCGACGGCGCCGAGCGGGCGCTCGAGTTCTACAAGAAGGCGTTCGGCGCCGTCGAGCTGTTCCGGCACACGGCGCCGACCGGGAAGGTCGGCCACGCCGAGGTGCGGATCGGCGACACCGTCGTCATGCTCGCCGACGTTCATCCGGACTTCGACACGCACGGCCCGGCACACTACGGCGGCTCGCCGATCAGCCTGCACATGTACGTCGAAGACGTCGACGCCGTGGCGCGCCAGGCGATCGCCGCGGGAGCGAAGGTCAAGCGGCCGGTCGCCGACCAGTTCTACGGCGATCGGCTGGGAACGTTCGAGGACCCGTTCGGCCACACGTGGCACATCTCGACGCACATCGAGGACGTGTCGGGCGAGGAGCTTGACCGCCGCGCAAAGGCGGCGATGGCGCAACACACGAAGCGCTAGCGGTTGCATCGCTCACGCAGCGTCATGACGGTCCCACTGGTCACCTGACTCGAGGTTGTTCGACGAGCGCCCCCACCGGTTCCTGGCGGTCGACCTGAGGGGAGAGACGAGGACGCCCAGCAGCAACGAGGGTTGCCCAGAATTTTGGGGAGGTTCGGCATGAGGTGTCCCCGCTGCCAGGCGGAGAACCGTGAAGGGGCGCGATTCTGCCGAGAGTGCGGCGCGACATTTAGCGCCGTCTGTTGGAGTTGCGGCGCCAAAGTCGAGGCTGGAAGTAAGTTCTGCGATGGCTGCGGAGCGTCCCTTGACGCTCCTCCAGCATCGGGTCCACGCGCGTCCCGTTTCGCTTCCCCGGAGTCCTACACCCCGACGCACCTCGCCGAAAGGATTCTGACGTCGAAGAGCGCCATGGAAGGCGAACGCAAGCAGGTCACGGTGCTCTTCGCCGACCTGAAGGGCTCGATGGAATTGCTCGCCGGCCGCGATCCCGAAGAGGCGCGGAAGATCCTGGACCCTGTCCTCGATCGCATGATCGAGGCCGTCCACCGCTACGAGGGCACGGTGAACCAAGTGATGGGCGACGGGATCATGGCGCTCTTCGGCGCGCCGCTCGCCCACGAAGACCACGCAGTGCGGGCGTGCTACGCGGCGTTGCGGATGCAGGATTCCATCAAGACGTACGCCGACGGAGTGTTCCGATCGCACGGCGTGAACGTGCAGATCCGCATCGGGCTCAACTCGGGGGAGGTCGTCGTGCGCGCGATTGGCAGTGATCTCCACATGGACTACACGGCCGTCGGGCAAACGACCCATCTCGCGGCGCGGATGGAGCAAGCCGCGAGCCCGGGAAGCATCCTGCTGACGCCGTCGACCTTGGACCTCGTCGGAGGCTACGTCGATGTGAAGCCGCTCGGTCCAGTGCCGGTCAAGGGCCTCGCTCACGCCGTCGAGGGGTTCGAGGTGATCGGCGCCGGTCCGGCACGGACTCGGTTCCAGGCCACCGCGCGGCACGGATTTACGCGCTTCGTTGGTCGCGACGATGAGATGGCCACGCTCGACGCCGCCTTGCGGCGCGCCCTTGAGAGGCACGGCCTCGCGATGGGTGTCGTGGGCGCGGCCGGCGTCGGCAAGAGCCGCCTCTGCCATGAGTTCATCGAGCTTTGCCGTTCGCGCCGTCTCCCCGTCGTTGAAGCGCACTGCCTGTCGCACGCACGGACCGCCCCCTTTGGCGTGCTACGCGACCTGTTGCTGGGCGCCCTCGGCGTCGATCAGAACGAAAATCCGGAGCTGACACGCGCGAAGATCTCGGAACTCCTCGTCGCGCTTGACCCCTCGCTCGTCGACGCGCTGCCACTCGCGCACGACCTCCTCGACGTGTCCGAGCGACCTTCGCGCGAGCCCGCGAGAGATCCCGTCGAGCAGGAGCGTGCGGTCGCAGGCTTGCTCCGACGCCTGCTCCGCGCCCGCGGCGCCGCCGGACCGTTCGTGGTCTATCTCGACGACGCCCACTGGATCGATCCGCAGAGCGAGCGGCTGCTCGCCGCGCTTGCCGACGTGGCCAGCACGACGCGGGCATTTCTCCTGTTGAACTTCCGGCCGGAGTTCCACGCCGCGTGGATGGGACGCTCGTACTACCAGCAGCTGTCCGTCGCCCCGCTCGGGCGCGAGGCGACGCGCGAGATGATCAACGGCCTCCTCGGGTACGACCCGAGCGTCGTCGAGCTCGGCGAGCTCATCCGTGGGCGCACGCAGGGCAATCCGTTCTTCATCGAGGAGGTCGTGCAAGCGCTCGCCGCATCGGGCGCGCTGGCCGGGGAGCGCGGAGCGTACCGCTGGACGAGGTCGGCCGCCGAGCTTGAAGTCCCCGCCACGGTGCAGGCGTTGCTCGCTGCGCGCGTGGACGGTCTCGCGGAGAACGACAAGCTCGTGCTCCAGACCGCGGCCGTGATCGGCAAGCGCTTCTCCGAGCGTGTCCTGCGGCACATCGTCGGCCTCCCCACCGGCGAGGTCGACGGGTCGCTCGCGACGCTCGAGCGTGCGGAGTTCATCCACGGCGAGACAGAGACGGAGTACGTCTTCCGCCATCCCCTTACCCAGGAAGTCGCCTACGGATCGCAACTCCTCGAGCGGCGCGTCGCGCTGCACGCCGCGGTCGCACGGGCCCTCGAAGAAGTGTTCGCCGACCGGCTCGGGGAGCGTGCGGCCCTCATCGCGCATCACTGGGAGCAGGCGCGGCGACCCGCCCAGGCGGCGCGCTGGCGACGCCTGGCCGCACTCCGCGTGGCACGGATCCAGCCGCGTCGACCGCCCCGGCGCTGACGGCCGATCACACCCCGAGCGTTGCCGGTCAGGGCCGTCTCTCTCATAACCCGGAGGCCACTCCTTCGCACACCGTCGGCACAAGGCGGTAGAATCGAAACGCGAAGGTGGTCTCATGACGGAGCTCGAGGCGTTATCAGCGCTGCGGGGCGATGACCTCGTGCAGGCCGTGCGCGCCGAGGCGGCGCTGTGGGCGATGTGGCACCGATCGGGCGATCCGCGGCTCGACTCGCTTCTGCGCGAGGGGATCGAGGCGATCGAGCGCCAAGATCTGCCCACGGCGGCGGCGGTCTTCACGCGGCTGATCGAGGAGGCGCCGACGTTTGCCGAGGGTTGGAACAAGCGCGCCACCGTCCGATACCTGGCAAAGGACTACTCAGGCGCGATCGCCGACTGCCGCGAGACGCTCGCGCGCAACCCGAACCATTTCGGGGCGCTTTCGGGTCAGGGCCTCTGCCACCTGGGGCTCGGCCAGTTCCGTGAGGCGGCCGATCTCTTTCGGCTGACGCTGACCGTGCATCCGCACCTTGGCAGTGCGCGCGAGAACTTGCGCACGGCGCTGAGCGAGCTCGTGAAGTGGAACTGAGCCTCGCGCCTGCTCCTCCCTGGAGTCGAGGAGAGAGCGGCGGTGGCCCAGGTGGAAGGAGGACCCCATGGGCGGCGCGTGGGCTGGCGCGTACGTCGGCGACGTCGATGATTTCGGACTTGGCAGGGAAGGTGTCGGCCACCTATCCGGAGGAGGGATATGCGACTTCAACGATCTTCGCGGACGGCCACCATCGCTGTGCTGGTGATGTTCAGTGCCGCCACCACGACGGTGGCACACGCCCAGAGCACGGACGAGCTCAAGCAGCGCATCGAGGAGCTCGAGCGGTCGACGCGCGAGCAGGTCGACGCGCTGAAGCGAATGCTCCAGCAGCAAGAGGCCGAGCGTGCGAAGGAGCGCCGCGCCCAGGAAGAGCGGGAGCGCACGCTGCGGACGCTCCAGGAACAGGTCGAGCAGCAGCAACTCTCGCTCCAGAAACAGAAGGAGGACGTCTCGCAGGCGCTCGCGGGCCTGTCAAAGTTCTTCGACCTGAAGGCCGGCGCCAGACAGACCAACAACGGCCCGCCGCCGTTCCTGGGGGAGGACATCCCCGGCAACGTCTACTCGGCCAAGGACTTCAAGATCCGGCTGGGCGGCTCGCTGCGGCTGCACGTCCAGCATAACGACACCCCGGTCGGCGAGTCGGTCAGCCGGGCGCTCGTGCCCAACACGTCGGCGCCGGGGGGCGGGAACAACGCCAGTCGCGAGGTGTTCCGGGCCTTCGTGAGCCGCACCCGACTGAACCTGGCGATGCAGGGGCCGGAGACCCTCGGCGCGAAGACGTCCGCCTACTTCGAGATGGACTTCAACCAGACGGCCTCCGGGTCGGGGGAAGTCAAAGCGGCAAACAACAACCCGCGGTTGCGATGGGCCATCGGCCGCTGGGCCTTTCCGAACTTCCTGGCGAATGGCAACGAGCTGATCTGGACGTTTGGCCAGGGGGACGCCTTCGACCAGATCACGCCGGACACCATCGACTACAACACGTTGCTGGCTGGCCTGGGAGACGCTGAGCGGCGGAACCCGCGCGTCGAGGTGGTCGACAAGTTCCCCCTCACGTCCAACGTGAAGCTCCTGACCTCGCTGGGCTTCGAGCGGCCGCTGTTCGACGACGGATTTCTCGGGGGGACGACGGACTGCGGCTCGGGGTGCCTGAGTGGCTTCCCGGCGGTGAGCGGAGGCATCGGGCTCGAGGCGGGGCGGCTCGGAGGGGATTTCGGCATCGGAGCCACGAGGATCTATGCCCGGACGACCTGGGGAGAATTCCAGGAGCGCTTCACCCAGGGCACTCTTATCCCGACAACCTCGACGAACGACGAGACCAATTTCACCCAGCACACCTTCGACAACCAGACGGCAGCCTTCAGCGTGACGCTGGACCGGATCGGGTTCAACAAGACCGGGCAGGCGCTGACGCTCAGGCTCAAGGGCGGCGGGGTGTGGACGCGCGGGGAGGGGCGGATCACCAACTCGGAGTTCGACCGGCGGGTGATCCTCGACGGCGGGGGACACCTGGTACCGGCGCAGAGCCTCGGGGGCTGGATCAACCCGCAGTTCTACCTGACGGACACGCTGAGTCTGCGCTGGGCCGGCGGCGAGCAATTTGCGCTCAATAGCAACAGGCCGGCGGTCGCCGGCAGCTTTTTCACCGACCCCTTGGGCCCCGCGGGACAGAACTTCTTCCGTGTGAACAACTTCCAGTCCGAAGTCAGTCTCTGGTGGACGCCCGGTCCCTTCACGTTCGCGCTGGGCTACAACTTCACGAGCACCACCTTCAAGAGCGTCAATCTCAGCGGCGGGTCAGAGAGCCGGCACAACGAGAACAACAAGGTGGAGTTCATCAGCTGGTGGAGCTTCTGAGAAGGAGGCCGAGCCTGAGTCGTCATCGGCGGTACGGCCCTTCCCAGCTTCGCAGCGCGTCTCCATGACTGAACCGCTCCAGCTCCTGCAGCGGTACGGCGACCTCGTCCTTTTCGTGTGGGTCCTCGTGGATCAGATGGGGGTGCCGATCCCTGCTGTCCCGATGCTCATCGCGGCCGGTGCCCTGGCCGGAATCGGAAGCGCAAACTTGACTGTCGCGATTGGCCTTGCCGCGGGTGCCTCGCTCATCGCCGACGTGTTCTGGTACTCCCTCGGGCGGCGGCGTGGCCACCGCACGCTCGCGTGGCTGTGCGCGCTCTCGCTCGAGCCCGATTCCTGCGTTCGGCGCACGGAGAAGGTCTTTCTCGCGCGGGGGGCTGGAGCTCTGCTGTTCGCAAAATTTCTCCCGGGGCTGAACGCGGTCGCCGCCGCCCTGGCCGGCATCTTTGGCTTCGGGACGTCGAGGTTCCTCCTCTATGCCGGTGCGGGCGGGCTGACCTGGGCGGGGTCGTGGGCAGGTCTCGGGTATCTCTTCAGCGATGTGCTCGAGCGCATCGCGCCTGAGGAGGTCACGCATTTGGGTGCGACGGCGTTGGCGGTGTCGGGTGCCGCCCTCGGGGCGTATGTCGTCATCAAGTACGCTCGGCGGCGCCGCTTTCTCCGCCTTCTCCGAATCGCCCGGATCACGGCGGACGAGCTGAAACAGAAGCTCGACGCTGGAGAGGAGGTGGTCATCCTCGACCTGAGAACGGCGCTCGACGTGGAGGCCGTGCCCTACGCGATCCCGGGCGCGCTCCGGGTCGCCGCCGAGGAGATCGAGCGGCGACAGAGCGAGTTGCCGCGTGACCGCGAGATCGTTCTGTACTGCACGTGACCGAACGAAGCGACGAGCGCCCGGGCGGCGCTCCAGCTTCGGAGGGCGGGCGAGGCGCGTGTCCGGCCGCTGCTCGGCGGCTTCGAGAGCTGGCGGGAACGTGGGTTTCCCGTCGAACCGCTTCGCGTTGGACCACACGGGCCCGGCTCGGCCACTGTCTGGGCCAGAGAGGAGAAAGCCATGCCAGAGGTTCCGCGCATCAGCGTTCAGGAGGCTCGAGAGAAGGTCACTTCGAAACGCGCGCTGCTCGTGTGCGGCTACGAAGACGAGGAGAAGTGTAAGAAGATCAAGCTGGAAGGCGCGATGTCGTTCGGGCGGTTCCAGGCGACGCTGCCTTCGTTGACCACAGACCAGGAGATCATCTTTTACTGCGCCTGACCCGCCGAGGCGACTGCCGCCGGTCAGGCGGCGAAGTACCAGGCGCAGGGGTTCTCCAACGTCAAGGCTCTCAAGGGGGGTGTCGAGGCGTGGATGGGGGCGGGCTATCCGATGGCGACCACCTAGTGTCCCGTCTGAACAGTCATGTCGAGGACGGGACACTAGGGATCGTCGTGCGGGCGGCCGTCCTCCCCTCACTCCATGCTGTGGCCGCCCTGGCTCACGGCGTGGAGGAACCAGATCCGCTTCTCCGTCTGATCGAGGATGTCCTGCAGGATGTTGCCCGTGGGTGTGTCCCGGTTCTGATCACACAGTTCGATGGCCGCCCGCTGATTCTCGGCGAGCTGCCGATTGTCCGCGATCAGGCGGAGGATCATCTCCTCCGGAAGCACGAAGTCGTCGTTGTCGTCCTTGATGGTCTGCAGCTGGCCGATGTGCGAGACGCTCCGGATCGTCGTGCCGCCGATGCGTCGTATCCGCTCCGCCAGCACGTCGATGGAGTTGAAGATCGCGTCGGCCTGCTCATCCAGCAGCAAGTGATAGTCGCGGAAGTGTGAGCTGGCCACGTGCCAGTGGAAGTTTTTCGTCTTGACGTACAGCGCGAACCCATCGGCGATCAGGCGGTTGACGGCCGCCGTGACCGCCTTGACTTCGCCTGGCTTCAGGTCGGTCGGTGTCGCGAGCTGCGTCGGAACGGAAGGGGTTTTGCCTGTGCTCGTCATGGCTGCGGCTCCTTTCCCGGGGGTCAAGCCCGGTCAGCGCACGTTCCTCTTGAGGGTTTCGGAACTTCCTTCACGCTCTCCATCAGTCGTCGTGCGGGTCGACGGGCCGACTCGAGGCGCCGCCGAGTGAACGGCCCCAGGCGCTCGTCCGCCAGTTCTCGTGGGGCTCGACGCCGGCGCGCCAGGCCGGCAGCGGCATCAGGAGGTGCTGCGCGAGCGCGGCGACGTACGGCTCGTACATCCGCCGCAGCTCGGCCAGCTTGTCCTCGGCCCCGTCCCCTGCGTGCAGGACGACCCCCGCGGCCGCCAGGCCCGTGCGGAGACGAGCCAGATCGGACGAGGGCAGCCGATCGGGCGTCGAGCCGATCGGCGGCCGGCCGAGCACCTGGGCGAGATCGACGACCGCGTGGCGCGCCATCGCGAATGTCAGGCCCGCTTGGCGTGCGCACGCGCCTTCGATGCCGACCATCACGAGCGCGCTCGCGTCGAGCACCGTCGTCAGCGCGGCCAGCCACGACTGGTTGTCGTGCTGCGAGCGATAGTAGGACAGCACGGGATAGGACAGATGCGACTCGAGCACCTCGGCGCCCCAGCGTTCCCATTCCGCGAGCAGCACCGTGAGCTCCTCGTGGTCGGCGCCGAAGCCGCGCAGCAGCTCCTCGGCGCTCGGCGGCGACCCCGCGCGCGCGTCGAGCAGCGTGATGTTCAGCTCGCGCCGCGAGAAGGACTGGTACAGGACAGGCAGATAGCCGATCACGAGGGCCAGGAAGCCGAAACCCACGCCCGCCTCGATCACCATCACCGCGCGGCCCGCGCGTGACATCGGCGTCACGTCGCCGAGACCGAGGGTGAAGAACGTCTCGCCGCTCATGTACAGGTGGTCGAGGAAGGCGCCGTCGCCCTCCACGTTCAGGCGCGTGCCGATCCCCGCTTGCACCATCGCGAAGGCGGTGACGAGGCTTGCGGCCCAGGCGGCGAGCAACACGAGCAACGAGAGCGGGCCGTAGAAGCTGAGGAAGGTCTCGCGACGGCCGCCCGGACGCATACGGCGCGGCACCGACGACCACACCCGCCACGTTACCCGGTAGAACATCCGGGCCGGCCGCAACCGCCGCGTCACGCGCCGGGGCAGGACGATCGCCTCGAAGGCGTCCCACATGATCACGGCGATCCAGAGTGCGCCCGCGGCGGCGATCAGCGAACCCATCACGTCCTTTCGATGCGGCGCCGGCGGCCGGAGGTTCAGTCCGACCGGTCGCGGGCCGCGATGTTCCAGACCGATCGCGAAACGGCCGAGGGCTTCGCGCCGCTTCGTGTCAGGATGCGATGCGCCCGAAAACGCCGGACGGGCCGCCCCATGAGAGACGCGGCCCTGTGCAGTGGAACGCGCGTATGCGGCCCGTCGCGTCGGCGTCGAACATCACCCGCAGCGGCCAGGACTCGACGTCGAAGACGTTGCGTGCGATCGGCAACAGGGCGTTGCCGGACCAGAGGATCCCACGCAGGACGAGCCGGCCGTCGACCACTTCGACCGTCACCTCGCGCTGACCATCGCCGTAACGACCGGCGACCCGTGCGATCTCAGTCGCGTCGGCGACCGGGTCGTCCTCGAACGGCACATCGACGAAGTCACAGATCCCCCGACGGCGCTCTGCCCAGCCGTCCGGGCCGACCTCGAGCACGAGCTTTGGAAGGTCGAGGCGCTCGACGATCGCGCCGCACAACTCGGCATGCGCGCGCCAGTAGGCGAGGAGGCCCTCGAGGCCGGAGAGACCGCGCGCCTGGGTGAACGCGTCGCCGTGGCTGCTCGCCGCGTGTTGCAGGAGCCAGGCGAGACCGCGTCGCTCACCGATGTCGCGGAACGCTCCCTCCGGATCCCGTCGGGCGAGATAGACCAGGGTCGGTCGTAACGGTGCCGCCGCCTCGACGAGGCGGCTCACGAGCGCGGCGATGGCGGCGGGATCGGCGTTTCGGCGAAGCATCGTGAAGACAGGAAGCTGCAGGAGCGCGCTCTCGGGAAGGACGGTGACGTCGTAGTCTCTGGCCGCGGCCGCGAATGCCCGCCATCGCTCGACGCGCACATCGGCGAACTGCTCCCACGTTCGATATCCGCCGGACGGTGGCGTGGGCACGAGAGGATTCGGCACCTCCTCTTCGTAGATCCAGCGCGCCAGGCGCCCGTGACGCGTGAGCCGGCGCGCCAGAAATTGCGCCGTCGTCGACTTCCCGGCCCCGGGAAAGCCTTCGACGAGGATCAGGCGGCCCACCACTGAGCTCCCGGCGTCGCTCTCGGAAGAGGAATCGCGTACGAAGTTCGGCCGCCCTTAGCGCTCGAGAATCTCTGCCTGGCTGATGGTCACAGGTCTGCCCCACCACCCCTGTTCGCGTGCCGCGGCAAGGTCCTCCCGAGTGACGCGCGGCGGGGTGCCCTCCGTATTCCGCACGGAGAACACCAGATGATCGCCCGAGGCGAAATGGGCAGGATGCGCCGCCCAAGTCTCCCACTCTTGTTTCGTCGCACACCCCGCCGTTCCCAGCAGGACGAGACCCGTCAGGAATAATTTCCAACCACTCCCCATGGCCATTTCTCCTCTCGGAGGATCTGAACGGAAACGGTCACGAGCACTCCGACAACGTGGGACGATGCCTGCATAGTCAGAAGAGAAGCCGTCGACGTCCACCATCAAGACAAGGTCGAGACTGCTAGGCCGGAAGGTACGGCAAGGAAAGGGGATCTGTCAAGCGACTGTATCGTCTACGCCGGGCTTCGGGACTCCCTCCTCATGGGGCTCCGGCAGCCGGTCGGAACCGCGGCAGGGGCGCGAGATCGAGCGACGCGCACTCCGCGTCCGCCGACGCGGCCCGCTGGGTCACGGCATCATCCATACGGGTCGAGATCTCCGTCCCATACCAATCGGGAACACTGTGCCGAAGAAACGTCGCCATCGCCTCGCACGAGCCGACTTGATGGACGGCCCGCGTTCGCTTCAGAAGGGCGATGGCGAACCGATCGGCCTCCAGCTCCTGTGCCTGGATTGCGCGCCAGTGTTCTCCGGAGACCGTGAGCGTGGCAGTGTCGGACTGGGGCGTGTGATGCAGGGCGAGATGGCCCAGCTCGTGCGCGATCGTCGCCATCAACTGCTCCGGCGGGATCTCGAGCGCGCCTTCGGTGATCAGGAGGGTGAAGTACAGGCACGGGGACGTGGTCGCCGGCGAGCTCCACACGTTGACTCGATCCGTTCTCGCGACGGCAAATCCGATCTTGCAGTCGCTCGACGCGGCGATGATCCGAAGAGACGGAAGCTCGAGTGTCATCAGCAACGGATCCAGGAGCTCGGCGACCTGCCGCGATTCGCGGGGCCGCGGCCCCCGAAGGGGATACCCCTGGATCGTCGGCCCGCAGGCGGTGAAGAGAAATGTGAGCAGCACGGCGAAGACACGTTGCCGCATCCCACCGGGAGGCAAGATGCAAGACGGACTCCACGCTTAAAATCGCGAAATCAACGACCTTCGCGCGCCACGGGTTGGACCGGACGACACTCAGCGTGACCGCATGTCACCGCGGCGGCGCGCTCGCAGCGGTGAGTCCGCTCGTCGACCCCGATCGGCGACACGCGTCGGGAAGGGCGAGGTCGGAGCGGCCAACTCTATCATGCCGTGATATTATCCAACCGTGCGCCGCGGCGCGATGAGCCACCAGAGCCAGCCCCCACACGTCGACTACCAGGCGCTCGCAGACCTCCGGTATCAGGTGCGGCGGTTCTTGCGGACCCGGGAAGTCGCCGCGCGCGCGGCCGGCGTGGCGCCGCAACAATACGTGCTGTTGCTGCAGGTCAAGGGGTTGGACGGGCGCGAGCCGCCGACGATCCGGGCATTGGCCGAGCGACTTCAGACCCAGCACCACGCGGTCGTCCAGCTGGTCGACCGGCTCGCGGCACGGGACATGGTGGCGCGCCGGCGCGACGTTCGTGACCGCCGCGAAGTGTTGGTGGAGCTTCGGCCAGCGGGCGAGGCGGTGCTGCGTCGGCTGGCGGGCCACTCGGTCGCGGAGCTGCGGACGGAGGGGCCGGCGCTCGTGTCGAGCCTGACCCGGCTCGTGAGGAAATCGGCGGATGGTCGGACCCCGCTTCGGACGAAGCGGAAAGGAGGCGTGCGATGATCAGACCCTCGCTTGCGATTCCTGCCGTTGTGGTGATGCTCCTGGCGGTCGGGTGCGCGCGGCGGCCCGCGACGATTCAGGCATCGGCGCCCGCACCGAGCGGCACCGTGACGAATCCACGGCCGGCGGCCGACGTGACCCCGCGCCGGGCGGCGGCGCCCTCGGGCGAGCCGGTCGCGACGCCCGTGCGGCCGGCGCCACGGGAGTTCGTGGCGATCCCGGAGCTACGGGATATCCACTTCGACTTCGACAAGTACGACATCCGGCCTGGGGATGCGAGGACGCTCGACGCGAACGCGGCGTGGCTGAAGGCGAGCGCGAGTCAACTCCTGCTCGTCGAGGGGCACTGCGACGAGCGCGGCACCAACGAATACAACGTGGCGCTCGGCGACCGGCGCGCGAAGGCCGCGATGAACTACCTCGTGGCCCAGGGCGTCCGGGCGAACCGGATCACGGTCATCAGCTACGGCGAGGAGCGCCCGCTGTGCACGGAGCACAACGAGGCGTGCTGGAGCCAGAACCGCCGGGCGCATTTTCTCGTGAGGCCGCAGTAGCCCGACGCGAAGGGAGTCGCCGTGGAGATGCTCGCCGTACGGGTCGTTTGGTGGAGCGTGATCGCTGCCGCTCCCCGTGCCGTCGCTGGTCGCCGCGATCCTGGCCTGGGTCGTCGCTGGTCCGACGCTGCGCTGGACCATGCCGTGGGCCACGCACTGGGTCAGCTGGGTGCTGCAGACGATGTACGGGTGAAGCGAACCCCCGATTGGCCGGGAGCCCTGGAGGGCTCGTGGCGCTGGCTCTCACCATTGGCATCGGTGCCGGTGTGGCCGCGCCCCACGGTCATCGGCTAGAGGCCCGTCTGAGAAAAGTTGGCGACGAGCGCGTTGCCGAATCGAATCAGCGGAGCCTCGAGGCTGTGATACAGCGTGAGCGGGACGCCCACCACGGTGGTCACGAAGACCGCCCACCGTAGCGGCATTGGAAGAAACGCTAGCCTGGTGAAGCTCAGCCACAACGACACGATGTGCGACAGGTAGAGGCCGTATGAATACTTCGCGATGAAATGGCAGGCCGACTTCCAGAAGGCGCTCTTGATCGGCTCGAATCGCGGAATGGCGAGGCCCGTCAGCAGACAGATCACCCATCCGTGATCGCGGCCGTGCGTGAGGACGTAGAGCAGCGCCAATCCGAGCAACGTCAAAGGCCAGGCGAATGCCGGAAGACGTGGCCGCGAGGTCGCGGCGAGCCGGTAGGCAACGACGCCTGGGAGAAAACACGGAACGTATTCGACGATTGGAGCGAATTCGAAGTAGGCCCTATGACTATGGACGAGCAGGCGCGAGAGGCAGAAGGCGATTCCCGCCGAGACGGCCCATAAGGCCATGACCCACCGCCATGACGGAAACCGCCGGACAAGCAAGAAGATGGCGGGCAGCACCAGATACATCTGTATTTCGTAGGGAAGGCTCCACAGCGGAATGACGACGGAGCCGCTCATCGTGACATTCTGCAGCAGCAGCACGTTCGCGAGGAGCCCCTGAGCCGTGAGGTGCAGAGGGTGCATGGCCCACGGAGGGCCGGCGACCGGCAGCCCGAGCAGGAACACCGCGAGCACGACCGCGATGCTGAGCGGGTAAACGCGGAAGACACGCCGGGTCATGAAAATCCAATGCAGGTTGTGGAGGCCGAATTTTGCGGTCTGCCGTTCCAGCGAGAGCATGAGAACGAGGCAGGTGTGGACAAAGAAGAACAGCACGGCGAGACGCCCGAGCTGCTCTAAACCAAGGGTGGAGGCCAAGCCGCGGTTGAAGAAGCCGACCGTGTGAAACGCGAGCACCACCAGGACAGCGCAGGCGCGCAATACGTCCAGATTTGGGGAGTCTGCGTCGATCTGCATCCGTGGCCCCGATGAGGACATCCTGCCCTCGGCGCCATTGTTCCCCGCGCGCGGGCCGATTGCAACTTCGACGACTTCTCGGTTCCGCGCCACGTTCCTCTGAGGCGGAGCTGGAGGTGACTCCAGAAGGGAGCCACCTCTCTGGCTTACTGGCCCGCGCCGATTGACACGGTGAAGTTGATACTCTCCTCCCGGTACGGTGACGGGATGTACGCGAGCTCCAGCCGGATCTCCTTCAGCTTCTTCGCTTTCAGGGCCTCGGCAGGGAAGTGCACGTCCAGGGACTGGGTTCCATCCTGCCCGGGGTCGAGCCGCTCGCCGCCGCCGTAGGCGCTGAATGTGACGACCGGCTCGGCCCGTGACTCCTCGAGCTTGATGGGCTGCCCCTGGGCATCGATGTACAGGATCTTGCCGGCGACAAGCCGGACGGTCTGATTCGCGGACGTATTCTTCAGCTTGAGCGTCCCCGTGAGCTTCGCCGGGGAGACGACGCGGTCGGAGCCTTGCTCGACTCGCTCCATAACCTTCAGCTCCGTGACCTCGCCCGTAATGATCCCCGCCTTCACCGTCACCGACGCTGGCGTCACCGTGTAGGTCTTGTTCTCGACCACCGCTGCGGTCGCTGACGGCCCCTGCGCGCAGCCGAGGGTCATCACCGCCACCGCCGCTCCCAAGACTGTCACTCCCGCCCATCTCGACATCGTCGTCTCCTTGCCCAAACGCCGATTCCCAGCGTTCGGTCGTCGTCGTGTGTGCCTGACATCGAGCCGCGTCGCTCGTTCGTCTCGTCGCTGCGATCTTCTCACTTCCGGGGCCTCTGCCGCCCTCGACCGCTCGGCCCCCGCGGAGATCCAGACGAGAGATTCGCCAGCTCGCCCACAGCCCATTCTCGACGCGCCGCGCTCCGCTGGAGGCGAACCGCCTTAGCCTGGTCCTCAATGTTCGCGAGGAGGACCGGGCGATCCTCTTGCTTCAGCCCCACCTCGATGAGCGCGCGGAGGACAATCTGGAGGCTCACCGGAAGCTTGAGCGCGGCCGTCGCCTTCCCCGCCAGGACCCGCGCCCGGTCCAGAACGTCCTGCGGGAGCAGGAGGAGGACCTTCGTCTTATTCGTGAGCATCACCACCTCCCGCCGGCGGCTGACTCCTGAGCAATCCCGCCCGCCGTCCAGTGTTTATATATTATTTACTTGATATATAATTTATATCGTGATATCGATGAAGTCAAGCGAGATCGCGGAACGGTGCCCCATCGGGGAGTCGGGAGGATTAGGGCATGAGCCCACTCGTCGTGATGTTCGCCTGGGCCCTCTGGCACGACCTGAGCGTCTACCGTGCCGCTGAGTTCCTGCCGCTCGCCGGCCCGACGTACCAGGTCACCTCGTACGACACGAAAGCCGAGTGTGAGGCTGAGCAGGTCGCGGCGATGGCCAAGGAGGAGTTGCCTCGGGCAGGGCCAAGGACCGAGCGGCTCTTGGATGGCATCAAGGTCTGGGACCCGGACCGCCGGCACTACACGACATTCCGGTACCTCTGCTGGCCTGTTGGCGCGGGCCCGGCTCCGTTCCGATAGAACAGAGACCGACGCGGCGGGGAGGCGGGCGTGTCCGGGCTTCCGGGTCACGAGGAGGTGTGGGATGCGCTGGCTCGTGGAGTTTTACAACGAAAGGCGGGGGATCGTGGCGCGCTACGGCATTGAGGCGTCGTTGCCGGCGGCGGCGGCCCTCTTAGGCCGGAATGCGCTTCTCGCGGAGCATCCACCGGCTCGCGCGCGACGGAGGCTGAGCTTGTTCGAGCGGGCCGAGCGCGTCGGCGGTCAGGACGGCAGCGGGTGGGTCCTTCACAGGATCGTGAAGGACACCGGGCCCGGACCCGCTGACATCGCACCAGCGCCAGCGGCATAGAAAGGAAGGCCACGGCGTCGGCGCCTGTGTCATACTCGTCGGGTCTGGTTCGGTTGTTGGTTCCCTGGTGAACCCCCCTCCTCATCAGACCGTGTCTCTGGTGCTCGCTTCCGCTGTCCCAGAGCGTGCTCATTCATCGCGGGAGACACATTCGGAGGTGCGCGATGGCGCACAAACTGTTCATCGGGGGTCTGCCCTTTTCGACGTCGAGCGAGCGTCTCCGCGAGGTGTTCACACAGGCGGGCGGCGTTCAATCGGCGACGGTCGTGATGGAGCAAGGCACCGGTCGCTCGCGCGGCTTCGGTTTCGTCGAGATGGCGACGGCCGAAGAGGCGGAGGCCGCGGTCAAGAAGTTCAACGGTCAGGAAATGGACGGCCGGACGCTGAAGGTCGAACTCGCCAAGTCCTCGGGCTCGGGCGGTGGCGGGTACCGGAGCGGGGGTCGCTACTAGGCAAGTGTCTCGCCGGGCTGGGACGGGTGCGGTCGCACGTCGCCCCGCCTCAGCCGTTCCCAACGTCCGTGACCACGCGGAGGGGCAAGGCAATGCAGGAGCGGTGGAGCGAGATCGACGACGCGGTCCTCTCCGGCCTCGGCGAGACCAGCCCTGACGAGAGAACGCAATGACGCTCGACGTCTGTGTCCGGGCGCTGTCGGCACCAGCGGCAGCGGTGATCGAGGAGATGACCTACACGATCACGCCGGTGTCGGTGAACGTGCAGGCCGGGATCGTCGTGGGCGAGATCACGGGCATGCGGGTTGTGGAGCGGGTCGCGAAGAGTACCGGCGGCACCGTCTCCCCGGCGAGGCTGACGGGGACGCTCACGTTGACGAATACCTCGGCGAGTCAGAGTGTCCGCCTGGTGGCAGGAAAGATCCAGTACCTCGACGATCAGTGGCAGCCGATCGAGCTCGACGGATCTCGGACAGAAGCGACCTTCGCGTTCACCACGTACGGCAGCGAGCGGCTCGACCCCGGGCAGCAGGCGGTGGTGCAAGCCGTGGACGTGGTGTTTCCCGCCGAGGCGCTCAAGGCCAAGAAGCTCAAGGGACTCCGCCTGAAGATCGCCTACATTCTGTCGCCCTATAGGGAAGAGGCGATCAGCTTCGCCGTGTCGCTCGATCGCCGTCCGACAAGCAGCTGACGTTCGCCTCAGAATCCACTTCTTCGCATGCACGTGCGATAGGCCGCCTGATACGCGGCATCCGTGGTCCCGGCGGTCTCCATGCCGACGAGCTGAGGATCCGGGGAGTACGGGGTGACTTTCTTCGGCGAGTCGATTGACGGCGCCGTCGTGGCCTGGCCTCTTCGGGCGGCCTCCGCGTGCATGTAGTCCTTCGTCGTCGGGGTGGCGCTACCCGCCGCCACGGCGGCTCGCGCTTGAGCATTGCAGGCGGCGAAATCGGCCGCGCTCGGTGTCTCGGCAGACACCCTCGTCGCCACGGCGGCGACACTCACCACGACGGCGGCGACCAGCGCACGCCTCCACGTTGGCACGGGGCACCTCCTCAGGGCAGCCTGGGTATGCTGGCCGGCAGGGCCCGTCACCGGCCGGTGCGCGGCTGCCGGCCCTCCTCGAATTCCGCGATTCTGGCGCGGCCCTGGACCTCCGCGTCCTTGGCCGAACGAAATTGTGTCCGCGATTCCTCGACGAGGGCGCCGGCGCTGTCCCGGATCGTCCACACCCACCACATCGAGTGCCCTCGGACCGCGACAATATGGAGTGTCATGATCGAGCTCCTCCCTCATCCTCGCCGCTTGCGCGGGTCACGGGCGCTTGTCAACGTGCCCTCGAGCCGGTCGCCGACTCCCATCGTGGCGGCGCCTCGCGATCACAGCGGATAGCGTAGGCGCGCGCGACGCTGTTCTCGGCGTCGTACTCGACGACGACGTCGAGGTAAGGGTCGACGTCCGCCTCGGCGCGTCGGATTCGAAGCCGTGCCCCCGCGGGCTCGGGCCCGACCGTGTGTCGCAGGAGCGCGATGTAACGCGTGCACTGCAGGAACGCGACCTCCGCGTAGCCGCTCTCGCCGACCTGCGCGGCGGACTCGCCTGACGGAACCGCTCCCAGCGGGATGACGTCGTGGGCCATTTCAGCGCCGCCTTTCCCTGTTCCCCGTGTCTCCGGCCCTGAGGAGGTCGACCGCTCGGCAGCTCATGGAGGCGCGAGACCTCGCCCCAGCCCCATCTCGCTTGACTTGATATATATCACGTTATAGATTATATAACAACACCTAAGTCTGTCCTCGGAGATGGTGGCGGGCCGAGCCGGCGGGTACGGAGGTGGTGATGGCCGACAACAAGACCAGAGTCCTCCTCATTCTCTCCCAAGACGCCCTGGACCGAGCTCGGGTCTTTGCGGGAAGGGCGACGATCACGCTCAAGCTCCCGGTCAGTCTTCAGATCGTGCTCCGAGCCCTCATCGAGGAGGGACTGAAGCGGGACGACCACCCGGCCCTCCTCGCGAACGTTGAGGGCCAGGCCAAGGCGGTTCGCCGCAAGCGGAGCATGGCGCGTCGCGAAGGGGCTGCGGGGGAGCGGAGGAGTCTACGGTCTGGAACGCCGCGGGCGCCGAGCGGTCGTGGGCGGCGGAGGCGCCGGAAGTGAGGCGATCCGGGGAGCGATCCGGCGAGCCGACGCCGGGCAGGATGCGAACGCAGTCCCTGGACGTGGACGTTCCAGTGGAGGCGGTTAACTTCACCGTGTCGATCGGCGGGGGCACGTAAGCCCCGGCAGGCTCTTCTGGAGGTGGGGAACCTTGTCGACTGAGATTTGGATCATCCCATTGGTCGCCATCGCGCTGACGCAAACGGCCGTCGTCGCGACGTCCGTGTACCTGCATCGCACCCTGGCGCACCGAGCGCTGGCCGTGCATCCGGTCGCGGATGTGCTCTTTCGGACAGTGCTCTGGCTGACGACGGGACAGCTCCGCCAGGAGTGGGTCGCGGTTCATCGTAAGCATCACGCATTCACCGACCGGGAAGGTGACCCCCACAGCCCGCGGCTGCTCGGCCTGTGGCGCGTCCAGCTCTTGAACGCCTACTACTACCAGCGAGAAGGACGAAATCCCGACACGATCCAGACGTTTGCTCGGGACATCCCCGAAGACCGACTCGACCGCGCCGTCTTCTCGAAGGGCTGGATCGGTCTCGTCCTCGGCATCGCGCTGCTGTGCCTCGTCCTTGGCCTCTGGCCGGGGCTCATCGCCGCGCTGGCGCACGCCGTCTTCTACGTCTTCATCCTGGCACCGCTGATCAACAGCGTCGGTCACTGGCGAGGCGCTCAAAACTTCGGGAACACGGCGTACAACTCGTCGGTGCTGGCCTGGGTGACGGGCGGCGAGAGTCTTCACAACAATCACCACGCGCACCCGCGAGCGCCGAAGTTCAGCGTGCGGCGGGTCGAGTTCGATCCGTCGTGGCTGGTGATTCGTCTGCTGGCGGCGCTCGGGCTGGTCGTGGTCGTCGGCCCGCCGGTGAGCCTTTCGAGCCACGGCCGAGCAACACGGTGAACGGGGAACAGCGCCGGATGCTTGGGCCGGGGGCGATGGAATCACGGGCGAGGACCTCGTAACGTCGCGCGATGGAGGACGGCCATGGCCAAGTGCATAGCCTGCAAGCGAGTCCTCAAGGATGAAGCGCAAGGATTCTGTAATGAGTGCAGCCGTGGCTTCGGCAAGAGGCCGGGGCAGGGCACACCGGGATCCCCGGGACGAACTGCGGCACGAAGGCGACGCAGGCGCGGACGGTAACGTGCTCGCGCCGCTTCGGCCCACGAGCCTCGCCGAAGGCGATCCCCCGAGCTCATGACGCACCGGCGACAGAGGCCCGAGCGCGCCCCGAGCCGGTGACCAGTCGGAGGAAGGCCGGTGACAGTCGCGGGTCGAGCGTGTCGCGGATGCCGTCGCCGAGGAGGTTGAAAGCCAGGACGGTGACGGTGATGGCCAGGCCCGGGAAGAAGGCGAGCCACCACGGAGGCACGAGCGCCGTGATCGAGTCCGCTAGCATGTTGCCCCACGTCGGCGTGGGCGGCGGCACCCCGACGCCGAGAAAGCCCAGCGCCGCCTCGATCACGATCGCCACCCCGAGGTGCGTGGTCGCGAGGACCAGATACGGCGCGACGCATTGGGGCAGGACGTGGAAGGCCATGATCCGCAGCGCGGAGGCCCCGCTCGCCCGCCCCGCCTCCACGTAGGCCATCTCCCGCACCGACAGCGCCACGGAGCGAATGACACGTCCCCCGAAGGGGATCCGCGTGATGGCGATCGCGAAGATCACGGCGGCCAGGCCGGTCCCGATCGCCATCGAGATGGCCATGGCCAGGATGAGGTCGGGAAACGACTGGAGGACCTCCATGATGCGCTGGCTCACGAGGTCGAACCGCCCGCGCAGGTAGCCACACGCGAGGCCCCACAGCGAGCCGACGGTCGTGCCGAGGAGGACGGCCGCGAGCGCGACGAAGAGCGAGGTGCGGGCGCCGTAGATCACGCGGCTCAGCGTGTCCCGCCCCACCTGGTCGGTGCCGAGGAGGCTCTGGGCGTCGGGCGGCTTGTTCATGCGCCGGAAGTCGGCCTTGAGGGGGTCGCGAGGGGCGAGGAGCGGCGCCGCCACCGCCACGACGACGATGAGGACGCCCACGAGCCCGCCCGCCGCCGCGAGGGTGTTGCGGCGGGCGAAGCGCGCCAGCTCGACGACCACGGCTCTGATCACTGACTCGCCTCGGGCGCGCGTCGCCTGCGGCTCCTCGGCCACCCTGCGGCTCGCTCTCCCATCAGCCGTACCGGATGCGCGGGTCGAGCCACGCGTAGCTGAGGTCGACGAGCACGTTGATGATGACGAAGATCGACGCGTAGAGCAGGACGAGATTCTGAACGACGATGATGTCGCGCTCGATCACCGCGGTGACGAGGGCGCGCCCGAGGCCCGGCACCCCGAACGCCTGCTCGACCGCCACCGAGCCCCCCAGCACGAAGCCCAGCAACACGCCGGAGATGGTGATGACGGGTAGGAGCGCATTGGGGAGGGCGTGGCGGAAGACGACGAGCCCCTCGCGGAGTCCCTTGGCCCGCGCCGTCCGCACGAAGTCATCGCCGATGACCTCGAGAAGACAGGAGCGTGACATGCGCGCAATATAGGCGCCCTGGGCGAGCCCGAGCACCACCGCGGGGCCGATGACGATCTGGAGGTTCTGCCAGGGGTCCTGCCAGACGTGGACGATCACGATCGGCGCCTTGTAGCCGAACCAGAAGAGGAGGGCCAGGACGATCAGCATCCCGAGCCAGAAGCCCGGGATGGCGATGAAGAGAACCGACAACGCCCGCGCGACGCCGTCCGGGACGCTGTTGGGCCGGAACGCGCTCAGGATGCCCACGGGGAGCCCGACCAGCCAGGAGATGACGAGGGCGAGCACGCCGATCTCGGCGCTGATCGGACCGCGGTGCAGGATCAATTCCGACACGGTATCGCCCCGGAAGAACGATCGGCCGAGGCGGCCGGCGCCGATGTCCACGAGCCAGCGGCCGTACTGGACGGGCAAGGGAGCGCTGAGCCCGAGGTCGGCCATGATCCGTACGCGATCCGCTGCCGACATCCGCGCGTGGCCCTCCACGCCGAGGATGGCCACGAGCGGGTCGCCCGGCAGGATCCGGAGGACTACGAAGATGATGAGCGACACGCCCAGCAGCGTCCCGGCGGCGTAGACTGCCCGGCGGACCAGATACTTCCGCACGCGCGCCGCGCCGACCTAGGTCTGCGCGATCCAGACCGTGTCCCACCGCACGACGTCGTAGATCCCGAAGTACGTCGACGGGTTCTGGCCCCTGACCTTGTTGTACCAGGCGTCGTAGATCTGCTCGTAGGCCACCGGGATCAGCGGCGGGTCCTGCTCGAGGATGTCCTCCGCCTTGCGGACCAGGGCCTTGCGCTTGACGTCGTCCAGCTCGCGCTCGATCTGATTGGCGAGGTCGTGGAAGGCGGGATTCGTCCAGCGGGAGTAATTCTGAGGGCCGTCCTTACCGTACCAGGCGCTGAAGTAATCGGACGGGTCCATCAGGGTGGACACGATCGCGCTGATGGCCAGGTCGAAGTTACCGGCCGCCGCTTCGTCGAACCACACCGACGTCTGCACGACGCGGAGGTTCGTCTCCACGTTGATGTGCTCCTTGAGCATGGCCTGGATCGCCACCGCCCACAGCTTGAAGGTGGCGATGTCGCGGACGACGAAGTCGAGGCCCTTGATGCCCTGGCCGTAACCCGCCTCTCGCATGAGTCTCCGCGCCTCTTGCACGGCGGGCGTGACGTCCGCCTGGTAGCCCAGACGCTTCTCCAGCTCGGCCCGCGGCGTCGAGAACTCGTGGAAGGGATAGACGAACCCGCCCACCTGCATCGGCGCGGTGTCCTTGACCACCTCGACGAGGGCGTGCCGGTCCATGGCCAGGTGGATGGCCCGGCGCACCCGGGGGTCGGCCAGCGGCTTCTTGTTCATGTTCGTCCAGAAGGCCTGGATGACGCTCTGGTTGAAGTTGGCGGCCGTCGCGCCAGGCATTTCCTTGGCCTTGCGCCAGCTCACCGGGTCCATCAGCCGCGCGTAGTCGATCTTGCCGCTGAGGAACGCCGAGCCCAGCTCCGGCGAGAACGGGAACATGTGGTAGACCTCGAGCCGATCGATGTAGGGCAGCCCCTTGTTCCAGTAGTCTGGATTCCGCTCCATGATCCAGATTTCCTTGTCCTTCCGTGAGACGTGGCGGAAGGGACCGGTGCCCGGGTAGTTCATCACCTGACGGAGGTTGCCCCCATGCTCGTCGAGGGTCTTCTTCCGCACGAGGATGTTCCAGCCGCTCGCGAAGGCGCCCAGCATGAAGGCTCTCGGTCGCGGCTCGGTCAGCCGGAACTCGATCTTGTGAGGATCGAGCACGACGATGTCGCCGACCGTGGAGAACAGGGGCGTGCGTGGAATGACGACGCCCTTGGGCGGCCGGGCGATGCGCTCGTAGGTCGCCCTGACGTCCTCGGCGGTGAAGTCCCCGCCGTCGTGGAACTTCACGCCTTTCCGGAGGTGGAAGGTGTACTTCTTCCCGTCCGGAGCGATGTCCCACTTCCAGGCGAGGTCCGGGATGATGGTCTGCCCGTCCTTCGGGTGACGGCGGAGCAGGGTGTCGTACATCGGGCTCTGGGGACCGATGTTGGCGACCGTGCCCGACTGGTGGACGTCGAAGTGGGCCGGAGCGTTGTGGACGGCGTAGCGAAGGGTGCCGCCGCGCTTGGCCGTGGGGTCGGGGCGGAGCGGCGACGGAGTCTCCTGGGCGCTCGCCGGTGTGCGCACGAAGGCGGGCGCGACCACGACGCCGCCGCCCGCGATCCCAAGCGTGCGGAGGAACGTGCGACGGCTCACCGTGTTGGCAGGAGGTGGAGACGGGCGCTCAACTGACATGGCAGGTTCCTCCTCACGAGTACGATCCCGAGCTCGGCGCACGCAGCGTTGACGCTCCAGCTAGCCTCCGTCGGAAACGCGCGTGCCTCCCGCGGCGCCGGGGCAGTCATATCAGAGATGGGGTTCGAACGCCACTGGTCGACGGCGCAGAGTGGCCGGTCGGCGAGAAGCGCCGCGAGGCGGATCTCATGGTGTGGCCTGTGAAAGAGCTTGCGCAGTGGAAGCCCCATCTTGCAAGGTGCGGGTGCGCCGCGTCACCGGCAACCCCGCGAAATCAAGCAGCCGGGCGTCCCTTTCTCGTGTTGGCACTGCGGTTGCTCGGTAGTGGAGGGATGCCCGCTGACCCGCTGCAGGCCGGCCGTGAGCACAAGGCAAAGTCCACCGCCCGGCAGGCCCTGCTCTTCGTCGTGTCTCGCAATGCGCTGGACCATTACGAACGCTTCAAGGGCATCTTCGCCGACGCCGCTGGGGTCACGGTCGTCCTCGATCGCCGCTGGGGGAAGCGTCGGAAGACGCCGGATGCGCGGAATCCCGAACGACGTCGAGTCGATCGACGCTCACGACCTGGGATCGATGAGCGGTTGGGCTGGCAGGGGTGGGCCATGGTGCGTCTGGAGCTCACCGTGGACACCAAGACCAGAAAGTAAGGAGGCACGATGTTTGGCTTTGGGAAGGCCACGTGTGTGTTCTGCGATCATCGTGTGGCGAGCAAGGAGGTCCTCCGGGCGCGGGACTGGAAGGACGTGGCGATCTGCGTGGGCTGCTACGAGAGCTGGGAGCGTGCCGGGAGGAAGTGTGGCGCGTGTGGCACAGTGGTGCACGGCCCCCAAGAGGTCAGCGCCTTTGACAAACCCCGGCGGACGTTCGGACACGCGGACTGCGGCGGCATGCGCCTGGTCCGCTGACGCCTTCCGAACCCGATGAAGGTTCGCGGCGGCGCCCTTCTCCGGGTTCCAATCGCGTTGATCCTTGGATCGATGGTCTTTGCGGTGGGATTCCTTCGTCTCGTCAGGCTGTCCACGCGATTCACGACCCACGTCATGCGCGGTGACAGTCTCGATCAGACACTACGCCGACTGCAGCACGAGCGAACGAAGAGCCCGCGACCGTCGGCTCCGTGACCCGCTACGCCGAGACGCGGTTCTGACCGCCCTGCTTGGCGCGGTCGAGGGCGAGATCGGCCGCGCGCAGGACTTCGTGGGGATCGGCGCGGCGGCCCTGGGGCTGGGCGACCCCGATGCTGATCGTCGCCGCGACCGTCCGCTCGACGGTGCCCACTCGCCCTGGCTGGCCCGCGGGAGGCCGCTGAGGCACCCGCACGTCGAGGGTCGACCGCTCGACGACGTGCCGGACGACGTCGAGATGGTGGGAGGCCGCCTGCGCCGACGTGCGCCGGAAGACGACGGCGAACGTGTACGCCCCGCAATAGAACGGATGGCCGCGCCCGCCGACCTTCGTGAGCGCCTCGGCGATGAGCCGCAGCATGCGGCGGGCGGCGTCGGCCCCGTGGTGCTCACGGAACGTCGCGAACTCGTCGATCTCCACGCGCGCCAACGCGTAGTGCCGCGGCAGCCGCAGGAGCGCCTTGTTGAGCGCGAAGCTCGTCGGGAGGCCGGTCACGTCGTCCAGACCGACAACACGTGGAGGCCCCCACGCGGCGCCGATGACGAGCAGCAGCCCGGCGGTGACGAAGTACAGGGTCGCCAGCCCATTGACGCTGGCCCCATCCAGCGCGAGGAACGACGCGACCAGCGCCCACGCCGCCCCGGCGCTGAACGGGCGGCGGTCCGTGAGGAACCGCGCCAGGATCAGGCACAGCGCTGCGCCGAACGCCGCGAGAGCCAGTTGCGGAAGGGCCGTCCATGCGCCCAGGTTCGTGGTGACGAGTGGTCGCTCGAGCGAGGCGGCGAGGCCGGCGAGCTCGGGACGCTGGAGGAGCGCGACGAGGCCGGCCTGAAGAAGGGGGATGCCGAGCCGCGCCCCCCCGCGCACGGTGAGGAGACTCGCCTCGCCGAGCCAGACGAGGGCGCCGAGGTTCAGCGGCAGTAGAAGCGCCGCCAGGTCGAAGACGGCGCGACCGCTGAAGTGGGCGAGCGCGCGGTCGGCCATGGCGAGGACGACGAGCCCGAGGACGAACCGGCCCCGCCGCAGGAAGAACCCGAGCACCGAGCCACCGACGAAGACCACCAGCGGCGCGACACGCACGGTCGCGGCCAGCCAGTCTGGATGCGGCCGTGCGACCGCCAGCACGACCGCGAGCGAAAGGACCAGCGCCGGAAGAACCAGCACGGGAACGGCGAGCGAAGCGGCCCGTGTCACAGCGCCTCCTGCGGCGGGATGTGGGCGGACGCCCTCACGCCCTGAGAGGCGAAGCAACGCCGATACCAAACTGGGAGGCGCGTGATTGGTCCATTCTGGCGCGTATTCCGCCGCCCCGAGCACCCGTCGGCCCACGGTTCGCCGCCCCGATGGCACGCTCGTCTGGACACACGCGCCAGGCTGACGCGGCACCGCCGGGTCGCGGACCCGCGGCGTGCGCCCTTGACGTGAGCCCCATCTTTCTCTAGCTTCGACCCCACCCATGTATGCCGCGCACTTCGGCCTCACCGAGCGGCCGTTCTCCCTCGCGCCCGATCCACGCTACCTCTATCTGAGCGACGCGCACCGCGAGGCTCTCGCCCATCTGCTCTACGGAGTCGGGGGTGGCGGGAGCATCGTGCAACTGACGGGGGAGGTTGGCACAGGGAAGACCACGGTGTGCCGCACCTTGCTCGAGCAGCTGCCGCCCGACGTCGATGTCGCCATGATCTTCAATCCCCGGCTGACGTCGGTCGAGCTGCTCGCGGTCGTGTGTGACGAGCTCCGGATCGCCTATCCGGCGGGCACGACGAGCCTCAAGGTCCTCGTCGACGCGCTCTCCCAAGCGTTGCTCGACGCCCACGGGCGCGGGCGCCGGACCGTGCTGATCGTCGACGAGGCGCAGAGCCTCAGCGCCGAGGTGCTCGAGGAGATCCGGCTGCTGACGAACCTCGAGACCACGCGGGAGAAACTCCTCCAGGTCATCCTGATCGGCCAGCCCGAGCTGGCGGAGCTCCTCGCCCGGCCGGAGCTGCGTCAGCTCGCCCAGCGGGTCACCGCGCGATATCACCTGCGGCCGTTCACCGAGGAGGAGACGCGCGCGTACGTCCAGCACCGGATGGAGGTCGCGGGCCAGCGGCAGCCAGTCTTCGAAGCGGGTGCCGTCCGCGTCGCCCATCGCCTGGCGCACGGTGTCCCGCGACGGCTCAACACCATCTGCGATCGCGCCCTGCTCGGCGCGTACGCCGCCGGGCTCACCCGCGTCACCGCGCCGATCGTGCGCCGGGCGGCGCTGGAGGTGCTCGGCCGGCTGGCGCGGAGCCGGCGGTGGGTCGCCGCCGCGGCGATCGCGGCCGTGCTCGTCGGCGTCGGCAGCGCGGTCACCCTCCTCGGCGTGTCGGGGCTCCCGCGCCTCGGGCCCCTGGCGCTCCGCTGGGGCGTTGCCAACTCGGCGCCGGCGACACCGACGGTGCCGGTCGTCCTGGCGCCGGCGGCCGTGCCTGCGCGCCGCGAGCCGACGCTCACCGAGACCCTGGGCGACCCCTCGGTGAACACCGACGAGACGACGGCGTTCGCGAAGCTCTACGCCCTCTGGCAGCTCAACGCCGATCCCAACGCGACCGATCTCGGGTGCGAGTACGGGTACCAGGCCGGCCTTCGCTGCCTGCGTCGAACGGGGACGTGGGCGGTGCTGCGTCGCCTCAATCTCCCCGCGATCCTCCCGCTCGTCACGCCCGGAGGCGACAAGCACTACGTGATCCTGACCGGGTTGGGCGACGCGCGCGCGACGCTCCTGATCGGCGAACGAAGCGTGACACTGCCGGCCGTCGAGATCGAGCGTTTCTGGGACGGCTCGTTCGTCGCGATCTGGAAGCCGCCGGCGTTGGGCCAGGTGCCGCTCAAACCCGGGATGCGCGGTAAGGATGTCGTCTGGCTCCGCCAGCGACTCGGCGAGGTCGAGGGGGACGGGACGCCCGCGAGAGGCGACCCGGTCTACGACGAGGAGTTGAAGCGACGGGTCATCGCCTTCCAGCAGGTCGAATCGCTGACCCCCGACGGGATCGTAGGTGAGGAGACGCTCGTCCGCCTCGCCGCCGCACGGGTGGGCGCCGGCGTCCCGTCGCTCTCTCGGGCTCGGCCGTAGTCATGTCCTACATCCTCGACGCGCTCAAGAAGGCCGGGGAGCAGCGAGACCGGCACGCGCCGGTGTTGAAGCGGCTGCTCGGTCCGGCTCCGACGCCGAGATCGGTCTGGGCCCGCTCGCCCGGCCGCCTGCTCACCGCGCTCTTGCTCAACGCCGGCCTGCTGATCGTGCTGCTGGTGATCTGGCTCCGCCCGGTGCCCATCGCGGCGCCGCCGGAAGCGGTCGGCGTTCCAGGCGTCGCGACCGCGCCATCCCAGCAGTCGTCAGCGCTCGAGCCTCCAGCGACGATGCCGCGGACGCCCGAGCGCAGGGCGGCGGCGCCACGGACGGCGCCCGGACCGCCGCCGCCCAAGCCCGCCAAGGCGGTGGCTCCGACGCCTCCACCCCCAGCGGCAGCGCCTGCGGCTCCCCAGCGGCCCGCGCCGGTGACCCAAGGAGCGCCCGCCGTCCCGCCGCCCGCGACGCCTGCCCAGCCACCGACGTCGCCCAGCCTCGCCGGGCTGAGACTCGAGGCGCTGATCTACTCGGACGTGCCGGAGAAGCGGATGATCTTCGTCAACGGACGCAAGTACGTCGAGGGCGACACGATCGAGGGTCGGCTCCGCGTCGAGGAGATCCAGGAAGACGGCGTCGCGCTGAGTGACGACGGTCGCCGCATGACGCTCCAGATCGCGCGCTGACGCGACCGCGCAAACTCAGGTTCCCTGACTGCGGACCGGCGCGCCCTCCCGGAGGCTGTCGGGCACGTTGACGACGAGGCGCTCCGTCCCGTCGAGCCCGTTCAGAATTTCCACGGACGCGCCGAGGTCGCGCCCGACATCCACCTTCTGATTCAGACTGACTACGGGAATGTCGATCTCCGGGAAGATGTCGGTCGGGGTGGTCACGATGGAGAGCACCCCCAGGAGCCGACGCCCTTGGTGTATAGATACGTTTCGATCGATCACGGATTCAGGAGGCGCGTGCGATGAGCCCGAGCCCCTATGTCGTCAGGCAGGATGCGGTCACGCCCTACTCCCCGCTCAATCACGAGGCGACGGTGAATCGGCGCCTCGTCGGCCGCGACAACGTCGGGGCGCGCCAGCTCGAGGTCGTTCTCGGCGTCGTCGCCAGGGGCGGGGGGGCGCTCAAGCATTCCCACCCCGGCATCGAGCAGGCCTGCTACGTGCTGGAGGGGCGGGCGCGGGTCGAGGTCGGCGACGACTACGTCGACGAGGTCGGGCCGGGCGACACCGTCTTTTTCCCGGCGGGCGCGCCCCACGTGTTCACCACGATCAGCGAGGCGCCGGTCAAGGTGCTCGTGATCTACGCCCCGCCGTACGCGGAGACCGGCGCCGTCCGGCACGCGACGACACACCCTGCGCCAGCCCGTCAGGCGGCGCGCGGATCGAACGTCACCCGACGTGCGCGTTGACGAACGCGCCGATCTCGTCGACGGCGGTCTGGGCCTCGTCGAGCATGGGCAGGAACCAGTGCCAGACGTGGACCATTCGCGGCACGATCTCGAGCCGCGCCGCGACACCCGCCACCTTCAGGCACTCGGTGAGCCCGGTGGCGTCGTCGAGCAGGACCTCGTCGCGACCGACGTGGATCAGGAGGGGCGGCAGGCCGGAGAGGTCGGCGAAGCGCGGCGACGCGAGCGGGGTCTTGGGGTCGGCGCCCGCGAGGTAGGCGCGCGCCATCTCGGCGACGATCGCCGGGCGCACGATGGGATCGGCCGCGGCGTTCGTCGCGTAGCTCGGCGCGCTGCACGTGAGGTCGACCCAGGGCGAGATGCAGACGCCGGCCGCCGGGAGCGGGACGCCGAGCTCGCGCAGCGCGACGAGCGTCGCCACCGTGAGGCCGCCGCCGGCGGAGTCGCCGGCGACGACGAGGCTGGCGGGTGCCTGCCCCTGGGCGAGGAGCCACCGGTACGCGGCGACGGCGTCCTCGAGCGCGGCGGGAAACGGGTGCTCGGGCGCCAGGCGGTAGTCGAGGACGAGCGCCCGCGCGCGGGCCGCGCGCGCGATCGCCGCGGCTAAATGACGGTGCGAGCGCGGCGAGCCGATGACGTAGCCGCCCCCGTGGAGGTAGAGGACGACGATGTCCGCGCGCGCCGACGGTGGCGCGAGCCACTCGGCGGGGGCGACCGGCGCCGTCACGCGCTCGACGGTGACGTCGGCGGGGACGGGGAACGCGCGCTCGGCGCGCTCGTACTGGGCGCGCTGCTCCGCGAGCGTCAGCGACTCCTGCGGAGGGAGCTTCGCGAGGTGAGCGAGGACCGCGTCGACGCCGCGTGTTGTCATGTCGGGCCTCCCACCCCCGTCGCTCGCCCTATCCCCATCGAGTCCCCAGAGTGATAGCATCGGGGCTCCGGGAGGGCAAACGGTCTCGTCACGGTCCTGACCGAGTGGGAGGGCACGCGATGGCGAAGCAGGGATTCAGGATCGCCGACTCCGACATGCATGTTCTCGAGCCCGCCGATCTCTGGCTCAACTACATCGACCCCCGGTTCAAGGCCCGGGCGCCCGTCGGGCTCACCGAGGTGCCCCGCGACGTCGCGATCGAGTGGGAGGGCAGGCGCATCCCGAATAACACGTCGCTCTCGCGGCGGATGCTCCAGGTGGTCCAGGCCGGCCAGGCCGACCGGTACGCCCACGCCGAGCGGCGCGGCTACGACGCCGTCGCCCAGGTCGAGGCGATGGACCAGGAGGGGATCGACGTCGCGGTGCTCTTTCCGAGCCGCGGCCTCTTCGCCCTCGCGGTGGACGGGATGGACCCCGAGCTCGCCGCCGCGATCGCGCGCGCGTACAACGAGTGGCTCGCCCACTTCTGCGCCGAGAACCCGACGCGGCTGCTCGGCGCCGCCATGCTCGCGCCGCACGACGTCGACGCGGCCGTCGCCGAGGCGCGCCGCACCGTGACGGAGCTCGGGTTCAGGGCCATGTTCATGCGCCCGAACCCGATCAACGGCCGCTACTGGCATCACCCGTACTACGACCCGCTCTGGGCCGAGCTCGAGCGCCTCGGCGTGCCGATCGGCTTCCACGAAGGCGGCTCCGGGGAGATGCCGTACATCGAGCAGACCGGCAAGCGATTCGACAGGGGGATCATGGGTCACGTGGTGAGCCACTCGCTCGAGATGATGCAGGCGTGCGTCAGCATGTGCATGGGCGGCGTCCTCGAGCGCCACCCCGGCCTCCGCGTCGCCTTCCTCGAGGGCAACTGCGGCTGGGCGCCCTGGCTCCTCTGGCGGATGGACGAGCACATCGAGTGGCGTGGCGCCGTCGAGGCGCCGGACCTCACGCGCCCGCCGAGCGAGTACTTCAAGCGCCAGTGCTGGGTCTCGATCGAGTGCGACGAGGAGCCCGGCGTCCACGCGGCGGAGACGCTCGCGGACAACATCGTCTTCTCCACCGACTACCCGCACGGCGACTCCAAGTATCCGCGGGCGACCGAGCAGTTCCTCAGGCTCCCGCTGGCCGAGACCGCCGCGCGCCGGATCCTCTGGGATAACTGGGCGCGGCTCTACGGATTCTGAGCGCGCGGGCCGCGCGCGCATCGGAGGTCACTATGCGCATCGGATTCATCGGGCTCGGCAACATGGGCGGGCCGATGGCCCTGAACCTCATCAAGGCCGGCCACGCCCTCGTCGTCCACGACGTGCGATCCGAGCTGGCGAAGGCGTACCTCGAGCGTGGCGCCAAAGCGGCGGACAACCCCCGCGGCGCGGCCCAGGGCGCCGAGCTGATTCTGACGTCGCTCCCAGGCCCGGCGGAGGTCGAGTCCGTGGCGCTCGGCGAGCGCGGCGTCATCCACGGCGCCGCCAAGAACGCGGTCTACGCGGACCTCTCGACCGGCTCGCCGCGCGTGATGCGCACGATCCATGCGGCCTTCAAGGAGAAGGGGATTCACGTGCTCGACGCCCCCGTGAGCGGCGGGGTGTGGGGCGCCCAGCGCGGGACGCTCCAGATCATGGTCGGCGGCGACGAGGCGCTCTTTCACCACCTCAAGCCCGTGTTCGAGGCGATGGGCGACAAGGTCGCCTACATGGGCGAGATCGGCTGCGGGACCATCGCCAAGCTCGTCCACAACATGATCGGCATCTGCACGCGCCAGGTCGTCGCCGAGGCCTTCACCCTCGGCGTCAAGGCGGGCGTGCGGCCGGAGGCGCTGCTCGCCGCCGTGAAGGGCGGGGCCTTCGGCCAGGGACTGCTCCTCACGCAGGTGCTCCCCGAGATCGTCTTCAAGGGCGACTTCGACACCGTCCGCTTCGCGCTCCGCCTCGCGCGGAAAGACCTCGGGCTCGCGACCGAGCTCGCGCGCGAGTTCAACGTGCCGATGGAGATGGCGGCGCTCGCCGAGCAGACCCTGATCGAGGCGCTGGCGCGCGGCTGGGGCGACAAGGACTTCTCCGCGCCCTTCATGCTCCAGGAGGAGAGGGCCGGCGTCAAGGTTCGCACGTAGCGACCCGCGCGCCGTGGGCGACTCCGCGCGATGAGCGAGTGGTTCTCCCGGCAGGCGCTCGGCTCGCTCCCCGCGGACGCCGCGCGCCGCTGGAGCGCGCGCGAGGCGCTCTCCTTCCAGGGTCGGCGCTGGACCTTCGCCGAGCTGTCCGAGCGCGTCGACCGGGTCGCCCGGGGGCTGATGGGTCTCGGGATCGCGCCCGGGGAGCACGTCGCCCTCTGGATGGTGAACCTGCCGGAGTTCATCGACGCTGCGTTCGCGGTGATGAAGATCGGCGCGGTCCTCGTCCCGATCAATACGCGGTTCCGCACCGAGGACCTCGCCTACGTGCTCGCCCAGTCCGACGCCTCCACCCTCCTGATCGCCGAGCGCTCCGGCCCGGTGAACTACCTCGGCATGGTGCGGCAGCTCGCGCCCTCACTCGAGACGGCCCGAGCCGGCGAGGTCCGCGAGGCGAGGTTCCCCCGGTGGAAGCGCGTCGTCGTCGCCGCGGCGGAGCCCCGGCCGGAGATGCTCGACTGGAGAGCGCTGGTCCGAGCGGGAGAGCAGGTCGACGACGTGGACCTTCGGAACCGCGCGGCGGCCGTCGACCCCGAGGCGGCGGCCTTCATCATGTACACCTCGGGCACGACCGGGTTCCCCAAGGGGGCGATGCACTGCCACCGGATCGTCCGGAACCTGGTGGACCGCGCCTTCCGTCTGGCGATCACGCCGGCGGATACGATCATGATGTACCTGCCGCTCTTCCATCTCTTCGGGTTCTCCGAGGGGATGCTCATGTCGATGGTCACCGGCGCGCGCCAGATCCTCACGGAGACCTTCGATCCCCCGGCCGTCCTCGCCCTCATGGCCGAGGAGCGGCCGACGATCCTGCACGGCTTCGACACGCACTTCAAGGACCTGATGGAAGCGCTGGACCGGTCGCCGCGGGAGCTGTGGCGCGTGCGCACGGGGATCTGCGCGACCGGGATGTCGAGCTCCGTCCCCGTCGCGCGCCGCGCGCGGCACGTGTTCGGGCGGCTCGTCTCCGGTTACGGCATGAGCGAGTTCGGCGCCGGCGCCGCGCTCGGCGCGCTCGACTCCACGGAGGAGCAGTGCGTCGAGGCGTCGGGCTATCCCGCGCCGGGCTACGAGCTCAAGGTCGTCGACCCGGCGACCGGCCGCGAGCAGCCCGGCGGCACGCCGGGCGAGATCCGGGTCCGGAGCTACATGACGATGCAGGGCTACTACAAGCGGCCGGAGGAGACCGCGAAGACGATCGACCCCGAGGGCTGGGTCCACACGGGGGACATGGGGCTCATCCGCGCGGACGGCCACCTGCGCTTCCTCGGACGCTACAAGGACATGCTGAAGATCGGTGGCGAGAACGTCGACCCGATGGAGGTCGAGGCGTTCCTCATGGGCCATCCAGCGATCAACCTGGCGGCGGTGGTCGCCTTCCCCGACGCGCGGCTTTCCGAGGTCGGCGTCGCGTTCGTCAGGCTCGAGCCCGGGGAGGCGCTCGGCGAGGCGGAGGTGATCGACTACTGTCGGGACAAGATCGCGAGCTTCAAGATCCCCCGCCACGTGATCTTCGTCGCCGAGTTCCCGATGACGGGCTCGGGCAAGATCCAGAAGGCGAAGCTGCGCGAGGAGGCGCTCGCGCAGCTCACCCCCGGGTAGGGCATCCGAGCCGCGTCACGATATCGCTGGCCGCACGAATCAGTTGATTCGCCTGCTCGCCCGTGAGTTGCTTGCCCGACTGGGCCTGGACCTCGTTGCTGAAAGCGGTGAGCGCATTGCAGGCGACCGGGTCCGGCCTCTGCCCCTTGACGGCGGCGAGAGCGTTCCGCAGCTTGGCGTACAAGCTCCTCTCGAAGCCCTCCCTGATGTTCCCCTTCAGGTAGGAGCCCTCGACCGACGCCATCAGGTCCCTGATCATGGCGGCGGGATCCGCGGGCGGATCCGTGGGCGGGACTGTAGGCGGCGGAGTCACAGGCGGCGGAATCACAGGCGGCGGAGTCACAGGCGGCGGAGTCACAGGCGGGCCAGCGAAGACAACCCGCCCGATCTTGTTGCTGTTGGACTCCGTGAACCAGAGGTTGCCGTCGGCGCCGAGCGTGATCCCCATTGGGCCGCTGCCGGGAGTGGCGACGGCGAACTCGGCGATGTCGCCAGTGGGAGTGATCCGCCCGACCTTGTTGCCGCAGGACTCTGTGAACCAGAGGTTGCCGTCAGGGCCGGCCGTGATGCCGAGCGGGCTGTTACTGCCATTGGGAGGACAATTGAGATTGGGCGGAAGAGGGAACTCGGTGATCACGCCGGCGGGCGTGATCCGCCCGATCTTGTTGCCGCTGTCCTCCGTGAACCAGAGGTTGCCGTCGGGGCCGACCGTGATGCTGTCGGGGCCGCTGAGCGACGTGGGACTGGAAAGCGGCGGGAACTCGGTGATCACCCCGGCGGGGGTGACCCGCCCGATCCGGTTGCCGTAGTACTCCGTGAACCAGAGGTTGCCGTCGGGGCCGACCGTGATGGCGCGTGGCCCGTTGAGAGGAGCGGGATTAGGAAGCGGAGGGAACTCGGTGACCACGCCCGCGGGGGTGATCTGCGCGATCCTGTTGCCAAAGAACTCCGTGAACCAGAGGTTGCCGTCGCGCCCGGCCGTGATGGCGAAGGGGCCGCTGTCTCTGATGAGGTCGGAGGCGAACTCGGTAATCACCCCGGCGGAGGTGATCCGGCCGATGACGCCAGAGACCTCAGCGAACCAGATATTGCCGTCGGGGCCGACCGTGATGCCGCGGGGGCTGCCCGTGATGCCGCTCGGGTTGCCCGCAGTAAGGACCTGACAGAACTCGGTGATCAGGCCGCTGGTGGGGGCGATCCGCCCGATCTTGTTGCCAAACCTCTCCGTGAACCAGAGGTTGCCGTCGCGGCCAGCGATGATGCTCGTGGGCCCGCCGTCGAGGGTGCACGCGGGGTTGAATGGTTCAATCGCGAACCCATTGATCGGGTCGATCGTCTGAGCCGCGACGGGAGACACGAGCAGGGCGACCAGCATCACACCGAGTGCCGTTCCGGTTCTCACGCAAGGCTCCTTCGCTGCATGTCAGGCCGTAATCGGCCTGGCGAGCCGGGGCATTCATCCCGCGCCGGGACGAAGAAACTTCCGGAAAAAGAACCGCAAGGAAGAAGGGAGCAAGCGCGGTGCCACGCCTGCACTCGTTTGGCTGCGCGTGGTTAGAACGGGATCAACGGTCGGAGTGGCACGCACCGCCTGACCTTTTCCGTCAGCGCTCCCGATCGGTGCAGTGCGAGTCGATGTCTTGTCAGGCCGCGAGCCGCGCGCCCACCTCGCGCACGGTCGCGACCAGCACGCCGATGTCCGCCTCGCTCGTGCCGTAGTGGAGAATGCACGCGCGCAGCGCGAAGCGGCCGCGTATCAGCGTGGCGGTCAGGAAGACTCGCCCTTCGGTCTGAACGGTCTCCATGATCTGCTTGTTGAGAGCGTCGAGCTCGGCGTCGGAGAGACAGAGAGACCCTGCGGGACGAAGCGGAAGCATACCGTGGAGAGCTCGACGGGCGCGAGCGGCTCCAGGTCGGGCGCGTCAAGCGGCGGGGGCCGTGCGGTCAGTCGTAGACGATCACGCTGCGCTTGACCTCGCCCTGCTGCAGGAGGTCGAAGGCGTGGTTGATCCCGCCGAGCGGCATCCGGCGGGAGATCAGCTCGCGCAGCTTGTACGTGCCGTCCATGAAGAGGTCGATCAGCATCGGCACGTCGGTGCGCTGATGGCCGGCGCCGAACGACGACCCGGTGAGGATCCGCTGCTGGACGAGCAGCATGGGGTCGATGCTGAGGCGCGTCCCCGCTGGGCTGATGCCGATGACGACCGCCATCCCCCCGCGGTGGGTGGACAGGAGCGCCTGCTCAATGGTCCGCTGCGTGCCGACCACCTCGAACGCGAAATCCACGCCCCCGCCGCCGGCGATCGCCTGCACGCGGGCCACGGGGTCGTCGCGAGACGCGTCGACGACATGGCTGGCGCCGAACTCTTGCGCCCACTCGAGCTTCTTCGGCAGCACGTCCACGGCGATGATCTTCGCCGCGCCCACGAGCCGTGCCGCCTGGATGGTGTTGAGGCCCACGCCACCGCAGCCGAACACGGCGACGCTCGCGCCCGGCGGGACCTTGGCGCGGTTCCACACCGGGCCGGCGCCGGCGAGGACACCGCAGCTCACGAGGCAGACGACGTCGAGCGGCGCGTCCCGGCGAACCGGGATGACGCTCTCCTCGAGCACCACCGAGCGCGTCGCGTAGCCCGACACCTGGAGGAAGTGATGGAGCGTCTGACCACCCTTCCGAAAGCGCGAGGTGCCGTCGAGCATGAACCAGCGCGGCGTGTCGCGCAGCGCGCAGAGCGTGGGTTGGCCGCCGATGCAGTACCCGCACTTCCCGCACGAGGGGATGTAGCTCGAGCACACGTGGTCGCCGGGCTTGACGGACTCCACGGCGGCGCCGACCTGCTCGACCACGCCGGCCGCCTCGTGGCCGAGCACGACGGGGAGCGGGTGGGGATAGTCGCCGGTGATCACGTGCAGGTCACTGTGACAGACCCCGTTGGCCACCCAACGGACGAGCACCTCGTGGGCCCCGGGCTCCAGCACCTCCACGTCCTCGACCACGAGGGGCTGCTTCACCTGGTAGAGCACGGCCGCCGTCGCCTGCGTCGTCATCGCGTCCTCCCCACCGCCGCGCCGGGCGGTGTCACTGGCCTCGCCGGGGCGGACCGATTGTGCGCGCCCCGCGAACGCCTCGTCAACCTTATGGCCCCGCTGCGCGGACCGTCTGAGGCCCTGCTCCCCGGACCGTCTGAACGTCCGAAAGCTGACGTCATACCACCCGTAGTTCGACACCTTCCTGACGGGGGAGACGATTTCACGACACCGCCACGGCTACTTACACGGGGCGCGAATGTGGTGCGTCTCTTGCTGCGCGGGCGATTGGTCGGCTGGTGCACCAGGCGGTGGGGTGAATGTCCTTCCGTGGGCAGGCCCCGCCATCGAGGACTCGGCGGGGCCTGGGAGGAGGGGTCACGACACCCGATGCCCATGTTGCTCTTCCGTTCGCTGCTCCGTGACGTGCTCACGAATCTCTCCGGACACGCGTTCTCGGCCCGCGAGCCGACGCGAGAGCCCACGATGCGGTATCTGATCGTCGTCGCACGGAATCAGCCGGCTCTCTACGAGCATCTGCGCAATCGGCATGGACGCGATCCGGGGGTGCAGGTGGTGGTCGACCGGCGCGGGGACGGCAATGTGGAGACGACGGCTGACCCGCCACCCGTCGAGCGTCGGCGACGGCGATCCTGGCTCGCGACCGGGGCATCTCACGAGCTCGTCGAGCTTCCGGCGGAGGACACGGCCGGGTCCCGGGGTCCGAAACAGGAACCCAGTGGTCGTCACGAGGAGGCATCACGGCAGATGAGCGAGACGCAGACGAGCGAGACGCAGACGAGCGCGATGGGGACCCTCGAAGATCCGCAGCGGGTCGCCCGGTGGCTCGCCGAAAGCCAGCAGATGGTCGACCGCGTCATCCCCGCGCTGATCGGGGAGCGGGATCGGCTGCGCCAGACCCTCGAGGCGAGGGAGCGGGAGTGCGAGCAGCTCCGCGGCGAGCTCGGCGCGGTCCGCCGTGACCTCGCCGCGCTCCAGAGCGAGCTCGAGGGTCTGCGCGGTGAGCGGGCGGCGGTGGTCGAGACCTTCGGCGAGGTCGTGGACTTGCTGGGGCAGCTTCACCGGCCGATGGACGAGATCGCGCGCCGGCTCCGTGCCGTGCAGCCGGTTCCGGCTCGGAAGGGTGGATCCTGAGGGGAGCCGCCGCGGCTCACGCCCCGCGGAGCCGCGGGTCCAGCGCGTCGCGGAGCCCGTCGCCGAGGAGGTTGAAGCCGAGCACGGAGACGACGATCGCGAGGCCGGGCATGGTCGCCACGTGGGGCGCGACCAGGAGGACGTCGCGGCCGGTGGACACCATGAGGCCCCACGAGGGCGTCGGCGGCTGCACGCCGAGCCCGAGGAACGACAGCGCCGCCTCGACGAGGACAGCGTTCGCCATGAAGAGCGTCGCGTAGACGCAGAGCGTCGGGAGCACGTTCGGCAGGATGTGCCGCAGGACGAGTGCCGGGCCGCCTGCCCCGAGGGCGCGCGCTGCCCGGACGTACTCCGTCTCCTTGAGCGCCAGGACCGAGGCGCGGACCATGCGCGCGACCGTCGGCGTGCCCCAGACGCCGACGGCGATCGTCGTGTTGACGACGCCGGGGCCGAGCGCGGAGACGATCGCGATCGCCAGCAGAAGGTACGGGAAGGCGAGCAGGATCTCGATCCCCCGCATGATCGTCGCGTCGAGCCACCCACCGGCGAAGCCCGCGACGCAGCCGAGCGCGCCGCCGGCCACGACCGCGATGGCGGCCGCGAGCGTCCCGACGAGGAGCGCCACACGCGTGCCGTAGATCACCCGCGAGAGGATGTCGCGGCCGAACTCGTCCGCGCCGAGGAGGTGCTTGGCGTCCGGGCGCGCGCGCTTCTCGAAGAGCGACTGCTTGACGGGATCCTGCGGCGCGAGGAGCGGTGCCGCCGCCGCGACCAGGACGAGCCCGGCGACGAGCGCCAGGCCGAGGAGCGCCAGGCGGTTTCGCCCGAACCGCCGGGCCGCGTCGGCGCTCATCCCTGCCTCGAGATGCGGGGGTCGAGGAGGCCGTACGAGAGATCGACCAGCAGGTTCACGAGGACGAACGCGAGCGCGAACACGAGCACCGCGCCCTGCAAGAGCACGTAGTCGCGGGCGAAGATCGCCTTCACCATCAGGCGCCCGAGCCCCGGCCACGCGAACACGGTCTCGGTCAGGACCGCGCCGCCCATGAGCTGACCCGCCTGGATCCCGACGAGCGTGACGATCGGCAGGAGGGCGTTCCGCAGGCCGTGCTTGACGACGACCGCGAGCTCCTGGAGGCCCTTGGCCCGCGCGGTGCGCACGTAGTCCTCGTGGAGGACCTCGAGCACGCTCGACCGCGTGAGGCGCGCGAGCATCGCGATCGACGGCAGCGCCAGCGCGACGGCGGGCAGGACGAGGTGGGCGAGCGAGCCCCGCCCGCCGACGGGGAGCCACGGGAGCCAGAGCGAGAACAGGACGATCAGCACGAGCCCGGTCCAGAAGACCGGCATCGAGAGCCCGAAGAGCGAGCCGAGCCGCGCGAGCGCGTCGAAGCTCGAGTTGGGCCTGACGGCGGAGACGACGCCTGCCGGCACGCCGACGAGCGCGGCGATCAGGAGCGCCGCCACGGTGAGCTCGAGCGTCGCCGGCCACGTGTCGGCGAGCTCGTCGACGACGGGCCGGTTTTGGATGATCGAGCGCCCGAGGTCGCCGCGGGCGAGCTGCCCGACGTACTGCGCGTAGCGGACCAGGAGCGGCTTGTCGAGGCCGAGGTGCTCGCGGAGGCGGTCCACGGCCGCCTTCGTCGCGTGCTCGCCGAGCATCATGGCCACCGCGTCGCCGGGGACGAGCTCGAGGGTGAGCATGACGATGAAGACGACCCCGAGCAGAACCGGGACGGCGAGCAGCAGTCGCCGGAGCGCGAACGTCAGCGATCCAGCCACACCTTCCCGAGGGGAAGGAAGTACTCCACCGGGTGGACGCCGAAGCCCTTGACGGAGGCGCGCGTGGCGACGATCTCCTTGGTGTTGTAGATCGGGATCCAGACCATGTCCTTCGCCAGGAGGTCCTGAGCCTCGCCGTAGAGACGCTCGCGCTCGCCTTGGTTCAGGCTGCGCCGCGCCTGCTCGACGAGCGTGTCGACGCGCGCGTTCGCGTAGCGCGAGGTGTTCCAGCCGCCGGGCGGGAGCTGCCTCGAATGGAAGAGCGGGTAGAGGGAGGAGTCCGCGTCGGTGCTGCTCGTCACCCAGCCGAGCGTGAAGAGGTGGAAGGAGAGCGGGTCGCCGCGGAACTGCGTGAAGGCCGAGGCCCACTCGCGCCACTCCACCTTCGCCTCGACGCCGACGTCCCGCAGCATCGCCTGCACGGCTTCCGTGATCTCGCCGTCCTTCGGGTACCGCCCGCGCGCGGCGAGCCACGTGAGGGTGAGCCGCTGCCCGCCCTTCTGCATGACGCCGTCGGGGCCGGGGTTCCACCCCGCCTGGGCGAGGAGCGCCTTCGCCCGCCCGCGGTCGAACGGATAGAGCTGGTCGAGCCTCATGTCCTTGAAGCCGAAGACGCCGGGCGCCAGGACGCCGCGCGCGGGGAGGGCCGCGCCCTCCAGGATGTTGGCGAGGATCGCCTTGAGGTCGACCGCGTGAAGGAGCGCCGACCGCACGCGCACGTCGTCGAGCGGGGGCTGCTTCGCGTGCATGCCGACGAAGACGACGCGGAGGCCCGTCGCCTCGTGGACGGCGAACTTCGGGTCGCGGCGGAGCGCCGCGAGCTGGATCGGCGAGGGAAAGAGGACCATGTCCGCGTCGCCCGTCTGGAGCGCGATCATCCGCGCGCCCTCCTCGGGCAGAACTCTGAAGACGACGCGGTCGAGCGGCGCCTTGTCGCCCCAGTAGTCGGCGAAGCGCTCGAGGATCACGTGCGTGTTGGTCTTCCACTCGACGAATTTGAAGGGCCCCGTGCCGACGGGCGCCCGGCTGAAGTCGGGCCCGGCCTTCACGACCGCCGTCGGCGAGACGATGCCCGCGTAGACCAGCGCCAGCGACCTCAAGATCGGGCCGAACGGCTCGCTCGTGACGACGTCCACCGTGAGGTCGTCGACCACCTCGGCGCCGGCGAGCGGCCCGGCGAGGCTCGCCCAGCGCCCGGGCGGCGTGCCCTTGAGCGCCCGGTCGAGCGTGAACTTCACCGCCGCCGCGTCGAGCGGCGTCCCGTCGTGGAACCGGACACCCGGCCGCAGCTTGAAGCGCACCCGCGTCGGCGAGATCACGTCCCACGACGTCGCGAGCTTCGGGTGGAGCTCGAGCTTCTCGTCGATCGCGATCAACGACTCGAGGATGTTCGAGTAGACCCACGCGCCGGGCGCGGTCGTCTCGTAGTGGGGGTCGAGCGACACGGGATCGGTGGGGCGCACGATCGTGAGCGTCCCGCCGCGCTTCTGCGCGGCGGCCGGGGTCGCGAGGGCGCCGAGGGCGAGCGCGGCGGCGAGGAGCGCGAGCGGCGTGGCCAGCCGGGCGCCTCCCCTCTTCATGCGGGCGTCTCCTTGGCCGCGAGGACGTCGTCGACGAGCTCCGCCGCGTCGTCCAGCGCATGCACCACCCGGTTGCGCTCGCGGGTCAGCGCGGCGGCGGCGAACTTGAAGTCGTCGGCGTGGGGCTCGAGCCGCGCGAGGTCGCGCACGGCCTGGAGCCCGGCGAGGGGCGCCTGCGGCAGGGCGAGGTCGTGCCGGAACGGATCGCCCGTCGTGTACGCGAGCGGCACCAGGATCCGCGAGAGCCTCACGAGCGCGCGGTTGGCCCGCTCGAGGGCGGCCGCGCCCGGCGTCGTCGCGGCGAGACGGGCGAGCGCCGTGGCGAGAGCGTCGGCGCGCTCGACGAGCCCTCGCGCCGCGGTCGCGACCGGCGCCAGGTCGAAGCGCGAGGCGCTCGCCGTCCGGAGCTCTTCGACGACGGCGAGGAGCGCGCGCGCCGTCCACGCGTGGTCGAGCGGCAGGACGGGCGCGTTGACGGCGCGGAGCGCGGCCGAGAGATAGACCTTCGTGTCGAGGGTGAGGACGCCGGCGTCGATCTTGTCCACGGTGTCTTCGCGCGTGTGCCACCACCACGGGAAGCCCGAGGTGCCGAGCAGCCGCTCCATCGTGCGCGACAGCTCCGTGTCCTGCCTCGGGATCCCGGAGAGCGACATGAACGCCGACGGCACGCCGGCGCCCCAGAAGGACTGGTCGCCCGCGCGCGAGATCCGCCGGCCACGCGCCGGCTGGCCGGTCAGGTCCCGCACGACCGCCTCGGCGAACAGCTGGGCGTCCTCCGTGGCGTGGAGCGTCGAGTAGTCGGTCGCGCCCCTGGCGCCGGTGGAATCGGCGTTCAGGTGGAGGACGCAGCGGCGGTGGAGCTCGCTCCACGCGTGATCGGCGTACCAGGCCGAGCCCGCGTAGCGCCCGTGGGAGTGACCCGACCAGAACGCGACCCGGAGCCCGCGGCGGAGCCGGTCGCGCCGTCCGCCGAGGAGGCGGGCGACCTCGAGCATCGTCGCGTTGGCCGCCGCGTTGTCCATCGCGCCGTGGTGCCAGGAGTCGACGTGGCCGGAGAGCAGGACGAAGCGGTCCTCGACATGGCCGTCGAGATGCGCGACGAGCAGCGGGATCGGGATCCACCCCGTCCGCACCCGCGTCGTCAGCGTGATGCGGACCGCGCCCTGGTGCAGTCGGACCCACAGGAGCTGCCGGAGACGCTCGGCGTCGGCGTGGCGGATCGACAGGCACGGAGTGCGCGGGAGGCGCCAGGCGGTGTCCGGCGCGGGCGTCCCCCACACGGTCGACACGATCATGTTGTGGAGGTGGTCCGCGTTGACGAAGACCTGCGCGAGCGTGCCGGCCTGCTGCGCCGCCCACGCCTTGCCCGGCGTCGCGAGCCCGGACACGAGCGCGACCTTGCCCTCGGCGCGCACGCGCGCGTAGTCGCCGGGTGTGCCCTCGCCCGCGTCGACCAGCTCGCCCTCGAGCGCCTCGGCCGACGGCGAGAACGAGTGCGTGAGCCCCTGGATGACCTCGCCGCCGGGCAGCGTGAGACGGCCCTCCTCGGGCAGGCTGATCAGCGCCTCGACCTCGCGGCGCTCGACGGCGAGGCCGAAGCGCTTGAGCGTGTCCTCGATGTAGTCGAACGCGCGCGCCTCGCCCGCGCTCCCCGACTCGCGCTCCCAGGCCGCGATCGCGCGCACGTGCTCCATCAAGACGTCCGGGGAGACTTCGCCGTGGAGCGCGGGCTCGAGCGGGTCGCGGTAGCGCCAGTGGGGCTCGGCCATCACCGCGCCTCTCTGAGCGCGACGAGCGCGTCGAGGTTCTCCCAACCCATCGCGCGGCGTCCCTCCTCCAGGTCGTGGATCAGCTCGATCATCCGGCGCGTGAGCGGCAGCGGCACGCCGAGCTGGGCGGCCTTCTCGAGTGCGGGGCCGAAGAGGCCGTCCACCTCCGTCTTGCGCTTCCGGACGGCGAGATCGCGCCAGATGCCGGTCTTGGTCTTCGTGCGGGTGCGGTAGTGCTGGGCGACGGCGGCCATCGCCGCGTCGAGCGCCACGTCGTCGCCGCCGAGCGCGGCGCGGTAGAGCCGCGGATCGTACTCGTCGAAAGCCTCGAGCCTGACGCGCGCCTTCTCCGCGAGCGCCATCCCCTCGGCGACCAGCGCGACGAGCATGCGCTGGACGGGACGGGAGCGCTCGACCACCTCGTAGACGTGCGCGTCCACGAGCGCGGTGGCGAAGAGGAGGGCGCCGTAGACGTGCTTGGCCCACTTGTAGCCGCGGACGTTGTCGGAGATCCGGAGCTCCGCGACTGGCTCCAGGAGCCGGCCGAGCTCCTTCACGCGCGGGCTGATCGCTCCGTCGAGCTCGCCGAGCACGAAGGCGCCGGGGCCACCGTACCGGACCCGCCCAGGCGCGATCCAGTCGGCGGCCCAGTTCACGAGGCAGCCGACGGTTCGCCAGGCGCCGATGTGGCTGGCGATCAGCTCTTCGTTCAGGCCGTTCTGGAGCGACACGAGGATGCCGCGGGGGGTGAGGTGGGGGACGAGCGTCCGGAGCGCGTCCCCGGTGTGCTGGGATTTCACTGCGAGCAGGACCAGGTCGTGCTGGCCGCCGAAATCGTGCGACGTGACCGCGCGCACGGGTGCGGTCCAGCGGCCCTCGGGGGTCTCGATCGTGAGGCCGCTCTCTTTCATCTCCGCGACATGGGCCTCGGCCAGATCCACCAGGAGGACGTCGTGGCCGGCACGCGCCAGCGCGGCCCCCGT
>QHSA01000154.1 GCA_003220315.1 Candidatus Rokuibacteriota bacterium
GACCCGATCGACGGGACGAAGAACTTCGTCCGGGGCATTCCCGTCTGGGCGACGCTGATCGCGCTGGAGGAGCGCGGCGAGGTCACGGTGGGCGTGATCCACAACCCGGTGACGGCCGAGCTCTACACCGCCCGTCGGGGCGCGGGGGCCTGCCTCAACGGCGCGCGCATCCGGGTCTCGGACGTGGGCGAGCTCCACCAGAGCTCCTTCGTGCACGCGGGGCTGGGCATCGTCCGCAAGAGCGGCTACTGGGACGGTTTCGTGCGGCTCATCGACGCGACGGACCGCCAGCGCGGCTTCGGCGACTACCTGGGCTACGGGCTCGTCGCCGAGGGCAAGGCCGAGATCTATGCGGAGCTCGACCTCAAGCCCTGGGACCTCGCAGCCCCGAAGATCGTCGTCGAGGAGGCGGGCGGACGGTTCACCGACCTCCAGGGGCGGGCCACGATCTACTCGGGTACCGCGCTCGCGACGAACGGGCGGCTCCACGACGCCGCCCTGGCGCTCCTCTCCCCCTGACGCTCGCTGTCCATCCGGGAGCGCTCGGCGACGTTCTGCTCGCCGTCCCGGCGCTCCGATTCTTGAAGCACAGGGACCCACTCGAGCCCCTGCTGCTTGCCGCCCAGCCCCGGATCGGCGAGCTTCTCGCGGCGCTCGGCGTCGTGGACCGGGCGATCGCGTTCGACGCGCTTGGCCTCGACCGCCTGTTCGGGCCCGAGCCGCGCGAGCCCGCGCCCTTGCTGCGTGACGCGACGCGTGTGGTGTCGTGGTTCGGCGCGCGCGACCCCGACTTCGTCCGTCGTCTCACCGCGCTCGTCCCCGACACAGTCGTGGTCCGGTCGGTCGGCGAGGCGCGTCCGGTGTGGGAGCACCTGCTCGCGAGCGTGGGAGCGCCGATGGCGGACGCGGCCCGCTGGCGCGAGCCCGTCGTGCCCGCGGCGACGCTGGTCGACGAGGGCCGGCGCGCGCTCCGGGACGTGGGGTGGGACGGCCGAACGCCGCTCGTCGTGGTCCACCCGGGAGCCGGGGGCGTCCTGAAGCGCTGGCCCGCGGAGGGATTCGCGGCCGTCCTCGAGCGGCTCCGCTCGGAGCGCGCGCTCGTGCTCGCCATTCACCAGGGGCCGGCCGACGCCGACGCCGTCGCGGCGCTTCGCGCGCGGCTCCCGGGCCCGGCCATCGGACTCGACGAGCCGTCGCTGCCGCGCCTCGCGGGGATCCTGGGGGGGGCGAGCGCCTACCTCGGCAATGACTCGGGCGTGAGCCACCTGGCGGCGGCGCTCGGCAGGCCCGCCGTGGTGCTCTTCGTCCGGGATGCGCTCGCGTGGCAGTCGTGGGAGCCGCGCGCTCAGCCGGTGGTCGTGTCAACCGCCTCGCTCGAGCGCGTCGAGGTCGACCGCGTGCTCGCGGCCGCGCGCCGGGCAGTCGGCTAGAAGCGGCTCAAAAGAAATCGACGGCGACGGGCCCGCTCGGTGGAGCCTCGGGAGCCACCTGCTCCGCGTCCTCGGGCTCGCACGGGTCGATCACGTTCGCGTCTAGATCGGGCTGCTCTCGTATGGCCAGGTCGTACCAGAGGTCCATCGTCATGTATCACCTCCAGGGCGCCTGCGGCCCTCTGCGGTCGCTTACGTCTGATGAACCTTGTAAGGCACGCGCCGTGCCAAGGGAGAGTTACCGGAAATTAGAGATTTACCCGACAGTCGCGCGGTGTGCCGGGGGAAGTTCGCCCGTTCCTCCCGGGCACACTGCCCTATCAGCGCCGGGCCGGACGCGGCATCTCAGCGCTCGGGCTTCGTCCAGATGCCCCGGTCGTGCATGAGCTTGATCTGCCGCTTGATGACCTTGTCGCGGTACTCGGCGTGCTTCATCGGCGCGCGCTTCAGGTAGAGGTTCTTCGGGTAGATGGGCTGTTCGTAGAGCAGCTGGTAGAGCTCGGTCCGGACGTCCTTGAGCCAGTTGTCCCACTGGGCGCGCGCGCGATGGTCGCGCAGCGCCTCGATGTCGATGACGCCCGCGACGTACGTCGAGCCCGCGCCGTACTCCTGCTTGCCGACGATGCGCCCCTTGTAGTCGATGACGTACGAGCGGCCGCCGAAGGTGTCGATGGGCGTCGTCTCCTCGGGGAAGAGGTAGTAGGTGCCCATGTTCGGGGCCACGATGTACAGGTTGTTGTCGAGTGCGCGCGCCCGGCTCTGGATCTCGAACATCTCGTTCCCCGTCGCGGGGTGCGGGTAGGAGGCGCGGTAGACGACCTCCGCGCCGTTCAGCGCGAGCGCCCGCGCGTTCTCGGGGTAGGAGCCCTCGTTCGCCATCATGATGCCGAGCCGGCCGATCTCCGTGTCCACCACGGGCCAGAAGGCGTCCAGGGTGCGGCCGTACTTCGCGATCCACCAGTCGTAGACGTCGTGGGGGCAGACCGAGTGCTCGACGGGGAAGAGGGGCGAGACTTTGTAGTGCTTGAGGATGACCCGGCCGCGCGGGTTGATGACGAACCCGACGTTGAAGAACCGGTCTTTCAGGTCGGGGTGCCTGGCCTTCGCCTGCGCCATGACGAACGCGTCGTACTCCTTCGCGATCTTGCCGAGCGCCTCGGTCTCGTCGCCCGGGATGTCGATCGCGCACTCGCGCGCGAAGGTGGCGTGGTCGAGGTCGAGCACCTCGTCGTTGAACGCCTGCAGCGCGCCCTCGGGGAAGGCGATGAGGCGCACGGGCAGGTCGAGGCTCGACAGCCAGGAGGCGGCCTTCACGAGGTGCGAGAGATGGTCGAGGTTGATCTTGATGTCCTTGCGCTTGCGGATTCCGCGGACGGTGGGGACCAGACCGACGGCGGTATAGGGCTTGATCATGGGCGGGCGTCCTCCGTCGAGGGTTATCCGGCCGCGAGCCGGAGCCCGGCAGACTCGAAGCGGCGAAAATCGATCGTGTTCACGGTGGCGAGCGTGGCGCCGGTCCGGATCGCCGCTGCGGCGATCATGCAGTCACCGAGGGAGCCCCGACGTCGACCCCCGAGGTTGAACAGCCGCGCCGACAGCGGCCCGTCGTCGCCGAGGAACGGCAACGGCTCTCCGACAATCCTGATGGCGAGCTCGACGTCCCCGGCATGGGCCGGCCCACAGAGGAACTCGGCCCAGCTCACGGCGCTGATCCCGACGGGCTCCCCAGTGGCCAGCCATGACCGGAGACGGCGGTCCTCCGGAGATCCCCGAGACAAGCCACGGATCAGGAAGTCCGTGTCGAGGTGGATCATCCAGGCCGCGGCTCGCGGCGCGTCGACCACGCCCGGCGCTCCTGGCGCGTCGCGCGCGCCCAGGCGCGTGCCTTCGCCGGTGTAAGACGCAGAGATTTCTGGAGTTGATCGAGCGCGGCCAGCGCCTCGCGCTGGGGCGTCCTCTGGCCCGACGCGACACGCACGGCGCGGCGCAGCGCCTCGGACTTGGAGACATTCCACCGGCGTGCGAGTCCTTCGAGGGCCCGGACAGTCGCCACGTCGAGCGCGTAGGTCGACTTGATGGTCGTTATGGCCATACGATGAGGATGGTATGGCCCTACCGAGCCGCTGTCAAGCGGGGGCCCCGGCAAGAACGAGAGACACGTGCGTCAGCCGGTGGGCGCCTCGGGCTGCTGGCGATGAGGCGCACGGGCAGGTCGAGGCTCGACAGCCTGGAGGCGGCCTTCAACCACTCTCCAGGCGTCCGAGGTCGTCGATCACTCGCACCGCCAGCAGGCCGCCGCGGTTCCGGACCGTCAGCTCGTGGCGCGGAAACGCCGAGACGTCGAGGGCCGCGCGGGACGCGACCTGCTCGGAGAGGACGAGCGCGCAGCCATACTCCTTCGTGAGCTGCTCGAGGCGGCTCGCGACGTGGACCGTGTCGCCCACCGCCGTGAGATAGACGCCCTCGCCGTAGCCCATGCGTCCGACGATCGCCGGGCCCGCGTGGATGCCGATCCCGATGCGGAGCGGTACCTGAAGCTCCTCGCCGAGCTCGCGGTTGAGCGCCGCGAGGTGCCGGACGATCGCGCGGGCGGCGGCCACGGCCTGGCGGCAGCCGAGCTCGACCCCGGTCTCGACGCCGAAGAGCGCCATGACGCCGTCGCCCGTGAACTGGTTCGGGATGCCCCCGGCCTCCTGGATGGCGCCACCGACGGCCTCGAAGTATCGGTTGAGGATGAACACGACGTCGTAGGGTAGCTTGTGCTCCGCGACGCGCGTAAAGCCGCGCAGGTCGGCGAAGAGGACCGCGACCTCCTGCTCGCGGCCCTGGCGCACGTCCGAGCCGAAGGCGTCGGCGGCGGCGATCGACGGCGCCAGCAGCGGGAGGACGGCGACGTCGCGGACCGGGCGGACCTGGCAGGCCAGCCGCACGTCGGGAGCGGCGCCGACGCGCGCGAGCACCCGCTGCTCGGCTAGGCTCGCGAGCGGCAGGTCCGCGAGGCCGCGGACGACGCGAACGCGGCAGGTCGAGCAGCGGCCACGGCCACCGCAGACCGAGGCGTGGAGGATGCCGGCGAGGCGACTCGCCTCGAGCACGCTCACGCCGACCGGCACGGTCACGACACGGTCGGCGGGGTAGAGGATGCGAACCGAGCGTCGGCGCTGCCAGAGGGTGCGGACACCCCGCGCCGCGAGCACGGCCCCGAGCGCGACGAGGTAGGCGTCGAGGAAGCCGTTCCGCACGCGGCCGAGCACCGCGGTCTCGGCGGCACCGGGCGGGTGGGTCGCGCGCATCAGCGCGTCGGTCCAGCCCGGCGTGCGTGCGAGGACGCTCACCTCGCGGCCGCCGGCGACGAAGCCCGCCAGGGCGAGCGTCGGCAGCAGGAGGGCGACGGTGAAAAGCCAGCCCACCGCGCGCGGGTACCACGGCCGGAAGCGAAGCCAGTAGTGCACGCCGATGCAGGCGTGCGTCCACGCGACCGCGAGCGCCACCGCCTGCCAGGCCCCGCGCTCGGGCGCCTGCACCCAGAAGTGGAAGAGCAAGCGCGCGTAGCGGTCGTCGGAGCCGGCCTGCCACCACGCGATTCGCGTCCCGACGACGTGGGAAGCGAGCAACGCCGGCAGCACGAGGCCGAGGGTGTACTGCGCGGCTTCCCATGCGGGCATGCGGAGCGTCCGACGCTGGTAGAGGAGCCAGAGCGCGAGCCCGCCGTGGACGACGATCGCCCCGTAGAGCGCGAGGGTTCCGAGCTGGCTGCGCCAGATCGCCAGGAACCAGCGGCGCCCGGTCTCCATGGCGTCGAGCGAGACCAACCCGAGGGCGTGGTTGCTGAAGTGCAGGATGAGATAGGTGAGCAGCACGAACGCCGCCCCCAGCCGCACGCGACGGACCTGAATGGCGCCCATCAGCCGAGCGTCGCCCCTCCCTGCTGGCGTAGGACCTCCTCCATGATCATCGTGTTGAGGTCGTCGACGAGCCTGCCGCGCTCCACGCGCCCGTCGTTCCGAATCAGCTCGCGCACCCGCGACGGACGCGCCGACATCATGACGAGCGTCGTCCCGAGCGCGACCGCTTCCTCGATCGCGTGGGTCACGAAGAGGATCGTCCGTCCCGTCTCCTTCCAGATCCGCCGTACCTCGGCCTGCATGATCCGGCGGTTCTGGGCGTCGAGGGCGCCGAAGGGCTCGTCCATCAGGAGGACGTCCGGCTCGATCGCGAGCGCGCGCGCGATCGCGGCGCGCTGGCGCATGCCCCCCGACACGCGGCCCGGGTAGTACGCTTCGAAGCCGACGAGACCGACGAGCGCCAAGTAGCGGCGCGCCGCCGCGCGCCGCGCCGCGGAGGCGAGGCCGAGCGGCCTCAAGACGAGCGCGACGTTCGCCTCGAGCGTCATCCACGGGAGCAGCCGGTCTTCCTGGAAGACGACGCCGACTTTCCGGTCGTGAGCGTCCCCCGCGACGACCGGCGTGCCGTCCAGGAGCACCGCGCCGCGCGTCGCGGGCTCGAGGCCGCCGATGATCCTCAGCAGGGTCGTCTTGCCGCAGCCGTTCGGGCCGAGGACGCACACGAACTCCCCGGCCTCGACGCGGAACGTGACGGTGTCGAGGACCGGGATCAGGTAGTCCTTGCCGACCCCGGTCACGTCCAGCTTCATTGGAGCGGGGCCCGCGAGGCCGGGCCCACTCGCTGGGTGGCCTGAAAGAGGTGCGCCCCGGCGCCGTTCCGCATGTCGCTTCTCATTCCACCGGCGTCCATGCCTTTACTTCCAGCGCGCCAGGCGGCGGGAGATCGAGCCGAAGACGAGCGTGTCGGTCGCCATCATCACGAGGATCATCACGAGCGCCCACACGAAGACCATCTGCGTCGCGAGGATCTCGCGGCTGTAGTTCATGATGTAGCCGATCCCCGAGGTGACGCCGAAGATCTCCGCCACGACCGAGACCTTGAGGGCCAAGCCGAAGCCGACCTTCATCCCCGCCACGAGGTAGGGAAGCGTCGAGGGAATCACGATCGCCCGGAACTTCTCACCGCCCGAGAGGCGATAAACGTCGCCCATCTCGAGGAGCCGCCGGTCCACGTCCGCGACGCCCTCGACGAGGTTGGACGCGACGACGGGGAGCGTGATCATGAACGTCGTGAAGATCGGCGCCCAGTTCGAGAGACCGAACCAGATGATCGAGATCACGATCCACACGAAGACCGACGTGGCGTTCAGGATGGCGAGGGCGTCGTGGACCAGCCCGCGAGCCAGGCGCGAGACGAACGCGGCGAGCCCCATGACGATCGCCGCCGCCACGGCGCCGCCGAAGCCCACGAGGATGCGGGCGAGCGAGGCACCGGTGTGCCTCCAGACCTCGCCCGAGCCGACGATCTCCGCGAAGCCGAGGACCACCGAGAGGGGCGACGGGAGGACGTAGGCGCCGTAGCGCCAGGAGAGGAGCGACCAGACGGCGACGATCAGCGCCGTCGCGCCGGCCGTGGGCAGGTGCAGTCTCGTGCTCCACTCGCGCTGGCTCATGGCCGCGTTCGAGCGCGGGCTTGCCCGCGCGCCGTCCCGAGGGGGAGGCTTCGGAAGAGGGCCGAGCCTCCCTCCGAGGCTACGCCCGGTGGAAGAACTCGCGGCGGATCCGGTCCGGGGTGTCCCAGATGTCCGACTTGAGGAAGCCGAACTCCTTGTTGATCTTGAGCTGGGCGATGAGCGTGTCCACCTGCTCGTCGGGCAGGCCGTAGAGCATCCTCACGGTCTCCCGGTGGGCGACCTGGACCACGTCCGCCGGTAGCTTCGTGACCTCCTGGACGATCTCCATCGCGCGCGCGGGCTTGTTGTACCAGACCTCCACCGCGTCCTTCTGGGCGTCGTTGAGGTCCCGCGCGATCGTCGGGTGCTTCTGGAGGAACTCGCCGTGCACGAGGTAGCAGACGTGCACCGGGAACCCCGTCGGGCGGCCGGTGGCCTTGCGCCAGAGGTCGATCTGCTTGGCGAGGTACACGCCCTCCCCGCGGAAGACGACCGCGTCCGTGATGGGCTGCCACGCGATGATCGCGTCCACGTCCTTCTTCCCCAACAACGTCACCATGTCCGGCGGCGCGGTCGCCGTGACGATCTGCGTGTCCTTCTGGAGGTCGAGCCCATACCCCTTCAGCGTCAGCGCCCTGATATCGAAGAACGTCGACGTTCCGACGACCGCGGCGATCTTCCTCCCCCTGAGGTCCTCGACCCTGGCGAGGCCCGCGTCCTTGCGCGCGACGATGGCGCCGAGCACGGCCGTCGCGACGCCCGTCACCTTGAGCGGCACGCCGTCCTCGAACGCCTTGGCGGCGAGCGCGAAGGACATGTCGATCGCGTCGACGTTCTTCGAGGCGAGCTGGTTCAGCAACGGCCCGGGCGCGCCCGGCACGATGGAGTACTCGGCCTGCCAGCCGCGCTTGCCGAGCAGATCTTCCTTGTGGATGATCTCGGTCGCCGCCCAGCCGAGCTGGAGATAGGCGAGGCGGATGGGGCCCTTGCCCTGCGCGGAGAGGGGCGCGGGACCGAGCGCGGCCGCGGCCGCCGCGGCCGCGCCCGTCCGCAGAAAGGCGCGACGTCCCACAGCCATGCGCGGCTCTCCCTACGCCTTCACCTTCGGCAGGTGCTTGAGCGCCTCCTGGACCTTCTCGGCGGGGTACTCGTAGTCCTGGAGCTTGCCCGCGAGAAACGCCTCGTAGGCCGAGAGGTCGAGATGACCGTGGCCGCACAGGTTGAAGACGATCGTCTTCCGCTTGCCCTCGCTCTTGCACCGGAGCGCCTCGTCGATGGCCCCGCGCACGGCGTGGGCCGCCTCGGGTGCGGGCAGGAGGCCCTCCGCCCGCGCGAACTGCACGGCGGCGTGGAAGGTGGCGACCTGTGGCACGGCGATCGCCTCGATGACCTTCTCGTCGTAGAGCTTGCAGATCAAGGGCGCCATGCCGTGGTAGCGGAGACCGCCCGCGTGGAGCGACGGCGGAATGAAGGTGTGGCCGAGCGTGTACATCTTGACGAGCGGCGTGAGGCCGACCGTGTCGCCAAAGTCGTAGACGTACTTGCCCTTCGTGAGGCTCGGACAGGCGCTCGGCTCGACGGCGACGACGCGGAGCTTCTTCCTCTTGCCGGCGAGCTTGTCGGCGAGGAACGGGAAGGAGAAGCCCGCGAAGTTCGAGCCGCCGCCGATGCAGCCGACGAGGATGTCGGCCTCCGCGTCCGCTTTCTCGAGCTGCTTCTTCACCTCGAGGCCGACGACGGTCTGATGCATGAGGACGTGGTTGAGCACGCTCCCGAGCGAGTACTTCGTGTCCTCGCGCGCCGCCGCGTCCTCGACCGCCTCGCTGATCGCGATCCCGAGGCTGCCGGGCGAGTTCGGGTCCTGCTCGAGCACCTTCTTGCCCGACTGCGTGTCGGAGCTCGGGCTCGCGACGACCTGCGCGCCGTACGTCTCCATCAGCACGCGCCGGTACGGCTTCTGCTGGTAGGAGACCTTGACCATGTACACCTTGCACTGCAGGCCGAAGAAGCTGCACGCGATGGCGAGCGCCGAGCCCCACTGGCCGGCGCCCGTCTCCGTCGTGAGCCGCGCGACCTTCTCCTTCTTGTTGTAGTACGCCTGGGCGACGGCCGTGTTCGGCTTGTGGCTGCCCGCCGGGCTCACGCCCTCGTACTTGTAGTAGATGCGCGCGGGCGTATCGAGCGCCTTCTCGAGGCGTCGGGCGCGGTAGAGCGGCGTCGGTCGCCACAGCCGATAGATCTCCCGGATCTCCTCGGGGATCGCGATCCACCGCTCCTGGCTCACCTCCTGCTTGATGAGCTCCATCGGAAAGAGCGGCGCCAAATCTTGAGGCCCGATCGGCTGGCCGGTGCCGGGATGAAGCGGCGGGGGCAGCGGGGTCTTGAAGTCGGCCTGGATGTTGTACCACTTCGTCGGGATGTCCTTCTCGTCGAGGAGAAACTTGGTGTTGTCGCCGGCCTTAGTCGCCATGCGCTGCCTCCTTCGGATCTTGTGGCGGCGGGACCCCGTGAAAAGTGCGCTAACGATACGCAAGGGGGACCGCCCCTGTCAATACAGGCGTCTGCTAGACTCCTGTCGCAGGAGGGGATGCCATGGCCAGGACGCTGCGCCTGCCGCGCGCCGACGGGACCCTGACCGCGTACCGCCTGACCGGGGCGACGCCGGTGGCGCCGCCCGCGGGACCGATCAGGAGCCGCATCGCCTACGCCGCGGTGCACGTCGTCGCTGACCCGCTGGCCGCCATCAATCCCACGCTCGAGGCCGCCCTCGACTGGGACGCGACACTCGCGTACCGACGCTACATCTGGTCGCTCGGCCTCGCCGTCGCCGAGGCGATGGACACCTCGCAGCGCGGGATGGGGTTCGACTGGTCCACCGCCAAGGAGCTGATCCGGCGCGCCGTGGCGGAGGCGCGGGGGATTCCAGGCGCCGTGATCGCGAGCGGAGCCGGGACGGACCACCTCGAGCCCGGGCAGCGCGTGACGCTCGCGGACGTCGAGGCGGCGTACGAGGAGCAGTGCGCGTTCATCGAGTCGGTCGGCGGCCGGATCATCCTCATGGCGAGCCGCGCGCTCGCGGCGTGCGCCAAGGGTGGAGACGACTACGCGAAGGTCTACGGGAAGCTTCTGGAGCAGGTGAGCGAGCCCGTGATCATCCACTGGCTCGGCGAGATGTTCGATCCGGCGCTGGCCGGCTACTGGGGCTCGCCGGACCTGGACCGCGCGACCGAGACGCTGGTCGCCATCGTGGGCGAGCACGCGCCGAAGATCGACGGCGTCAAGATCTCGCTCCTCGACCAGGCGCGCGAGATCGCGATGCGGCGGCGCTTTCCGCGGGGCGTCCGGATGTACACCGGCGACGACTTCGACTACCCGACGACGATCCGTGGCGACGGCGAGCGCTGGAGCGACGCGCTCCTCGGGATCTTCGATGTGATCGCCCCGGCCGCGTCCGCCGCGCTTCACGCCCTGGACGGCGGGGACCTCGCCCGCTACGGCGCGATCCTGGCGCCGACCCTTCCGCTCTCGCGCCACGTCTTCGGCGCGCCCACGCGCTTCTACAAGACCGGCGTCGTGTTCGCCGCGTACCTCAACGGCCACCAGTCAGGCTTCAAGATGGTGGGCGGGATGGAGAGCGCGCGCTCGGTCGTCCACCTCGCCGAGCAGTTCGTCCTGATGGACGCGGCGGGACTCCTGCGAGACCCCGACCTCGCTGCCGATCGGATGCGCCGCGTCCTGGCGGTCGCGGGCGCCGACTAACCAACGTCGGGGGGAGCGGCGCCGCTCCCGATGTCGAGTAGTCTCGCTGGCATTTGAGATCACCCCGTGGCACCGACGCCGGCCAGAAGCTGATCAATCCGCCCGTCTGACGGCTCCCCAGCGCCGTCGAAAGCTCAACGATTCGAGTGGCTTGCGGGACGTTGGACCAGGTTTGCGCCTCTGGTTCGACTCTTGCACCTTTCCGCGCTGGGGCGAACCCTGTGAAAATCCTCGTCATTGACGACTCGGCTACGATGCGGCGGATCATCAAGAGCCATCTGGCGACGATGGGATTCGACGCCATCGTCGAGGCGCGCGACGGCGAGTCGGCGCTCGCCAAGCTCGCCAGCGAAGCCATCGATCTCGTCATTACAGATTGGGCGATGCCCACCATGAGCGGGCCGGACCTCGTGCGGGCGATCCGATCGAGCCCGACCCACGGCAAGCTCCCCGTGCTCATGATCACGGGCATCGCCCAAAAGGAAGATATCGTCCAGGCGATCGAGGCGGGGGTCAACGGGTACATCGTCAAGCCGTTCACGCCCCAGACGCTCAAGGAGAAGATCCAAGAGCTCATGGGGGACGTGGTGACGAAGCCGTGACGACCGCGCCGGAAGCCAACGCCGTCAAGCGCGTGCAGGACGCGATCGAGGCCGCCGAAGAGCTGATCGCAGCGGCCGGCCAGAACAGCGCCCCATTCGCGGCGCCCCTCGGGGAGCTGCTCGAGGTCATCAAGGTCGTCGTGCGGGCCACCGTCGTCTGCGTGCGGCCCGCCGCCAGCCACGCGCTGCCGTCGGTCGCCACGACGCTGACGGCGCTCGTGCAGGCGACGGAAACCGCGGCCCAGAAGGTGCTCGACGAGACGGACGCGCTGCACGCGACGCTGGACACGCTCCGCCAGGCCCTGGCACAGCTCGACTCGGCCACGCCCGGCTCCGGCCCGGCCGCGCGCGCCTGGCGCGAGGCGACGGAGTCGTGCGAGGCCCTGTCCGGGCACGTCGGCGCGATCGTGTCCGCGATGGAGTTCCAGGATCTGACGGCGCAGCACCTCACCGCCACGATCCACGCGGTCCAGGGGGCGCGCGAACAGCTGGAGCGGCTGCTCCGATTCATCGGCCTGCCCGCCGACTCGGAGGCGGCGCCCGTCAGGACCGCCGCGAAGGTCGGCGCCCCGTCGGTGCTCGCCCCGTGGCGACAGAAACTCGCCGACCGAATCGTGCAGGAGCACCAGGGTCAGCCCGACCCCTCCCTGGGCCTGTGAAGTCGACCGTCTTCGTCGTCGAGGACTCGCGGACGATGCGGGCCCTCGTCCGGAACGTGCTCGAGGGTGACGGCTATGAGGTCCGTGAGAGCGCCGATGGCCGCGCGGCGCTCGACCTCCTCCACTCGATGTCGCCGGACCTGGTGATCACCGACATCAATATGCCCGAGATGGACGGGATCACCCTGGTGCGCGAGCTCCGCAAGCTCCCGGCGCTCCACCGCACGCCGGTGCTGATCCTGACGACCGAGTCCGACGACACGGTGAAGGCCAGCGCGCGGGCCGCCGGCGCGACGGGCTGGATCGGCAAGCCCTTTCATCCGGACCAGCTGAGCCAGATCGTCGCACGCGTCCTCGGGAGGGAACGGCCGGGATGAGCCAGGACGCGACCCTCCGCATGTTCTTCGAGGAGGCGACCGATCTTGTGGGCGACTCGGAGGCGGCGCTCCTGCGCCTCGAGGCGGCGTCGGGCGAGCCGGATCCGGGCCTCGTCAATCGCATCTTCCGGAACGTCCATACGCTCAAGGGAACGAGCGCCATGCTGGGGCTCGACCGCCTCGCCGCGTTCGCCCACTCCCTCGAGGACGTCTTGGTGCGGATGCGGAAGGGCGCGCAAGCGATCACGCCGGGCCTCGTCGATACGCTGCTCGCGTCCGTCGACGTTCTTCGTCGGCTCCTCGAGCGGGCGCGGGAGGGGAGCGGCGGCGAGCCCGAAAACCTGGAATCCATGCTGGCGACGTTGCGCGCGCTCTCCGTCGGTCCCGCGGCGCGCGGGGGCGGGGATGGTTCCGGGACGATCCTGGCGGGCGGTGGCGCCGGGCTCTTCGGCCGGGCGTCGGACGACGGCGGTCACGACCCCGACCATGCGGTCGAAGCGGCGACGGTTCGCGTGCCGATCGAGAAAGTCGACAGCCTGGTCAACCTGGTCGGCGAGCTCGTCATCACCCAGTCCATGATCGCCCGGCTCGTGGCGCACCTCGGGCCGGACCGCGCCAGAGAACTCGAGGAAGCCGTCGCACAGATGGATCGCCACGCCCGGGAGCTGCAGGAGCGCGTGATGGCCGTGCGCATGCTGCCGATCCGGACGGTGTTCGGCCGGTTCCCGCGCCTCGTCCGCGATCTGGCGCACGCCCAGGGCAAGCAGGTGGTGCTCGAAGCCTCGGGGGAAGACACGGAGCTGGACAAGAGCGTGATCGAGCAGATCACCGATCCGCTGACCCACCTGCTCCGCAACGCGATCGATCACGGCATCGAGCCGCCCGAGGCGCGTCGCGCCGCGGGCAAGCCCGGCGTCGGGCATCTGCGCCTCCGGGCCTACCAGGAGGGCGGCAACATCCATCTGGAGGTCGCCGACGACGGTCGCGGGCTCGACCGCGACCGGATCGCGCGGAAGGCCGAAGAGCTCGGGTTGCTGACCGCGGACGCTCGGCCGTCCGACGACGAGATCTTCGGGTTGATCTGGGAGCCCGGGTTCTCGACCGCCGACACGGTGAGTCAGGTCTCGGGCCGCGGGGTCGGGCTCGACGTCGTGCGCCGCAACGTCGAGACGCTCGGCGGCTCCATCACGGTCCACACGGAGCGCGGTCGCGGCACCACCTTCGATGTCCGGCTGCCCCTCACGCTGGTCATCCTCGACGGCCAGTCGCTCCGCGTGGGGTCGCACACCTACATCCTGCCCCTCGCCGCGATCGTCGAGTCGCTGCGGCCGCGGCCCGGGCAGGTGTCTCGCGTCTTCACCGACGCGGAGGTCGTGGTGGTCCGCGGAGAGGCGGTGCCCATGATCCGGCTGCACCGCGTGTTCGACATCGCGCCCGCGACCGAGGATCCCTCGCAGGGGATCGTGGTCATCGTCGAGCACGGGGGACGCGATGTCGCGCTGCTCGTCGACGAGCTCGGCGGCCAGCAGCAGGTCGTGATCAAGAGCCTCGAAGCCAACTTTCAGAAGGTCACCGGCGTCGCGGGAGCCACGATTCTGAGTGACGGGGGCGTCGCGCTGATCCTGGACGTGCCGGGGCTGGTCGCGTTGAGCCGCGCCCGGCCGGGCGGGGAGCCGCGGATCGTCACGTCCCAACCCGTGGTGTCCGTGGCGAGCTCGGCGGGCCATTCGCAGTCTGACGGAGGAGGACGACGATGAGAGTCGATCGGCGTACCGGCTTGTTCACAGCCGTCTCACTCCTGGTGGTGGCGGCCGCCGCGCACGCGGCGGTCGAGGTCACGCCAGGCATCCAGGCCGAGCTCGACCGGCAGAAGAAGATCGCCGCCGGCTGGGCGGCGGACCCCGTGATCGTCAAGGCCGTCGCGGAGCAGAATGCCAAGGGGCCGCTGGCCGGAATGGACAACTCGAAGTGGAAGCTCGTCCGGCGCAGCGATCCGCTCGTGCGGGCGTTCCAGTCGAACCCGGCGGGCCAATTTCTACGCTCCAAGATGGAGGCCAGCGGGGGCCTGATCACCGAGGCGTTCGTGAGCGCCGCGCAGGGCGAAAAGGTCGCGTTCGCGGAGAAGACGACCTCGTACATCCACAAGGGGATGCCCAAGTTCGACGTCCCGTTCACGAGCCGCAGCGCGTGGCAGGGCCGTCCGGAGTTCGACGAGTCGGCGCAGACCTATCAGATCCAGATCTCGGTCCCGGTGCTGGTGGACGGTCAACCGGCCGGTGCGCTGGTGGTCGGGATCAGCCTGTCGCAGCTCGAGAGGCAGGCGAAGAAGTGACGCACCGGCATGGCTGGAGGGGATGATGAACGAGCGGCATGCGCTCTCGATACGGGCCAAGGTGGTCGCGACGTGCGTCGGCCTGGCCCTGACCACGGGGTTCGCCGGCGGCCTCGGCATCTGGGCGTTCTCGCGCGTCAACGCCGCCTTTCAGGTGGTCGCCACGCAGAGCCTCCCCGCGGCGAACGATATCTTACAGACGGACCGTGACATGCAGCAGGCGCTCGTCGCCGAGCGCACGTTGATGTTCATGAGCATGGCGACGCCCGAGGCGAAGCAGCAGGTCAAGGTCCACGCGGCCGAGCTCACGCAGGTGCTCGAGCGCTGGCGCGAGTACACCGCGATCCCGGCCACCGAGGCGGAACGGCAGCTGTGGCCCGCCTTCAGCGCGGCGGTTCGCGAGTGGGAGCAGGCCTCTCGCGACACGGTGCGGGTCCTGTCCGAAGATACCCCCTCGGCCCGCCGCGACGCCATCGATCTCTCGGTGGGCGAGGGCACCATCAAGTTCGAGAACGCGCGCAAGATCCTGAGCGAGCTCACGGCGATGCGCATGGCTCAGGCGGAGAGGCACGCCAAGACGGAGGAGGCGCGCGCCGCCGCGATGCTGTGGTGGGTCGTGATCGCGGTGGCCGGCGCGATGGGGCTGGCGCTGGTCCTGAGCGTCGTCCTCGGCCGCTCGATCGCAAACCCCCTGGGCCAGACCGCGACGCTGCTCCGGGACATCGCCGAGGGCGAGGGCGACCTGACGCGGCGGCTCCAGGTCCGGAGCCGGGACGAGCTCGGCGAGCTGGCGCGCTGGTTCAACACCTTCGTCGACAAGCTACGCGTGATCATCGGTCAGACGCGGGAGTCGGCCGAGCGGGCGGCCCTCGCCGCCCAGCAGCTCTCCACCGGGACGGAGCAGATCTCCGGCGCCGCCCAGGAGCAGGCGTCCTCCCTGGAGGAGACGGCGGCGAGCATGGAGGAGTTGACCGGCACCGTCAAGCAGAACGCCGACAACGCGCGCCAGGCCAGTCAGCTCGCGGTGGAGTCGCGTGACACGGCCGAGCGGGGCGGCCAGGTCGTCGCCTCGGCGGTCGCCTCGATGGACGAGATCACCCGAGCGTCGGAGCGGATCTCGGAGATCATCTCGGTCATCGACGAGATCGCGTTCCAGACCAACCTCCTGGCGCTCAACGCGGCCGTCGAGGCGGCCCGCGCCGGGGAGCAGGGCCGCGGGTTCGCCGTCGTCGCCGCGGAGGTTCGAAATCTGGCGCAGCGGTCGGCCGCGGCCGCCAAAGAGATCAAGGCGTTGATCCACGATTCGGTGCAGAAGGTGAGGACCGGCGCGTCGCTCGTGAATCAGTCCGGCCAGACCTTCAAGGAGATCGTCGCCTCGGTGAAGCGCGTGACCGAGATCATCGCCGAGATCGCCGCCGCCAGTACGGAGCAGTCGCAAGGGATCGAGCAGGTCAACAAGGCGATCGTCCAGATGGACCGACTGGTGCAGTCGAGCGCCGCGCAGACCGAGGAGCTCTCCTCCACGGCGCTCGCCCTGGCCGTCCACGCCAAGCAGCTCCGCGCGCTGGTGTGGCGGTTCAAGCTGGCCGACGGCGCCCCGGAACGGCCGCCGGCCGAGACGGGACCAGACGCGACGCTCGAGCCGGCGCCGTCGGTCGCGGCGCGGGCTTCCGCGACGCGCACGCGGACGCTCCCGACGCGGCTCCTGCGCACGTCGTCCGGCAACGGCTCCACGGCGCGGGACGACGCCGACGACTTCGAGGAGTTCTGAGCGTGGAGCGTCTCGGGGCGCTCTCGGGTCAGATCGGCGCCGCGGCGGGCGCGCAGTACCTGACCTTTCGCCTGGGCGACGAGGAGTACGGCCTGGACATCCTGAAGGTTCAGGAGATCCGAAGCTACGCGGCGATCACGCCGCTCCCGAACGCGCCGCCCGCCGTCAAGGGCGTCATGAACCTCCGAGGACAGATCATCCCGGTCGTGGACCTCCGCGTGACGTTCGGCATGCGGCCGACCGAGTACACCCGGTTCGCGGTGGTCATCGTCGTCAGCATCGTCGGAAAGATCGTCGGGCTCCTGGCGGACGGCGTCTCCGACGTGCTCACGATGGCCCGGACGGACGTCCAGCCCGCGCCGGACTTCGGCGCGCCGGTCGAGGCTCGGCTGATCAGCGGGATGGCGAAGACCGGAGAGAAGCTGGTCATCTTGCTGGACGTCGAGCGTCTCCTCGATGGCGCCGACCACGACGCCTGACCCCTTCGCCGTCGCCGACGTGATCGTCACGGGCCGCGAGTTCCGCGAGTTCGCGGCGTTCGTCCACCGACAGACCGGGATCGCCCTGAACGAGGCCAAGCGGCCGCTCGTCTGCGCCCGGCTGCGGAAGCGTCTGCGCCACTACGGCTACGCGCGGCTCCAGCAGTATTACGACCACCTCATCGAGCGCGACCCCGAGGGCGAAGAACTGGTCCGGATGGTCAACGCCCTCACGACCAACAAGACCGAGTTCTTCCGCGAAGCGCATCACTTCGCCCTCCTGCGCACCGAGATCCTCGCACGCCGCACGGCGGGCCCCGGGCCCCGGCGGCTCCGGGTCTGGAGCGCGGGATGCTCGAGCGGCGAGGAGGCTTACAGCATCGCGTTCACGGTGCTCGAAAGCTTGCCGGGCGTCATTGACTGGGACGTGCGTGTCCTGGCGTCGGACATCGACACCGACGTGCTGGCCCGCGCGGAGCGGGGCGTCTATCTGGCGGAGCGGGCGGCCGGCGTCCCAACCGCGCTCCGGGAACGGTACTTCCTCCGGGGACGCGGCGCCAACGAGGGGCTCGTGCGCGTCCGACCCGAGGCGGCGCGCCTCGTGACCTTCCGGCGCATCAACCTCCGCGACGAGGCGTGGCCGATTCGGGCCGCGTTCGACGCCATCTTCTGCCGGAACGTCCTCATCTACTTCGACCGCGCGCTCCAGCAGGAGGTCATCCGACGGCTCGTCGAGCACCTCCAGCCCGGCGGCTACCTCTTCCTCGGCCACTCGGAGTCACTGCTCGGCATGGGCATGGGGCTCCGGCCGGTCGGCAAGACCGTCTACAAGAACGCCCCGCGCGGAGAGCGTCCGTGAGCGGTGAGCGGTCGGGCGGCGGCAAGGCGGAGGTCGCAATCCACGTCGGCGGGGTGTACGCGACGCGCGAGCCTACGATCATCCGGACGCTCCTCGGCTCGTGTGTCGCCGTCTGTCTCTTCGATCCGGTCACGCGCGTGGGCGGAATGAACCACTTCATGCTCCCGGCGCCGGGGCCGGGTCGAGAGGACCGGCTCGACTACACCCGATTCGGCGTGCACGCGATGGACTGTCTCATGGGGGCGCTGCAGAAGGCGGGCGGCGATCGCCGCCGCGCCAGGGCGAAGGTCTTCGGCGGCGGCAACGTCCTCGAGATCGGTCGAAACGGCGACAGCGTCGCCCAGCGGAACGTCCGGTTCATCGACGAGTTCCTGCGATGCGAGGACATTCCCGTCGTCGGTCGCGACCTCGGTGGGGAGCTCGGCCGGCAACTCTACTTCCACACCGACACCGGCACGGTCTACGTGCGACGGCTCCGGGACGGGGGCCGCCGACGCCTCCGGACCGTGGAGCGGGCGCACGCGCAAGCACTCGCGCAGGCGCCGCCACGGTTCGGAGACGTCCAGCTCTTCGAGCCATGAGGCGGAAGGTCCGCGTCCTCGTCGTCGAGGGGTCGGCGGTGACCCGACGCATTCTCACCGCGATCCTCGCGGCGGACCGCGAGATCGAGGTGGCGGGGGCCGTGGCGGGCGTCCAGGACGCGCACGAGGTGACGGTGCGGCTCCGCCCCGACGTGCTCACGCTCGACGTCGCGCTCCTGTCCCGACGGGGCTTGCCGTCACTGGAGCGGCTGATGCGCGCCTCGCAGACGCCGGTCGTCCTCGTGTCCCCGCCCACGCGGAAGGGCCGCGAGATGACGCTGCTCGCCCTCGAGCTCGGCGCGGCGGGGGTCGTGCGGATGCCCTCGCGCGAGCTGGTGCGACGGATGCCGGACGTGGTCTCTGAGATGCTCGGCGCGGTGAAGGCCGCCGCCCGCGCGCGGACGGAGCCGGACGCGCCCACCGGCCGAGGGGCGCCGTCCGCCGCGTCCGTGATCGCGGTGGGGGCGTCAACCGGCGGGACCGACGCGATCCAGCGGTTCCTCATGGCGATGCGGCCCGACGCGCCGGGGCTCGTCATCGTCCAGCACATGCCCGAGCGGTTCACGCACGCCTTCGCCGAGCGCTGCAACGGGCTCTGCCCCGTCCGGGTCCGGGAGGCGACGGACGGCGACCTCGTGCGGCCCGGGCACGCCCTCATCGCGCCCGGCAATCTCCACATGCGCGTCCGTCGCGACGGCCAGGGCTATCGCGTCCTTCTGGAGCACGGTCCCCCCGTCAACGGCCACCGGCCGTCGATCGACGTGCTGTTCACCTCGACCGCGGCAGCCGTCGGAAGGAACGCCGTCGGCGTGATCCTGACGGGGATGGGCGCCGACGGCGCCCGGGGTCTCTCGGCAATGAAGCGCGCGGGCGCCCGGACGCTCGCGCAGGACGAGGCCTCCTGCGTCGTGTTCGGCATGCCGCGTGAGGCGATCGCGCTCGGCGCCGTGGATCACGTGCTGCCCCTGTCCGAGCTCGGCCGCGTGGCGCTGGAGCTCTGCCGTGGGCGCCTCCGATGAAGCCGGACCGGTCCAGCCGGCGCCGCCCGGAGCGCCAGCGCTTCGACCCGAACCTCGCCGGCATGTTCCGGGCGACCCGCGAGGGCAAGATCCTCGAGGCGAACGAATCGTTCGCGCGCACCCTTGGGCACGCCGCGCCCACCGAGCTGCGCGGGCGGCACCTCAGGGAGTTCTACGTCGAGCCGGCGCGGTGGGACCTTCTGCGCGCCGGGCTCCGCGTGGCGCGGAGCGTGGCCAACCTCGAGGTCCCGTTGCGTCGCGCCAACCGTAGCGTCGTGTGGGTGCTGATGAGCGTCGTGCGAGCCGGCGCGGACGCCGCGAGCGGTCTCGAGGGCTCGATCGTCGACATCACCGCGCGTAAGCGCGCCGACGACCTGCTGCGGGAGACCGAGGCGCTCCGCTCGGTCGCGGCGCTCGCGACCGCCACGGCGCACGAGATCAACAATTCGCTGAACGTGCTGAAGGGACACTTGCAGTTGCTCTCGCCGCGCGTCGGCGGCGACCTCGCCGCCGCCCACCTCGCTCCGGCGCTCGCCGCCGCGAAGGCGATCGAGGAGATCGTCGGCCGGATGAACCAGATCATTCGGGTGGAGCTGGCGGAACCGTCCGGGAGACTGCCGGAGATGCTCGACCTCAGAAAGTCCGCCTCGGTGCCCGACGCGCCCCGGACCGACGCGCCGCTCACCGCGTGAGCGGCGCCTAGAGCACGTGGAGCAGCGGGCGCGCCGCCAGCTCCCCCGACTTCCAGAACCCGCTCTCCGTGAACCAGCCGAGCGCTTCCGCCGCGTCCGGAGTCTTCACGAGCACGAGCGTCTGGCCGCCCTCGAAGAAGCCGCCGAAGGCCACGCGGCCGGCGCCGCGCATCTCGATGAGGGCGAGCTGCGCCATGTCGTGGTCGATCACGGGCCCCTCGACGAGGGTGACCTTGCGCGAGCCGTCGAGGACCACGGGGACCATCTCCCACGGCTCGACGAACTGGGCGAAGCTCCGCGGCTCGTAGCGCGTCCAGACCCCACCCGTCCAGTAGGGGTCCTCCTCGATGGCGTTCTTGAGCTGCGTCGGCTGCTGGAGGCGATAGAAGATGTCGGCGGTCTTCCCGTCCGGCGCGGGCCCGCCGCCGATCAGGATGCTCGCGGCGCGCAGCCCCTGCAGCCGCTCGATGTGGCCTCGCCGGTAGCCCTCGCGCCGGGTCAGGTAATCCTCGGCGGCCGTGATGGCGACGTGGAAGACGATCATGGCGCGTCCTGCCGAGTATAGCCCCGCGCGAGCCTCGAGCAGGGAGAAGAGCGGGCGGGAAGACCGTCGTGGCCATCGCGGGTCGAGCCGACCACCCGTGGTACTGTGTCGGGTGATGGAGCTGCTCGAGCAGTTTCGCGCACGGTACCCGTTTTCCCTCGACGACTTCCAGCTCGAAGCGATCCGGGCGATCGAGGCCGGACAGTCCGTCATCGTGTCGGCGCCGACCGGGGCGGGGAAGACGCTCGTCGCCGAGTTCGCCATCCACATGGCGCTCGCCACCGGCAAGCGCATCGCCTACACGACGCCGCTCAAGGCGCTCTCGAACCAGAAGTTCAACGACTTCACCCGGGTCCTCGGCGCCGAGACGGTCGGTATCCTGACGGGCGACGTGAAGGTGAACCCGCACGGCCGGGTGCTGGTCATGACGACGGAAATTCTCAGGAACGCGCTCTACGGCTCGGGGCTCGAGGACCTCGGCTACATCGTGCTGGACGAGTGCCACTACATGGGCGACGAGGGGCGCGGCACGGTCTGGGAGGAGATCATCGTCAACGCGCCGCAGGACGTCCTGCTCGTCGGCCTCTCGGCGACCGTGGCGAACGTCAAAGAGATCGCCGACTGGATCTCGATCGTGCACCGACCGATCGTGCCGATCTTCCACCCGCACCGCCCCGTGCCCCTCTCGTACGCGGTCGCGGACCTCGCGGGCGAGGTCCACGAGATCGCCGAGGTGCGGGCCGGGCGCGCCCGGCTGGTCGGCGACGAGTCGCGCGGGCCCGACGCGCGCGGCCGCTGGTACACGCGCCGGGTCGTTGATCCCGTCGTCCTGATCGCGGACCTGGAAGCGCGGGGCTGGCTGCCCGCGATCTACTTCATCTTCAGCCGCGCCGGCTGCGAGCGCGCGATGGACGACGTCCTCGCCGAGGGCCGGGGCCTCCTCACCGCCGCGCAGCGGGACGACGTCGAGCGCGCGATCAACGAGCTCGTCGAGGAGAGCCCGACCGTCGCCGAGTCCGCGCTGAACCAGACGGTGTTCCAGGCGCTCAGGCTCGGCGTCGGCCTCCATCACGCCGGGATCCTGCCGAGCGTCAAGCGGCTCATCGAGCTCTCCTTCGAGCGTGGGCTCTGCAAGGTCGTCTTCGCGACCGAGACGATGTCGCTCGGAATCCACATGCCGGCGCGCAGCGTCGTGCTCCAGGGCGTCACCAAGCGAACCGACCGCGGCTTCCGTGCGCTGTCGCACAACGAGCTGACCCAGATGGCGGGGCGCGCAGGCCGCCGCGGGATCGACCCCGAGGGCAAGTGCGTGATCGCCCTCGACGCGCGCGACGGCGTCGAGGACCTCCTCCGCGTCGTGGACGGCTCGCCGGAGCCGATCGAGAGCCAGTTCAAGCTCGGCTACGGCTCCGCCGCGCTTCTCCTCGCCACCGGCGCGCCGCCGGAGGCCCTCCGGCGGCGGATCGAGTCGTCGTTCGGCCAGTACCAGAACCTCAAGCGCATCCGTGAGATGGAGGGCGAGATCCGGTCCCTCGAGGCGGCCCTCGCGGAGGTCAAGCGCTACGCGGCGCCGTGCGGCGACTTCCCGCGCATCGGGCGCTACCGGCGCGCGCGTCAGGAGGCGGAGGCCCGGCGCCAGGCGCTCGGCCGGGGCGGGCGCCGGGGCGAACGGGGCGTCGCCGAGGCCGAGACCGGCAGGCTCGCCCTCGTCCGGCGCAAGGGGGGGCCCGGCCTGGCGCTGATCCTCGGCACGCACTCGATCCGTGGCCACCGGGTGCTCATCGACGCGCTCCTGCCCCACGGCGCCGTCGTGCGCGTGAAGAGCGGGGTCGTCAAGCGGATCTTCTGGGCCACACCGCCGCTCCACGTGCCGCGCGACCTCGATCGTACCTCGCAGGGGCGGGGCCGCGACGGCCGCGGGCTCCGCCACCTGGCCGTCGAGCTCGGACGACTGTCGGTCGCCGAGTTGGTCGAGCGCGAGCGGCAGCAGGGGCCGGAGACCGCGCTCTCCGCGATCGAGTGCCACCGCTGTCCCTGGGGCGCCCAACCGCGGTGTGAGCGCGAGTGGCGCGAGCTCGAGACGCTGACCGAGCGTCTCGGCGTCCGGCAGCGCGCGCTCGAGCAGGTCAGGAGCGCGTACTGGCACGAGTTCCTCCGCGTGGTCGAGGTGCTCGAGCAGTTCGGCGCCGTCCGCGAGCGCCGGCTCGAGCCGCGCGGGCGGCTCATCGCCGGACTCCGGCACGACAACGAGCTGCTCGTCGCCGAATGCGTCTTCCGCGGCGTCTTCGCCGACCTCGCGGCGGCCGAGGCGGCGGCCGTGTGCTCGGCGCTGATCGAGGAGTCGCGCTCGGGCGACCCGGCGATCGCGCGGGACTTCCTCAAGAAGCGGCCCCGGCTCCGGCGTAAGCTCGACCAGCTCGCGAGCCTCGCGAACACGATCCACGAGGCTCAGCGGGCGCGCCACCTCCGGATGCCTCTGGCCGTCCACCCCGGGTTCATGCCGGCCGTCTACCGCTGGGCCGGCGGGGAGGACGACTGGGGGGCGATCGTCGAGGAGTCGTTCGGTGGCCACGAGGGCGACCTGATCCGCGCGATGCGCCGGCTCATCGACCTCCTGCGCCAGCTGGCCGAGGGCCCGGAGGTCCCGCCCGAGACGGCCCGGCTCCTCGCGCAGGCGGCGCGCGTCATCGATCGCGGGATCGTGCTCGAGTCGGCCCTGATATGATCCGAGGCGTGGGAGTCCGGGCCCTCGCGCTCGTCGCGCTCCTCCTCGCGCTCGCCGCCTGCGCGGCCACCGCGCGGGAGCAGCGGACGCTCCATGGCCCGACGGCGCTGGAGGTGTGGACCGCGAGCGTCATACTGCGGACGGGCCGGGAGCCGACCTTCGACGAGCGACACCAGTGGAACAGCCAGCTGGAGCGGCAGATCTCGAAATACCTCAGCGGGCATCCGGAGGTCGCGAACTCGCCCGAGGTGTCGAACTTCACCTTCCTCCGCCAGGTGGCGGTGGGCATGTCGAAGGAACAGGTCCTGCTCCTGCTGGGACCGCCGGCGGGCACGGCGACCGATCCCGCCGCGCTCGAGACGCTCGGGCGAGCCTACTGGCCGGCGATCAAGGCGGGCAACGCGACCGAGGCGTGGGTCTATCCCCTCGGCTGGCGGCTGTTCTTCGACGGGGTCCGCGTCGTCGACATCACGCAGTACCTGGAGACCCGCTGACGGAGTCCCGCCGTACCATGATCCAGTCCGAGCTCGTCGTGACCAAGCAGACGCCGCTCGCCCCGCGGGGCCTCGTGGTCGCCGAGCATCCCCTCGGCGCCCGCGTGGGCGCCACGATCCTCGAGGACGGCGGCAACGCCGTGGACGCGGCCGTGGCGACCGCATTCGCGATGACCGTCGTCGAGCCCTTCATGTCCACGCTCGCCGGCTCGGGCACGATGCTCGTCCATCTCGCGAAGCGCGGCGAGACCGTGGCGATCGACTTCAACGGCCAGGCGCCGGCGCGCGCCGACGCGACCATGTTCCGGCTGATCGACGGGATCTCGGACGGGCTCTTCGCGTGGCCGCGCGTCGAGCACGCGGCGAACGAGTACGGCCATCGGTCGGTGGCCGTGCCCGGGTCGGTCGCCGGGCTCGCCCTGGCGCTCGAGCGGTACGGCACGCTGGAGCTCGCCGACGTGCTGACGCCGGCGATCGCGCTCGCGCGCGACGGCTTCGTCCCCGACTGGTACCAGGCGCTGACGACCGCGCGCTCCCTCGAGGAGCTGGGCGCCTTTCCCGAGACGGCGCGCGTCTATCTGAGGAACGGCCGCGCGATCCACCGGCCGCCCTCGCTCGAGCCGGGCGAGCGCGTGACGTACCCGGACCTGGCGCGGAGCCTCGCCCTGATCGCGCGCGAGGGACCGGACGCCTTCTATCGGGGCGCGATCGCCCAGGCGATCCACGACGAGATGACCGCGGGCGGCGGCCTCCTGACGAAGGACGACCTCGCCGGGTACGAGGCGCGCGTGAGCCCGCCACTCACCGGACGTTACCGCGACCTCGATCTCGCCCTGGCCCCGGGCGCGACGGGCGGGATTACCGCGCTCGAGATCCTCAACATCCTCGACGACTTCGCCCCGCACGCCGTCGGGTGGCAGACGACGGGCGGCCTGCACGTTCGCGCCGAAGCGAGCCGGCGGGCCTTTCGCGACCGCTTCGCGCACCTGGGCGATCCGGCTGTCGTCAAAGCGCCTTGGGGGGAGCTCGCGTCGAAAGCCTACGCGCAGGCCGTCGCCGCCGACCTCCGCAAGCGCGGGGCGGGGGGCGGGGGCACGCCTGCCGTCAGCCCGCAGCGGAAGAAGCCCAGCGGAGGGCGGGTGGAACGAGGACGGACGGCGGGCATGCCGCAGAGAGGACCCGCCGCTCCAGACTGCACGACGCACATCGGCGTCGTCGACCGGGGCCGCAACATGGTCTCGCTGACTCACACGGCCGTGTCGCTCTTTGGTTCGCGGGTGGTCGTCACGGGCACCGGGATCCTGCTCAACAACGGCATGATCTGGTTCGACCCCGAGCCGGGCAAGCCGAACTCGATCGCGCCCGGCAAGCGCGCGCTCGTCAACATGGTGCCCGTGCTGGCCTTCAAGCGCGGCGAGCCGTACCTCACGCTCGGCGCGCCCGGCGGTCGCCGGATCGTCTCGGCGATCCCGCAGGTGATCGCGACCCTCGTCGACGCGCGCGGCTCGCTCCAGGCGGCGATCGAGGCGCCGCGCCTGCACACCGAAGGGGGCGAGCTCTTCGTGGACACGCGCGTCGGCGACAAGGCGCTCGAGGGGCTCCGACGCCTCGGGCACACGGTCGTTCCGCGGGAGGAGACCTACGCGACGCTGAACTTCGCCAAGCCCGTCGGGATCCGGGTCGGGAAGAAGGGGCTCGAGGCGGGCCTGGACCACCTGCGGCCGGCGGCGGCCGCCGGGTACTAGCACCCACGCCCCAGGAGGGGATGACGATGGCGACGCTCGAAGAAAAGGTCATCGCAAGCTGGAAGTACACGAAGGGGGCGCTCGACCCCAAGACCGCGTACCTCTGCTACCTCGCGGCGAACCTCGCCGTGGGCAACACCCACTGAGCGAAGCGCGACCTGGCAGGTGCCAGGGCATCGGGCGCCAGCGAGGACGAAGTGCGCGAGGCGATCAGCTTCGCCATTCGCGCGAACGCGGCGAAGGCGCACGCGGACATCCTGAAGGTGTGGACCGATGGCGGAGGTTAGCCTGACGGCGGCGTTCTCCACGGTGCCGACGGCGGAGGCCGAGGAGATCAAGCGTGTCATCGTCGAGACCGTGCAGCAGATCGCCCAGGACGACGGCACGTTCAAGCGGGCGAAGCTCGTCTTCACCGAATCGGACGAGCGGTGCGGGTTGACGGCGGAGCTCGACGGGGTGAAGAAGGAGGGCGTGCCGCTCCAGCTCGACCTCGAGCAGCTCGAGGACGCGAAGACGGGTGCCGGCGCGCGCGCTCAGCTCAAGGAAGCCCTTCGCCTCTACTTCCGGAAGGTTCTTGGAAGGTAACGACGCGGGGCTGCTCCTCTTCACCTGGCGCGGCTCCGTGTTCCGGGTCGCGGGCGGAGTCCAGCCGCCGAAGGCGGGGTCGTTGTTCTTCTGCCGGCACCTCGCCGTTCGTTCCGGTGAGCGCGTGCTCGAGATCGGGAGCGGGCTCGGGCTCGCGGCGGTCCTGGCGGCCAGGGCCGGCGCCCGCGTGGTGGCCACCGACATCGTCCCCCAGGCCGTCGAGCTGATCCGGGCGAACGCCCTGGTGAACGGCGTGCGCGTGGACGCGCGGCTCGGCGACTGCTACGCGCCCGTCGAGGGTGAGCGGTTCGACCTGATCTGCACGAACCCGCCGCAGATGCCCACGCCGCCCGGCCGCGCGCGAGACGATCCCGTGGCCGCCGCCGACAACGGCGGCGTCGACGGCTGGGAGATCCTCGACCGCGTGATCCACGGTGCGTCCGCCCATCTCACGGCCGGCGGCCGGCTCGTCTTCACGATCTTCGCCTTCCTCGGCAGGAAGACCGCGTTCGCCAAGCTCGAGGCGGCCGGCCTCGCGCCGTCCATCGTCGCGAGCGAGACGCAGGAGTTCCCACGGATCGGCTACGAGCGTCTCGACCACATCCGCGCCCTCGACGTCGAGGCGACCCTGGGGCCGAGCGTGCCGACGACGGTCGAGCGGTTCGTGGTCCAGGGTGCCTGCGGGGGCTCGGCGGACCGATGACGCGCCGGCTGATCGTGAACGCCGACGACTTCGGTCTCACGCGAGGCGTGTCCGCCGGCATCCTCGCCGCGCACCGCCACGGGATCGTCACGAGCACGACCGTGCTCGTGACGGCGGACGTGGACAAGGAGACCCTCGCCGCGGCGCGCGCCGCGGGACTCGGGCTGGGCCTCCACGTCAATCTGACGCTCGGCCGTCCGCTCACGGGCGCGCGCTCCCTGGTCGATGCGACCGGCCGACTCATCCGTGACGCGCGCCGCGCGGCGCAGCGCGCGGCGGTCAAGGACGTCGAGCGCGAGGTGGGGGCGCAGATCGAGAAGTTCCTGGCGCTCGTGAAACGCGCACCGACCCACCTCGACACGCACCACCACGTGGGCCTCTACGCGCCGGTGAGCGGCGTCGTCCTCGCCGCGGCGAAGCGGCTCGGCGTCCCGGTACGGAGCCAGAATGTGGGCGCGCGGGCTCGCGCGCGCGCGGCCGGCCTCAGGACGCCCGACCACTTCTTCGGCGAATCGGGCCCCGGCGCGTACTGGACTCTCGCGACGACCCTGGCGCGGCTGCGCGACCTCCCGCCCGGCGTCTCGGAGTTCATGGCGCACCCCGGCGTGTTCGACGACGCGCTCGCGCAGAGCCGGTACGCGCGCCAGCGCGAGACCGAGCTCGTCGGCGTCGGCACGGCGGCGGCGCGCTCCGCCGCCATGGCGCTCGGGATCACGCTCTGCGACTTCGGTCGTCTCTGACCGCCCATGACGCGCGACGCGCTCCTGCTCGGCGTGGACGTCGGCGGCACGACGACGGCCGCGGGCGCCGTCACGCGGGAGGGCGCGGTGCTCGTCGAGCAGCGCGTGCTGACCCACCGTGACGGCAAGGGGCGCGCGCCGGAGACGATCATCGAGCTGCTCGGCTCCGTCCGTGAGCAGGCGGAGCGCCGGGGGCACGCGGTCGAGGCCATCGGCGTCGGCGTGCCCGGGCCGGTCGACCCGACCGTCGGCCGGATCGGCGAGCACGTGCCCCACGTGCCGGAGCTCGCCGGCCGCGCGCTCGCCGCCGAGCTCGCCGAGCGGTTCGGTCGGCCGGCGTTCGTGGACAACGACGTCAACGCGCTCGCGCTCGGCGAATGGATGTTCGGCGCGGGCCGGGGCGCCCACTCGCTGGTGGTGCTGGCGCCCGGGACCGGCTTCGGCGCCGGGATCGTGCTCGAGAGCCGCCTCGTGCGCGGCGCGGCGGGGTTCGGCGGGGAGCTGGGCCACACGCCCGTGAAGTTCGACGGCCCGCCGTGCTGGTGCGGCGGGCGTGGCTGCCTCGCCCTTTACGCGAGCGGCCGGGGAATCGCCGAGGCGGCGCGGGCGCGCGTCGCCGGGCTGCCGGACGCGCCGTTGCTCACGGCGGCGGGCGGCGACCCGCGCGCGATCACGGCGCCGCTCGTCTTCCGGGCGGCGCGGGAGGGCGACGCGGTGGCGTCCGCGGTCGTCGACGAGGCGTGCCGCGCCCTCGGCGCGATGCTCGGCGCGGTCGTGAACGGCCTGAACCCGGAGCTCATCGTCCTGACCGGCGGCGTCGCGGAGTCGCTCGTGCCCCTCGAAGCGCAGATCCTCCAGCGGGCCGCCGAGTACGCGTTCCGCGCGGCGCTCGCCAGAACGCGGGTGACGATCGTGCCGGGCGACAAGCGAACGAGCATGCGCGGCGCCGCGGCGCTCGCGATCTACGAGATCGCCCGCGCCGGCGGGGGAACGCCATGATCACGGTGACGCGCCGGCCACGGAGGGTGTTCCGACGAGGCTGTCGAGGAGACGGGGCAGGCGTCTCACGACGGACTCGCCGTGGAGCTGCGCGGCCATCTCGCCTCGGCGGTCGACGACAACGGTGTAGGGTGTCCCCTTGAAGCCGAAGCGGTTCGCGAGCGTGAGCCGCGGGTCGAGCGCGACGGGGTAGGCGACCTTCTGCTCGAGAACGAAGCGCTGCGCGTCCACGGCGGTGTCCTGGACGTGGATCGCCAGGATCTCGACGCCGCGCGCGCGGTAGCGCGCCGCGACACGCGCCAGCGCCGCCGACTCTTTCACGCACGGCTTGCACCACGACGCCTGGAAGCGGAGGACCAGGACCTTCTTTCCGATCAGATCGCGCGAGTCGAGCACCCGCTGGCTGCCGAGGAGGCGCACCGTGAAGCCCGGTGCCGCGGGCGCGGCGGCGAGAGGCGCGACGACGCACAGCAGGAGCAGGAGGGCCGGCAGGACGCGCGCAACCACGAGGGTATAATAGCCCGCGTGAACGACCTCGAGCACGAACTTCGCAAGGTCGTCGCCGGCGACGTGCGGTTCGATCCGGTCTCCCGCCTGCTGTACTCCACCGACGCGTCCATGTATCAGGTCGAGCCGATCGGCGTCGTGATGCCGCGCGACGCCGACGACGTCCAGGCGGCCGTGGAGGTGGCGCGGAGGCACGAGGTGGCGCTCCTCCCGCGTGGCGGCGGGACCTCGCTCACGGGCCAGACCGTCAACCGCGCGCTCGTCCTCGACTTCTCCCGCCACATGAACCGCGTGCTCGAGGTCGACACCGAGGCGCAGTGGGCGAGGGTCGAGCCCGGGCTCGTCCAGGACGAGCTGAATCACCACGTGCGGCCGATGGGGTTGCTGTTCGGCCCGGACACGTCGACCTCGAATCGCGCGACGCTCGGCGGAATGCTCGGCAACAACTCGGGGGGCTCGCACTCGATCGCCTACGGGCTGACGGTCGACCACGTCGTCGAGGTCACGGCGCTCCTGGCCGACGGGACGCGCGTCGTCTTCGGCGACGTCACGCCCGAGGAGCTCGCGCGGCGGGGCCGGCTGCCCGGCCTCGAGGGGCAGATCTACCGCGAGGTCGGGCGGATCCGCGACGCGTACGCCGACGAGATCCGCGCGCGCTACCCGCATCACTGGCGACGGGTGGCCGGCTACAACCTGAACGAGCTCGTGGGCGTCGGGGTCAAGCCGGGGTCCCTGGCGGGCGGCGGCGGAGTCGCCTCCGACCCGAGAGGATCCGCGCGCGGCCTCAGCATGGCGCGCCTGATCGTCGGCTCCGAGGGCACGCTCCTGACGCTCGTCGAGGCGAAGGTGCGCCTGGTGCGACGGCCCAGGACGACCGCGCTCGACGTCATCCACTATCGCGACCTCCAGGAGGCGCTCGAGTCCTCGCAGTCCATCCTCGAGACGGGCCCGTACGCGGTCGAGCTCACCGACAAGCTGATCCTCGATCTCGCGCGTGACAACATCGAGCAGGCCCAGCGGATGGGCTTCGTCCAGGGCGATCCCGCCGCGATCCTCATCGTGGAGTACGCCGGGGACAGCGACGCGGAGGTCCGCGCCAAAGTCGCCGAGCTCGAGGCGCGGCGTGCGCGCGAGCGCTTCGGCTACGCCGCGACGCTCGCCTTCGATCCCGCCGAGCAGCAGTCGATCTGGAAGCTCCGCAAGGCGGGGCTCGGGCTCCTGCTCGGGATGAAGGGCGACAAGAAGCCCATCGCCTTCGTCGAGGACACGGCGGTCCACCCCAAGCACCTGGCGGAGTTCGTGCCGCGCTTCCGCGAGATCTTCGCCAAGCACGACGTCGTGGGCGCCTACTACGGCCACTGCTCGGTCGGGTGCCTGCACATCCGGCCGGTGATCGACCTCAAGACCCCGCGCGGGCTCGAGCAGGTGCGCGCGATCGCGGACGAGATCACGAGCCTCGTGCTCGAGTTCGGCGGGACGATCTCGAGCGAGCACGGCGACGGCCGGGCCCGGAGCCCGTTCCTCGCGCGCATGTACGGGCCACGGCTGATGCGCGCGTTCCGTGAGCTCAAGCGCGCGTTCGACCCCGAGAACCGCCTGAACCCGGGCAACATCGTCGACGCGCCCGGGATCCTCGAGAACCTCCGCTACGGCGTCGGCGAGCGGGCCTGGGAGCCGACCACCCTCCTCGACTTCTCCGGCCAGGGCGGCTTCGCCGCGGCGGTGGAGCTCTGCAACGGCGTCGGCGTCTGCCGCAAGAAGCTCGAGGGCACGATGTGCCCGTCGTACATGGCGACGAAGGACGAAGAGCACTCGACGCGCGGGCGCGCGAACGCGCTCCGGGCCGTGCTCTCCGGGCGGCTCCCGCCGTCGGAGTTCACCGGGCACCGCCTCTACGAAGTCATGGACCTCTGCCTCGAGTGCAAGGGGTGCAAGGCCGAGTGCCCGGCGAACGTGGACATGGCGAAGCTCAAGTACGAGTTCCTGCACCACTACTACGCCGCGAACGGGCTCCCCCTGCGCAACCGCCTCTTCGGGCGGATCGAGCGGCTGCACCGACTGGGCGCGCACCTGCCGGCCCTCGTCAACTGGGCCTCGGCCCTCGCGCCGAGCCGCTGGCTGCTCGAGAAGCTCGTCGGCATCGACCGCCGCCGGCCGCTCCCGACGCTCGCCGCGAAACCGTTCACCGCCTGGTTCGCGCGCCACGCGCCGCCGGTCGCGAGCCCGCGCGGCGAGGTCGTGCTCTTCCACGACACGTTCGTGACCTACAACACGCCCGAGATCGGTCGCGCCGCGGTGGAGCTGCTCGAGACCGCCGGGTACCGTGTGGTGCTCGTGGACAAGAAGTGCTGCGGCCGGCCGCTCATCTCGAAGGGCATGCTCACCGAGGCGCGCGCGCACGCGGCGTGGAACGTGGACCGGCTCGCCCCCCACGCGCGACGGGGCGTGCCGATCGTGGGGCTCGAGCCCTCGTGCCTCCTGACGTTGCGCGACGAGTCGGTGGATCTCCTCCGCACCGACGACGCACGGACCGTGGCGCGGCACGCCGTCCTGCTCGAAGAGTTCCTCACGCGCGAGCGCGGGCGCGGCCTCGAGCTCCGGTTCACCGGCGACGGCCGGACGGCGCTCCTGCACGGGCACTGCCACCAGAAAGCGCTCGTCGGCACGGCCCCGACGGTCGCGGCCCTCCGGTGGGCCGGCTTCCGGGTGGAAGAGGTCGATTCCGGGTGCTGCGGGATGGCGGGCGCGTTCGGCTTCGAGCGCGAGCACTACGACATCTCTGTCGCGCTCGGCAATCGCCGCCTGGTGCCCGCCGTGAAGGCGGCGCCCGCGGACACCGTGATCGTGGCGCCCGGCGTCTCGTGCCGCCAGCAGATCGCGCACCTCGCCGGGCGCCGCGCGTTCCACCCCGCCGAAGTCCTCCGGGCCGCGCTATCGCCCTCCTCCTAGGCTCCGCCCTCGCCGTTCTCGTCGCCGCGTTCGTGAAGGGGGCCATCGGCTTCGGCTTTCCCACGCTCGGCACGCCGCTCCTGGCGCTCTTCCTCGATGTGAAGACGGCGGTCGCGGTCCTGGTCGTCCCGAACCTCGTGATGGACGGGATCCAGGCGCGTCGGCGGGGCGGGCTCGCGGCGACGGTCCGGCGCCTGCGGCCGTTGCTCCTCTCCGGCGCCGCCGGGACCGTCCTCGGCACGGCGGCGCTGGCGGAGCTCGGTGCGCAGACCGTGACGCTCGCGCTCGGCGGCTTCGTGGTGCTGTTCGTGATCCTGAACGCGATGCGCGTGTCGCCGCGGGTGGCGCCGTCGTGGGAGCGATGGCTGTCGGCGCCCGTCGGGCTCGTCGCGGGCGTCGTGGGCGGCGTCACGAACGTCCCGAGCCTGCCGCTGATCCTCTACTTCTACGCGCTCGGCATGGAGAAGGACGAGTTCGTCCGCTCGATCGCCGTGACGTTCCTCGCCTACAAGCTCGTCCAGCTCGTCTCGCTCGTGACGGTCGGCCTCCTCGACGGGCGGCTCTTCGGCGCCTCGCTCGCGCTCACGGCGGTGGCCGTGGGCGCGTTTGCGCTCGGGCTCCGGGTGCAGGACCGGCTCGACGCGCGCGCGTTCAACCGTGCCGTGCTCGTGTTCCTGAGCGCGATCGGCGTGTGGCTGGTGGTCCGCGCGCTGCGCTGACCCGCGTGACGCCCGGGCGCGCTGCGCCGGCGCGCGCTATACCGTCGCGCCGGAGAGGAGGGTGAAGATGCGCCGGATCAGCTGCTCGTGATCCTCGATGTTGTGGCGGAAGATCCGAAGCTCCTTGAGCTCGGCGATGTCCACCGTGCGGATGGGCTCGCCGGTGCGGAGGGCCGCGAGGGAGAGGGCCTGGAAGCACGAGCGGCCCGTCTCCGGGCGCTCGGTGACGAGCACGAAGTAGAGCGTGGGCCAGTGGCGTCGGGCCATGAAGAACGCCGACCGCTCGCCCCGCTGATTCTCGACGGAGACGAACTGCTCGATGGATGGCCGGTACTTCACCTCGACGAGGAACTCGCCGTCGGAGGCGCGCCCCGGCGCCGGCGACACGAGGAAGTCGGGCGAGAAGTCCTCACGGCCGAAGCGGAGCGGCAGCGCCTCCTGGCGGTACGGGCGCACCTCGTAGCGCGCGCGGCGGAAAATGGACTCGACGAGGGCCTCGGCAATCCGGCTCTTCGCCTCGAGCAGATCCACTGTTTTGCCTCCGGGACACGCGACCTCACGTCGATGCGACGCACGCCCATCATACTATAGCGAGGAACCGGGCCGGCGCGCCCTCCGTGCCCGCGATCTTGTAGAAGGGGGCCGCGAACTCGACCCGTCGGCGCGGGAGCGCGCCGAGGTTCGTCAAGCCCTCCAGGATGACCACCCCCGCGCCGAGGATCACGCGGTGCATCGGGAAGTCCTCGGAGGTGAAGTCGGGCAGACGCGCGCAGTACTCCTCGAAGAAGTCGAAGCCGATGGTCTTCGCCCCCCTGGCGACGAGCCACTCCGCCGACTCCGGCGGGAACCAGGGTGACTGGACGAAGTAGTCGGGCCACCTGCCGTACATCCGGTCGGTCCAGTCGGTGCGGAGCAGGACGATGTCGCCCCGCCGTACGTCGTCGGCGCCGCCGCGCCGGAGATCGTCGATCGTGATCGCGTGGTTCGGGCCGACGAAGGAGAGGTCGACGACGATCGCCTCGCCCATCACCTGGTCGAGGGAGATCTCCGCCGTGGTGATCCCATCCTTGAAGACGTGCAGGGGCGAGTCGATGTGGGCGCCCGTGTGCAGGCTCTGCCGCACGCTCGAGACCTGCCAGAAGCCGGGGCCGCGGCGGTGGGGCGTGATCTCGAGCCGCAGGTTGGTGGACGGCGGGCTGAGCGTCCGATCGTCCACGGTCACGGAGAGGTCGATGTAGCGCTTCATGGGCGCGGGTCCTCCTGGCGGCCCAGCCGCCGTGCGTGCATGCGCGCTCGGCTCGAAGGCCCTAGGCTAGCATTGGCCGGAGCACCTGTGCTATGTCTCTCGCGTCCGCGCTCCGTCGCGCAAGCGAACCTTCCCCAGGCCACCGGCGCCTGAGCCCTGGGAGACGAGGAGATCACGATGCGAATGAGACCCGGGATGGTGGTCGTCGCGCTGGCCGCTCAGGCGCTGCTCCTCGCTGGCGAGCGCCCGACGTGGGCGCAGCGGGGCCCCATCAAGGTCGCGCTCCTGGTGCCCACGACCGGGCCGCTCTCCGCCAACGGCAAGGATATGGTCAACGGCCTCGAGCTCTTCTTCGAGGAGCAGAAGTACCGGCTGGCCGGACGGGAGATCAAGCTCATCGTCGAGGACGACGAGGGCAAGCCCGCCACTGGCCTCACCAAGGCGCGCGGCCTCGTCGAGGGGCAGGCCGTGCACTTGCTCATGGGCCCGCTGAGCGCCGCCGTCGGCTACGCCATCGCGCCCTACCTGGACGGCAAGAAGGTCCCGACGATCTTTCCGATCGTCTCGTCAGAAGACATCACCCAGCGAAAGCGTAGCCCCTACATCGTGCGCACCGGCTGGACGAGCGCCCAGCCGATGCACCCGTTCGGCACGTGGGTCTACGAGAACCTCAAGTACCGGAAGATCGCGATGATCGGCTACGACTTCGCCTTCGGCTGGGAGGTCGCGGCGGGCTTCCACCGGACCTTCGAGGACGCGGGCGGCCAGATCGTCCAGAAGCTCTGGCCACCGCTCAACACGCCCGACTTCGCCCCGTACATCGCCCAGCTCCGCCGCGACGTGGACGCCGTGTGGTGCGTGTTCTCCGGCGCCGACGCCCTGCGCTTCAGCAAGCAGTACGCCGAGGCCGGCCTCAGGGAGCGGCTGCCGCTCATCGGCAACGGAACGTTCACCGACGAGCACGTGCTCCGAACGATGGGCGACGAGGTGCTTGGCGTGATCACCGCCCATCAGTACTCGGCGGCGCTCCAGACCCCGGCCAACAGGAAATTCGTCGCCGCCTACGAGGCCAAGTTCAGGCAGGTGCCCTCGTACTACTCGGAGGGCACGTACGTGGCGGGCATCGCGCTGAAGGCGGCGCTGGAGGCCACCGGAGGCGACATCGAGAACGTCGACAAGTTCCTCGGGGCGCTTCGCCGCGCGGATCTCTCCGACGCCCCGCGCGGCGCCGTCCGGTTCGACGACTTCGGCAACCCGATTCAGAACATCTACGTGCGCAGGGTCGAGAAGGCGGGCGGCCGCCTCCAGAACACGGTGATCCACACCTTCCCGAGCGTCTCCCAGTTCTGGACGTACAAGCCCGAGGAGTACCTGAAAAATCCCGTGTACTCGCGCGACTACCCGCCGTGCAGGCACTGCTGATGGTCGTGCGAGCCGAGCGGCGGCCGCGGAGGCTCGGCGACGCGCGCCGCGAGGCGAGTCGGTGAACCTGTCCGCGCGGGAGGGAGCGCAGGGATGACGACGGTCGGCGTCGTCGGGCTGGGCCTGCTCGGCTCGGCGGTGGCGGCGCGCCTGCGCGCCGGCGGCCACGTCGTCGTCGGCTACGACGTCGTCGCCGAGAAGGTGCAGGCGCTCGTGGCGGTGGGCGGGCGCGCCGCGCCGACCGCCGAAGCGGTCGCGGAGGCGGCGGAGGCGGTGTGCGTCGTCCTGCCGTCCCTCGCGTCGGTCGACGAGGTCGTGCTCGGGTCGCGCGGCCTCGCGGCGTCGGGCCCGCCCGGGCGGACCATCATCCAGATGAGCACCATCTCGCCCGCGCTCACCGAACGCCTGGCGCGCGAGGTCACGGCGAAGGGGCTCGCGTTCCTGGACGCTCCGATCAGCGGGACGAGCGCGATGGTGGCGCGCGGCGAGGGGATCGTGTTGGTCGGCGGCGAGCGCGGCGTGTTCGACCGCTGGCGCCCCCTGCTCGAGACCATCCTGCCGTCCGCCGTCTTCATCGGTCGCGCGGGGCAGGCGATGCTCCTCAAGCTCGTGGCGAACCTCCTGGTCGCGCTCCACAGCGCGGCCGCGGCCGAGGCGCTCCTGATGGCTCGGGCGGCCGGGCTCGACCTCGGGCTCGTGCTCGACGTGCTCTGCCGGAGCGCCGCGAGCTCGCGCATGCTCGAGGTGCGCGGCCCGCTGATCGCGCGGGCGGAGTTCCCGCCCCAGATGAAGCTCGACCTCTTCATGAAGGACCTGCACCTCATCCAGGAGGCCGCCCGGCGTGTCGGCGCCCCGCTCCCGCTGACCGACGTCGCCGAGCGCCTCTATGCCGTCGCGATGGAGGCGGGACACGGCGGCGCGGATCTCAGCGTGGTCGTCAAGGCCTTCGAGGGGCTCAGGCGGATCTGACCGCGAGGTCGCGCGTCAGCCGGAGCTCGCCCAGATGGAGGGCGGCGTGCCGGATGCTCTCCACCAGGGCGTCACGGCGGGAGATCTCGTGCGGCGGGCCCGTGCCCCAGAGCGCTTGCGGCGGCACGAACCGCCGGTCGAGCTCCGAGGGTCCGAGCGTGGCAAGCGCCGCGCTGATCTCACGCGAGAGCTGCTGTACGGCGGCGATGAGGGCGACGGCGTCGGCGCCGGAGACGGCAAACTCCGCCGCCCGGTCGCGCTCGACCTCTCGGCCGCACCCGAACCCGAGCGCGTACACGCGCGTGCTCCCTAGCACGTGGCCGGCGACGGCGGCGAGGCTGTTCGACGCCTCCGTCGCGGGACGCCACGTGAGCTGCGCCGCGGTCAGGCCGTCGAGGGCGGCGCAGACCTGGTCGAGGACCCAGCCGAGCTCGCGCGCGTAGGTCTCGATCTCCGCGTGCACGCGTGCGGTCACCGGATGAGGCCGGCGCGCCGGGGCAGCACGAGCGTGATCTCCGGGAACACGATGAGGAGGAGCAGGCCGGCGAACAGCGCGATGAGGTAGGGCCAGTAGGCCCCGAAGTGCCGGCCGACGGAGACCCGCGCGAAGCGGATCGCCATCAGGAGCCCCACGCCCATCGGGGGCAAGAAGAGGCCGATCCCCACGGCGGCGGTCAGCACGATGTCGAAGTGGATCGGATGGATGCCGATCCGCTTGGCCGTCGGGAAGACGACCGGGATCAGCACGACGGCGGCCGGCAGGCCCTCCATCACCATGCCGAACCCCATCACGAGCAGCGCGATGGCGACGAGGAAGAGCCCCGGGGTGCCCTCGAGCGGCTGGAGGATCTCGCCGAGCATCGCGGGCACGCCGAGCATCCCCAGGAGGAACTGGTACACGCTCGCCACCGCGAGGAGGAACATCACGGCGGCGGTCAGGAGCGCGCTCTCGTAGACGAGCCCCAGCATCTCGCGAAGCGTGACGTTGCGGTAGTAGAAGAGGGCGGCGACGATCGCGTAAAAGGCGACGAGCGCGCCGGCTTCGGTGGCGGTGAAGACGCCGAAGTAGAAGCCCGCCACGATGACGACGGGCACCACCATGGGGACCAGCGACTCGCGGAACGCCGCCCAGAACGCGCGCCAGCTCGGACGCCCGTCCTTCGGCCAACCGAGCCGGTGCGCCTGGACGATGATCACGACGAAGAGGCAGAGGGCGGTGACGGCCGCCGGAATGAAGCCGGCGAGGAAGATGCCCACGACCGACGTGTCGGTGATCTGCCCGAGGACGATCATGAAGATCGCCGGTGGGACGAGGATGCCCATCGCGGTCGCGGAGGCGACGAGCGAGGCGGCCTGCTCGGGCTTGTAGCCGGCGCGCAGCATGGGTGGCGTGAGCATCGCGCCGATCGCCGACACGTCGGCGATCGTCGAGCCCGAGATGCCCGAGAAGAAGTACTCGGCGACGACGACCGACACGCCGAGCCCGCCGCGGAGCCAGCCGACCAGCACGCGCGCCAGGTTCACGAGCGCGTAGGACATCCCGCAGCGCTCCATGAGGCTGCCGGCGAAGACGAACGTCGGGATCGCGAGGAGGACCCAGCTCTGCGAGCCCGCGACGAGGCTCGACGGCAGCTTCTGGAGGGAGAAGTTGCCGAGGACGAGCCCGAGGAAGCCGGAGACGCCGAGGGCGAAGACGATCGGCATCGAGAGCGCCACGAGCACGGCGAAGAGGATCGCGACGGCGGCGAAGAACACGGCTCAGACGTCCTCGGCCACGCCGAGCCCTGGCGCGCGGCCCCGCCAGGCGTTCCGCAGCGCGACGAGGCTGTAGACGCTCATGAGCGCACCGCCCACGACCGCCGACAGGTAGATCCAGCGGAGGTTCAGGCCGAGGGCCGGGGAGGCGGACTGGCTGTTCAGCTCCGCGACCTGCCAGCCGAACACCGCGACGACCAGGCCGAACGCCGCGATCGTCGCGTAGTGGGCCGCGAAGACCCACCGGCGCACGCCCGGCGGGAACCGCTCGATCAGCAGGTGGACCGCGAAGTGCGTGCCGCGCGGGATCCCGAGCGCGGCACCGATGAAGGTCATCCAGCTGAGCGCGTACTCGCCGACTTCCTCCACCCAGAAGAAATCGACGCGGGGCAGGTCGAAGCGCGCGGTCAGCTGCGTCATCACGTAGCGCAGGAAGACGCCCGCCAGCATGTCGATCATCGCGACGAGCATGAGGACGGTGACGACGAGCTCGGGGACCCTGGCGATCCAGCGGAGACGCGTCAACGCGCGGATCGTACGGGCGCGCGCCGCGCGTTGTCAAGCGGCCGCGCGCCGCTTGACATCGTGCGCCAAAAGGCGCGGGATAGACGCCGCTGGCGCGCGCCAGGCGAGAGGAGGGGCTATGGTCCGAGTCGTCCCTGTGGGCGTGGCACTCGTGGTGAGCCTGCTCGCCGCCGGCAGCGGGACTCCGGTCCTCGCCCAGGCGAAGCCCCAGAAGCTCGATTTCGCCTACATTCTCGCGCCGCCCGAGTCCGGCGCGGTCGCGTTCAAGTGGATGGCCGAGGAGGTCACGCGGCGCTCGCACGCCACGCTGACCGTGGTGTTCCACGGCGGTACGCTCCTCAACAAGGAGCTCGAGATCATGGACGCGGTGAAGTCGGGAAACGTCGCGATCGGCAGCCCCTCGGGCGCGGCGTCCACCGTCTTCCCCGAGCTGGGCGTGTTCCTCGTGCCGTACCTCGTCCGCGACTACGCGCACGCCTACAAGATGTTCAACGGTGAGATCGGCAAGAGCCTCGACGAGCAGTTCCAGCGGAAGTACCGGCTCAAGATCCTCCTCTTCTTCGACTACGGCTTCCGTCACTTCTGGAACAACAAGCGGCCCATCGCGAGGCCCGACGACCTCAAGGGCCTGAAGCTGCGCGTGCAGCAGGGCAAGGTCTTCGCCGACACCGTGAACGGCCTCGGCGCCAACGCGGTGCCCATGTCCTGGTCC
>QHSA01000250.1 GCA_003220315.1 Candidatus Rokuibacteriota bacterium
CAGGCCTCGGTGCGGACGCCTGTCGGGCGGCTCGCGCTCGCGCGGGTGACCCCGCCCGGCTGGACACGGGGCCGCGCGGTCGCGCTGAAGACGCCGCTCGTCGCGTCGGGGCGGCGCGTCGGCGCACTCCTGCTCCTCGGGCCTCTACTCACACGCGGCGTTCTGGCGGCCGACGTCCCTCGGGCCCTCGGCGAGGCGCTCGACCGCGTCTGGCGCCTCCACCGGCGCGCGCTCCGCACGGCAGTGCTGGACGAGCTCACGCGACTCCTCGTCTCGACCGACGCGCTCGACGACGTGTTCCACGCCTTCGCCGAGGCGGTGGCGAAGCTCGTGGCCTTCGACTCGATTGCCGTGTCGCTCGTCGACGTCGAGCGCGACGAGTTCGAGATCGTCGACGTCGTCGCGCGCTCCGTGCCCCTGCGCGTGCCGCGGGACGATCGGATGCCCCTCGCCGGGACCCTGTTCGCCGAGCTCGTGGCGCGCGGCGCGCCACTCCGGGTGGACGACGTTCGCGAGGGACGAGTCCCCGAGGTGAGCCGGCGGGTCTTTGCGGAGCGCGGCTACCGCGCCGTGGCGCTGGTGCCACTCCTGTCGGCTCGTGGCGTCTTCGGCGCCGTGACGCTGGCCTCGGCTCGCGCGGGAGCCTTCGACGACGAGGACGTCGAGATCGTCGGCGAGCTCGGCCGGCCGCTCGCGTCGGCGATCGAGCTGAGACGGCTCCTCGCGGAAGGCCACCGGCGGCAGGACGAGCTCGCGGCGCTCTACGCGACGAGCCAGCTCATCAGCGCCCGCCTCGAGATGCCGTGGGTCCTCGACCGGATCAGCCAGGCGGTCAGCGAGCTGATCGGCAGCTCGGGCTGCGGAATCGGCCTCCTCGATCCGGAGGGGGCCCACATCGGCCACGTGGCGGCCCACGGCGTGGGGAGCGAGGCGTGGCGCACGCTCTCGATCCCGGTCGGCGAAGGGATCATGGGCCGGGCCGCCCAGAGCGGCACGGCGATCCGCATCGACGACGTCCGCACCGATCCGCGCTCGGCGCGCCGCGACGTGGACGAGCGCGAGGGGATCCGCTCGATGCTCTGCGTGCCGCTCAAGGACGCGGGCGAGGTGATCGGCGTGATCTCGGCGTTCGCGACGCGTCCGGGCGCGTTCACGGCGCACCACCAGCGGGTGCTCGAGGCGTTCGGAGAGCAGGCCGGGATCGCGATCCACAACGCCCGGCTCTTCGAGGAGAGCGTCCGTCGGGCCCGTGAGACGCGCGCGCTCCTCGAGGCCGGCCGCGCGGTGACCGCGAGCCTCGAGGTGGACCGGACGATCCGCGTGATCCTCGAGGAGGCGCGGGGCGTCCTCGGCGTTGACTCGTGTGGTCTCGCCACGCTCGAGCCGGGGACGGGCGAGTTCGTGACGGTGGCGAGCCTCGACCTGCCTCCGGCGATGGTGAAGGACATCCGAATCAGGGTGGGGGAGGGGATCGGAGGCCTCGCCGTCCGAGAGCGGCGCCCCGTCCAGAGCCGCGACCTCTACAACGACCCGCGTGCCCGGTACCCCGAGCTCGCGCGCGCGACCGGCTTCCGTTCGATGCTGGCCGCGCCGCTCCGCGTGGGCGACCGCGTCATCGGGTTGATCAGCGTCTTCCGGAGGGACGTCCACGCGTTCTCGGACTCGGACGAGGAGCTGCTCCTGGCCCTCGCCGACCAGGCCGCGATCGCGCTGGAGCACGCGCGCCTGTACGCCGAGCTCGAGAGCATGGTCGCCGAGCGGACGCGAGAGCTCGATGCGCAGAAGCGCTTCGTGGAGGTGGTGCTGGAGACGCTCCCCCTCGGCGTCTTCGTCCTCGACGCCGAGCTCGGCGTCGTCCGCGCCAACCGCGAGGGCGTGCGGGTGCTCGGCTGCGAGCCGGGTGCGCGCGCGTCGTTCGCCGCGCTCTTCGGCCCCGGCACGGCGGGCACAGTCGAGGCGTTCGTCCGCGACGCGTTCGCGACGCGGCGGGACGCCGCGCTCGAGGTGGAGGTCGCCCTCGCGGGCGAGACGAAAATCTTTCGGCTGACGCGGGCCCCCGTCGAGCCGACGGAGGCGGGCGCCCCCCACGCGGTGGTCCTCGTCGAGGACGTCACGCGCGCCAAGCGGCTCGAGCGCCAGATGCTGCTCACCGAGCGACTCACGACCGCGGGACGGCTCGCGGCGGGCGTCGCGCACGAGCTGAACAACCCGCTGGCGACGATCGCCGGCTGCGCGGAGTCGCTCCGGGAACGGCTCACGGAACGCGGGCTCACGACCACGTCCGAGCTCACCGACTTCCCGCACTACCTCGGGCTGATCGAGGAGGAGGCGTTCCGGTGCAAGGAGATCACCGGCACTCTGCTCCAGTTCGTGCGCGACCCCGGGAGCCAGCGGGCCCCGACCGACCTCAACGCGCTCGTGCTCAGGACGACCGAGCTCCTCTCCCACCAGTCTCGCTTCGCCGAAGGCCGGTTCGCGACCGAGCTCGATCCGGCGCTCCCTCCCCTCGCGGTCAACGAGGGCCAGCTCCGCCAGGTCTTCATCGCCCTCGCCTCGAACGCGCTCGAGGCGATGGAGGGGCGCGGCCGGCTGACGGTGCGCTCACGCCTGCACCGCGGCGAGGTCGAGGTGGAGTTCGAGGACGAGGGGCCGGGCGTTCCCGACGAGATCCTGTCGCGCATCTTCGATCCGTTCTTCACGACCAAGCCGCCGGGGCAGGGGACCGGTCTCGGGCTCGCCATCGCCCAGGGGATCGTGACGGATCACGGGGGCCGGATCGAGGTCACCTCGCGGCCCGGTAAGGGGAGCCTCTTCCGCGTGGTGCTGCCGGCGTGAGTCGCAAGATCCGCGTGCTGGTCGCCGACGACGAGCGCAACCTGCGCGAGCTCGTGGTGCGCGAGCTCGGGCGCAAGGGGCACGACGTGGAGGGCGTCGCCGACGGCGCCGCGGCGCTCGAGCGGCTCGCGGAGACACCGTACGACGTCGTGATCCTCGACATGCGGATGCCGAAGAAGGAGGGGATCGAGGTCCTGCGCGAGCTCCAGGCCTTCCCCGAGCAGCCGCAGGTGATCGTGGTGACGGGCTTCCAGGAGGTGTCCACGGCCGTCGAGGCGATGAAGCTCGGCGCCTATGACTACCTCACGAAGCCCATGAAGATCGAGGAGCTCGACGTCCTGATCAAGAAGGCCGCGGAGAAGGCCCAGCTCCTCCGGGACAACGAGGCGCTGCGCGCGTACGCCCCGGGCGCCGAGCCGTTCGGCGGCATCCTCACCAAGAGTCCCCAGATGCAGGAGGTTCTCCGGATCGTCGAGCGGGTCGCGCCGACCGACTCCTCGGTGCTCATCCTGGGCGAGAGCGGCACGGGGAAGGAGCTCGTGGCTCGCGCGATCCACGCGCTCTCGGCGCGGGCCGCGCGGCCCTTCGTCCCCATCCACTGTGGCGCCTTGCCGCGCGAGGTGTTCGAGTCGGAGCTCTTCGGCCACGAGAAGGGCGCGTTCACCGGCGCCGTCGCCGCGAAGCCTGGGCTCGTCGAGCTGGCCGACGGCGGTACGCTCCTGCTCGACGAAATCGGCGAGCTGGAGCCGGACATCCAGGTGAAGCTCTTGCGTGCGCTGGAAACCGGCACCTTCTTTCGCGTGGGCGCCACACGCCCGCGGCGGGTGGACGTTCGGCTCGTGGCGGCGACCAACCGCGACCTCGCCGAGGCGATGAAGGCGGGCGCGTTCCGCCAGGACCTCTATTTCCGCATCAACACGATCACGGTCAAGCTGTCGCCCCTCCGCGAGCGGCCCCAGGACATCGCGCTCCTCGCCAACCACTTCGTCGCGGCGAACGCGACCTACGGCGCCAAGCGCCTCAGCCCCCGTTCCCTCGCCGCGCTCGAGGGGTACGCGTGGCCCGGCAACGTCCGCGAGTTGCTCCACGCCATCGAGCGCGCGGTCATCCTCTCGAAGGGCGAAGAGATCCAGCCGGACGACCTGCCACCGGAGGTGCTGGGCGCGGCCCCGGCTCCGGCCGTGTCGTCGGGGGCGAGCCTCGAAACGATGGAGCGCCAGCACATCGTCGCGACGCTGCGCCAGGTCGGCGGTCACCGGGGGAAGGCCGCCGCGCTGCTCGCCATCGACCCGAAGACGCTCTACCGGAAGATCCTCGCGTACGGGATCATCCCCGAAGAGTTCCGGTAGGTCGGGCTCCGCGGCTCTGCGTCGGGCGTTCTGCCCGACGCCGTCGGCGAGCTCCGTCCGCGACGTTGCGAAATCGTGAGCGTCCCCACTGCCGCGCGGCTGGCATCGCGCTTGCCTCGGGCGACTCGGGAGGACGAGCGCCCGCGCGCCATGGGTGTTGTTCTGCTGATCGATCAGGACCAGACGGCGATCGACGTGCTCGGCCACGCCGCGCTCGAGCGCGGCGTCGGCGTGGCGCTCGCGGAGACCCTCAGCGAGGGGGTCCGGACGCTGCTCGCGACCCCGGTCTCACTCATCGTCATCGATCACGCCCTGTTGCGCCTCTCGGCGCGCGAGCACGCCGTGCTCTTCGAGCGCGTGGCGCCCCGCGTTCCCGTCGTCGTCCTCGTGCGGCCCGGGACGCCGCTCGAGACGCGCCTGTCCTTCGAGCTCGCGGGCTTCAGGGTTCGGACGCGCCCGGTCGCCCTCGAGGACCTGATCGCGAAGGCGCCGCGCTCGCCGTGACGGGTGGCTTGCGCGGTCCGGCCGCCCGTGTACACTGGACTGGGCGGCCGGATCGGCCGGACCTCGCCTCGGATGCAACGTGTCTTCCGGTTCGCGGGGCGTGTACGACAAGCGGAAGCAGAGTCCAGGGGGTTCACATGGCGTCCAAACTGTATATCGGCGGTCTCGCGTACTCGACGACGAGCGACGGGCTTCGCGAGTTCTTCAGCCAGTGCGGCAACGTGCTGTCAGCGACTGTGATCACCGACCGGTTCTCCGGACAGTCGCGCGGCTTCGGGTTCGTCGAGATGGCGACGGCGGAAGAGGCGCAGAACGCGATCTCTCAGCTCAACGGGCGTGAGTTCGACGGCCGGAAGATCACGGTCGAGCTCTCGAACCCCCAGGGCCAGCGCAGCGGCGGCCCGCGACCCGGCGGTAACCGGCCGGGCGGCGGTGGGCGCGGTCCGGGCGGTGGACGGGGCCCGGGCGGCGGGCGCGACAGCGGCTACGCCCACCGACCCTCCAAGCCCGTGAAGTGGTAGTGCGAGCCGAGCGGCGGGCGCGGAGGCTCGGCGGAGCGCGCCGCGAGGCGAGTCTGTAGTTCTGGTCGTGCGAGCCGAGTGGCGGCCGCGGAGGCTCGGCGGAGCGCGCCGCGAGGCGAGTCTGTAATCCTGGTCGTGCGAGCCGAGTGGCGGGCGCGGAGGCTCGGCGGAGCGCGCCGCGAGGCGAGTCTGTAATCCTGGTCGTGCGAGCCGAGCGGCGGGCGCGGAGGCTCGGCGGAGCGCGCCGCGCGGCGAGTCTGTAATCCTGGTCGTGCGAGCCGAGCGGCGGGCGCGGAGGCTCGGCGGAGCGCGCCGCGAGGCGAGTCTGTAAGCGGGGTCGGAGGGGGCCGTCGAGGCTCCCTCCGACTGTCTCAGGCCCCCGCCGAGGCGAAGATCCGGTCGTAGCGACCGTAATCGTGCGCCGCGTCCATGAACCACTTCACGGCGTCGGGATCCGAGCGTGGCGGGATCTCGCACGACGTGGACAGGATGAACGCCGAGCCGCGCGCCGCCGTGTCGACGCAGCGCCGGACGTCGGCCTCCATCGCCTCCTTGGTCGTCTTCTCGAACTTCGTCGCGTCCACGTTGCCGATCGCGACGGCGCGGCCGCGGGACACCTCGGTGAACCGCTTGAGCTGGTCCACGTAGAGCTTTGGATCCGCCTGCTGATCGAGGTCGAAGGAGATCGTCGTGAAGCCGCAGTTCACCAGGTCCTCGTAAATCGGATACGTGGTGCCACAAATGTGCGTCGTCACGCCGACCTTCTTGGCCTTGAAGTAATCGACCAATTCTTTGTGGTAGGGCGCGATGAAGTCTCGGTAGTTGTCGGGCGAGATCAGGCTGATCGAGGCGGTCGGCTCCGAAAAGCTGAGCCCGATGCCTGTCTTCACGATCGCGTCTCCCCAGCTCTTGCAGAACTCCGTCGTGATCCGCATCAGGTCGTGGATGAACTTCGGGTCCTCGAAGGTGTCGAGGAGCATCGTCTCGGGGTTTCGGAGCAGCATCGCGATCGTCCACGGGCCCACGGCCACGGCGCCGATCGCCGTCGGGGGTTTCGCCTTCACGAGCGCCTCGCACTGCTCGAGGAAGCCGGGGAGGCGCGCCGTCTTGTACGGGTCCGGCAGCGCGAGCTTCGCGAGCCTGGCCTTGTCGTCGTGCAGGACGTGCCGGTCGATGGACGGCACGACGTAGTCCGAGTACTTCACGTGGCATCCGAAGGCTTCTGCTTCTTTGGCCAGGTCGTTATAGGCCAGCACCACATCGGGTTGATATCGCTCGTAGTAGTTCAGCATCGCCGTGATCGCCTTGGGCACATTCGTGCAGTACGCCTCGATCGAGAGGCCGTCGAGGGTGCCGGCGAACGAGGCGACGATCGGGTAGACGGGCACCCGGTCGGCGAACGAGCGCTTGTAGGCGGCGACGACCCGGTCGCGCGGGGTGTACTGGCCGCGGCCGTGCTCCACGTCCCAGACGCGGTTCGCCTCCATGTATTTCGGCGGGAGCTTGGCTTCGTACTCCATGAACTGCGTGATCGGGTAGCGGATGCCGCCCGCGTGGGTGCCCTTGAGACCCTCGATGATCTCCTCCATCTGGCCCCACGGGATCGTGAACGCCATCTCGTGATCCTGGGTCTGGCCGAAGATCCGGTCGCCCGAGCAGGGGAGGATGACCTGCGGCGTGTCGGTGCGCATCGTCGTCACGATGATCTCCGAGCAATCGATGCGACCGCCGAAGGAGGACGTGAGCTTTCCGCCCCGCTTCCACAGCGCCGCCTGGGTGAGGCGCATGACCTGGGCCGGGTTGGCGTAGATGCAGACGAGGTGGGGCTCGAACGGCGCCCGGTCGAGCGGCGCCACCAGGAGGCAGGCGAACTCGCCCGGCGCGAACTTGTCGACGGCGGCTTCGGACCGGACCCCGGCCTCCTTCGTCGCCGTGTACATGCCCTCGCACAGCGTTCCGGAGTTGTGCAGGTGCGTCGGCTTCTCGAAGCCGAGCGCCGCGATGCCGAGGGAGCAGATGTGGTCTTCCCGCGTGAGAGCGATCATCCAGCCGTAGCGCCGGGCCATGTCGATGACCTGGCAGTTCATGCTGAGCTTCTTGAAGTCGCGCGCCGGCCGCTTGGCCTTCTCAGGGATCTCCTCCCCGGGCTTGAGCATCCGGATCGCGACGGGAAACGTCTGGGGCCGGATGTAGAAGTGCAGCTCCCGGTCGGCGGTCTTGGCGTCAATCATGGGCTCTCCTCTGTAACGGGT
>QHSA01000251.1 GCA_003220315.1 Candidatus Rokuibacteriota bacterium
CATGGCCGTGGTCCTGGCCGTCCTCGTGCTGGCGCTCCGTTTCGTGCGCCCGACGCAGATGGTCTTCCGCCTGGACCGTCGGGATTGACGCGGGCGGATGGTCGCGACAGCGCCGATCGCCTAAATGGCAACCCTCCCTCGCGGCTGCGACGGCTCGAAATCTTACTTGCCCAAACTTATCGGATGCATATGCCGTCCCCCCTGGCCGCTGGCATCTCTTTCGCATGGGCACGGGTCAGAAGGGAAGCAGGCCAGGATATTCTGGGACTGCCGGTCTTCTGACCAGGAGGGTCGCCATGGGTCGGAAGGGAGAGGCCGCCCGCCGAGCGCACGCCGTTGTCACCTCTCTGCTCATCGCGCTTCTGGTCATCCCGCTTTGGGCTGCGTGGGGCCTGGCGCCGCAGGCACCGCTCAGTGGGCCCATTCCCACAGACCCGGGCCTGAAAGTGGCCTTCATCGGCGATACCGCAAACGGCACAGATTTCAGAAGTGTCCTCACCCTCATCAAGTCGGAGGGCGCGCACATGGTGCTGCACCAGGGCGACTTCGACTACGGCTCAAACCCTGCGGCGTTCTTTTCGACGATCGACAGCGTTCTCGGCGCCAATTTCCCATATTTCGCGTCAATCGGAAATCACGACACGGGAAGCTGGAATACGGGCTGTTCTGACGCCGATGGCTGCTACGCCCAGTTCTTGAAAGACCGCATGGCTCGAATCGGCGCTGAGCCCGATGGCCCAGATCTCAACGATGAAATGTACTCAGTGACCTACCGAGGGCTCAAGATGGTCTTCGTCGGCCAAGATAGCGTGAGCGCCGGCGACAACACCTACGCCCCGTACATTCGGGCCCAACTCTCCGACGACGACCACGTCTGGAAGATCTGTAGCTGGCACAAGGACCAGAACGCGATGCAAGTCGGAGGCAAGGGTGACGAGATGGGGTGGAAGGTCTACGAAACCTGCAAGGATCTTGGCGCGATCATCGCCACAGCCCACGAGCACAGCTATCATCGGACCAAGACACTGACGAGCATCGAAAATCAGATCGTCGATTCTGCGTGTCCTGACCCTACGACCCTCTGCGTCGCCAGGGGAACCTCCGGGAAATCGTTTGTCTTCGTGTCCGGCCTGGGAGGAAATAGCGTCAGGGATCAGGTGCGCTGCCTTCCTTCGACGTACCCGTACGGCTGCAAAGGCGAGTGGGCCAAGATCTACACCTCCACCCAGGGGGCAACATTCGGCGCGCTGTTCATCGTCTTCAATGTCAACGGCGATCCCCGCAAAGCGCATGGGTATTTCAAGAACGTCGTCGGCCAAGTTATCGATGAATTTGACGTTACGGTAGCCGCCAGCCCGAGTGGCATCCCCGCCGCCCCGAGTGGCCTCTCGCTGCGATGAGCCTCAGAACCTGAGGGTCGCGCCCACGAACGGGCCGGAGAGTCGGAGCCTGGCGAAGCTCGAATCCTCCTCGCCCCGGACCTCGAAGAGGCGATAGCCGCCGATGATCGCGAAGAACCTGGTCAGGTTGACCCTGACTCCTGCCTCGGCGTCGACGACGTGTCCCCGGTCACCCAGGGTCAGGCCGGAGACCTCGGCGAACAGGTCAACCACCGGGTGAGGGCTCCAGTCGATCGCCAGGCCGATGCTCGGGAGGGCGATGGCGAACTTTTCGGTTTCCCTGAGCGGGGGCGTGGTCGCCGGCGCCTTCAGCGTGGCCTCGACCACGAACCCCTTCGCCTCCAGGACCGGACCGACTCTGAGTTTGCCGGGGATCACCGGCAGCTGCCAGATCCACCCGAGCCGGAGATAGTGCAGATCGAGCTCGGAGACGACGCGGGTCGAGGCCGGATAGTCGGTGCCGTTGAACTGGATGGTTCGCCCGATGATCGTGTCGCCCTCGAAGGCGGCGTGGGTGTAGCCGAGGCGCAGCTTGCTGTTCGGGCCCGTGAAGATGCTGAGCCGGAGATCGGGCAGCGGCTCATCGTCGATTCCGAGATCCTTCACGAAGTCGAACTCGGTGCCGGGGAGCGGCCCGCCTTCGATCTTCGCCCGGGCGCTGACCTCCGGTATCCAGTACCGCCCGTCCAGCTCGATCCGCTGAGCCGCCGCCACTCCGGGCAGGGCGACGAAGAGCGCCAGGCTCACCAGTAGCTGCGCCCGCATGTGCTGGCTCCTCATCTGTCCGCGTCCATTCCACCAGTCGGGCCCGACGGGTGTCAATTTTTCTGCCGTCGGAGGAGCGGTTGGGCGTGTGCCGCCATCCGCCGGGGGTGCGTGCGAGCCTGGACCGCCGGGGCCGACGCGGGTACAATCCGGCGCCATGCCGATCCGGTGGGACGCGTCCCGCAGCGCGCTGGCGTCGATCGCCGAGGCGGTCGGGCGCACGCCCCTCGTCCGACTGAACCGCGTGACCGCCGACGTCGGGCCCGAGGTCTTCCTGAAGCTCGAGTGGTACGGCCCCACCGGGAGCCTCAAGGACCGGATTTACCTGCACATGTTCGAGCGCGCGGAGGCGCGCGGCGAGCTCGCCCGGGGCATGAGGGTCCTCGAGTGCTCCACCGGCAACGCCGGGATCGCGTGCGCCTTCGTCGCGGGGGTCAAGGGCTACAAGTGCACGATCGTGATGCCCGAGGGTATGAGCGACGAGCGGAAGAAGATCATGCGCGCCTACGGCGCCGACCTGGTGTTCACAGCAGGCGGCGAGAGCGACGTGGACCTCGCCCTCGCCCGCCTGGAGGCGATTCGCGCGGGCGACCCGGCGGGCTACTGGGTGCCCGGCCAGTTCGACAACGCCGACAACGTCGCGGCTCACTACCGCGGGACCGGCCCCGAGATCTGGGAGCAGTGCGGCGGGCGGGTGGGAGCGTTCGTCGCCGCGCAGGGCAGCGGCGGCACGCTGACCGGCGTCGGCCGCTTCCTCCGCGAGCGCGACCCGCGCGTGCGGCTCTACGCGGTGGAGCCCGACGAGTGCGCGCTCCTCACGCGACGCGAGTGGGGACCCCACGGGATCGAGGGCATCGGCGACGGGTTTGTGCCCGGGAACCTCGACGTGTCACTCCTCACCGGCGTGATCACGACGACCACCGACGAGAGCGTGGCGATGGCGCGGCGGCTCGCCTCCGAGGAGGGGATCTTCTGTGGCATCTCGACCGGGTGCAACGTCGTCGCGGCGCTGAAGCTCGGGCGCCGCCACCAGGAGCTCGCGCGGGGCATGAGGGTCCTCGAGTGCTCCACCGGCAACGCCGGGATCGCGTGCGCCTTCGTCGCGGCGGTCAAGGGCTACAAGTGCACGATCGTGATGCCCGAGGGTATGAGCGACGAGCGGAAGAAGATCATGCGCGCCTACGGTGCCGACCTGGTGTTCACACCGGGCGGCGAGAGTGACCTGGACCTCGCCCTCGCCCGCCTGGAAGCGATTCGCGCAGGCGACCCTGCGGGCTACTGGGTGCCCGGCCAGTTCGACAACGCCGACAACGTCGCGGCGCACTACCGCGGGACCGGCCCCGAGATCTGGGAGCAGTGCGGCGGGCAGCTGGGAGCGTTCGTCGCCGCGCAGGGCAGCGGCGGCACGCTGACCGGCGTCGGCCGCTTCCTCCGCGAGCGCGACCCGCGCGTGCGGCTCTACGCGGTGGAGCCCGACGAGTGCGCGCTCCTCACGCGACGCGAGTGGGGACCCCACGGGATCGAGGGCATCGGCGACGGGTTTGTGCCCGGGAACCTCGACGTGTCACTCCTCACCGGCGTGATCACGACGACCACCGACGAGAGCGTGGCGATGGCGCGGCGGCTCGCCGCCGAGGAGGGGATCTTCTGCGGCATCTCGACCGGGTGCAACGTCGTCGCGGCGCTGAAGCTCGGGCGCCGCCACCAGGAGCTCGCGCCGATCGTGACGATGGCGAACGACACCGGTCAGCGCTACTTCACCACCGTGCTGTGCGGTGAGGCCAAGTACGTGGAAATCCCCGCGCGCGACCACCCGATGGACCCCCGAACACGCGAGGCGCTCGACCGGTATCAGGCGGGCTGGGAGCTCCTCCCCTGAACCCTGGCGAGTACGATTTCGTCGCCGCGCGGCGACGGCTCGAAGACAAGCCGAAGTCCGCGGGCCCAAAGCTCACCTCGCTCGACGACGCCGTCGCCCGGATCAAGGACGGCGACCAGGTGGCCGTCGGGGGGTGCCTCTTCTCGCGCACCCCGATGGCGCTCGTGCGCGAGCTCCTCCGGCAGCGCCGCCACGGGCTCACCCTCGCGCGCAACCTCACGTGCACCGAGGGCGAGTTCCTCATGGTGGCCGGCGCGGCCGCTCGGATCGTGACCGCGTGGATGTCGATCGGCCTGCCGTGGGGCGTCTCGAAGATCCTCCGCCACTTCGTCGAGTCCGGCCGGGTGGCGCTCGAGGAGTGGAGCCACCTCGCCCTGGGCCTGCGCTTCCGCGCGGCGGCGATGGGCGTCCCGTTCCTGCCGACGCTGACGATGCTCGGCTCCGACCTCATGGACGTCGGCGGGATGAAGCGGCTCCAAGATCCGTACACCGGGGCGACGCTCGCCGCCGTGCCGGCGCTGTTCCCCGACGTGGCGCTGCTGCACGTGCACCGCGCGGACGTGTTCGGCAACTGTCAGATCGACGGCTATCCCCACATGGACGCCGACATCGCGCGGGCCGCGACGACCGTGCTCGTCACGACGGAGGAGATCGTCGGCGTGGAGGAGACCCGCCGTCGCCCCGAGCGCACCGTGATCCCGGGCTTCGTCGTCGACGCCCTCGTGCTGGCGCCGTTCGGCGCGTTCCCCCACGAGTGCTACGGCCTCTACGAGGCAGACTTCGACCACTTCGCGGACTACACGCGGGCGATCGACGCGCGCGGGCCGGCCGCCGTGGCCGACTACCTCGAGCGCTACGCCTACGCCCCCCCCACGTGGGGCGACTACCTCGACCTCTTCGGCGGCGAGCGGCTCGCGCTCCAGCAGCGCCGGGCGCGCGAGCTGACGGGCGAATGAAGCCCCGCGCACCTGGCTCAGGCCACCCACGGTGTGCGCCAGGCGCGCGCACCCCGCTAAAATGAAGCCCCGTGCACCTCGCTCAGGCCACCCACGGAGTCTTCCGGCCGCGCGGAGCCCGGTGGAATGAGACACGACATGGAGAACGGAGCCGGGGCGCGCCTCGTCTCGGGCCACCCACCGATCGCGCCGGGCGCGCGGACCCCGCTACAGTGACCGACGTCACGGCGTCCGAGCTCCTCGCCGTCGTCGCCGCGCGCGAGCTGCGCGACGACACGACGGTCTTCGCGGGCGTCGGCGTGCCGCTCCTCGCCGCCGCCCTCGCCCGGCAGCGCCACGCCCCGCGGCTCACCCTGGTCATCGAGGGCGGCATCATCGGCCCCGAGATCGCGCCGGGCCGGCTCCCGATCTCGACCAACGAGATGCGTGCGGGCCGCCGGGCGACGATGCTGCCCGGGATCACCGACGCCTTCCTCCTCGCCCAGCGCGGCTTCGTCGACGTCGGCTTCATGGGCGGAGCGCAGATCGACCGGCACGGGAACGTCAACACGAGCGTGCTGGGCACGGACTATTGGCACCCGAAGGTGCGGCTGCCGGGCACGGGCGGGGCCAACGACATCGCGTCATTGTGCCGGGAGGTCATCATCGTCACCCCGCACGAGCGGCGCCGCTTCGTCGAGCGCGTGGACTTCGTGACGAGCCCGGCGTGGCTCCACGGCGACGGTGCGCGGCGCGCCGCCGGGCTCCTCTTCGGCGGCGTCTCCCGCGTCGTCACGACGCTCGGGATCCTCGGCTTCGACCCGGACTCGCGACGGATGCGGATCGACGCAGTCCACCCCGGCGTCTCGGTGGCCACGATCCGCGAGCACACCGGCTTCGAGCTCCTGGAAGCTCCGCGCCTGGCCGTCACCGTTCCGCCCTCCGAGGACGAGCTCGCAATGCTCCGCGCGCTCGACCCCGAGCGGCGGTTCCTCGGCTGAGCCCGCGATGCACTGGGGCCTCGCGCTCCGGAACTTCGTCGGCCCGCGCGAAACGCCTGACGTGGACGCCCTCTACGCGTACGCCGAGCGTGCCGAGGCGCTCGGCTTCGAGTCCCTCTGGGCCTGGGACCATGTGATCCTCGGCGTGGAGCCGGCGTTCCCAATCCTCGACGCGGTCGGCGTCCTCACGGCGATCGCCGCGCGTACGCACCGCGTCAAGCTCGGGACGGGTGTGCTCGTGCTCCCGCTCAGGAACCCGACGCTCGCGGCCAAGGCGCTCGCCACCCTCGACGCGATCTCCCATGGCCGGCTCATCCTGGGTGTCGCCGCCGGCTGGTACGCCCGCGAGTTCGACGCCGTCGGCGTCCCCTTCAAGCAGCGCGGGCGCCTCTTCGAGCGGAACCTCGAGATCCTGACCCGCCTGTGGACCGAGGACCGCGTGACCCTCCGCGTGGACGAGTTCAACCTGCGCGAGGCGGTCATGCGACCCCCCACCGTCCAGCGGCCGCGCCCGCCCGTCCTCATCGGCGGCTACGTCGATGCGGTCCTTCGCCGCGTCGCCCGGATGGGCGACGGCTGGCTCACGTACTTCTACACGCCGGAAAGCTACCGGACGTCGTGGAAGAAGATCGTGGGCTTCGCCCGCGAGGCGGGCCGCGACCCCGCGACCCTCACCGGGACGAACCAACTCGCGATCTACGTCGGCCGCTCCCGCGAGGAGACCGAGGCGCCGATGCGCCGGTGGCTCGAGACGGAGTGGGACGTCGCCGCCTGGAGCGAGTCGACCCTCGAGCACGCGATCCGCGGGAGCGCCGCGGAGTGCGCCGCCCAGCTCCGCGCGCACGTCGCGTCGGGGGTGGACCGGGTCGTCCTGATCCCGTACCGCTACGAGCCCGAGCAGGTCGAGCTGATCGCGCGCGAGGTTCTCCCCGGGCTCGCGTGACGCGACCGACGCCGGGCGATCAGCGCCTGAGAGGGCCGATGACCTTTGCAAAGCTCCCGGCGATGACCCAGTACCCAACGACGTTTGGGTGGATATTGGGACCGACGGGATCGGGCGCGCACATCCAGGTCCAACTGCAAACGAGGATGACGTTGACGGGCACCCCGAACGGCGGCACGGATGTGAAATTCGTCGTCTGGAAGGCCGACTGGACGTCGGCGACGGGGACCCCAAAGGCGCTGTACACGCTTCCGAGGAGACCGTTGAACGCTACGGTGAGCTGTTCGGACGCGGTGGCAAGCGCCTGGCCCGGAGGCCCCTGGAGCCACACGGCAAGGAAGGGATCATAGTAGTTCATCCCCACGATCAGAACGTCAGGGCGGGCCGCCCGCAGCTGCGCAAGAATGTCGGGCAGCTCAGCTTGCGCCGCCTTGAAGCCGCTCTCCAGGCAGCTCGGGTCGGTGCCGTTGCTGTCGATACACTGATCCACGTTGTTCGCGCCGATATCGATCGTCACCAGGACGACGCGGT
>QHSA01000252.1 GCA_003220315.1 Candidatus Rokuibacteriota bacterium
GCCTCCTCGCCACCGGCGCCGACGTCGTCGGGATGAACTGCGGGCGCGGGCCCGACCGGGCGATCGTCATCATCCGCGAGATGCGCAAGGTCACGGACGCGCCGCTCGTCGCGTACCCGAACGCGGGGCTCCCGATCACGAAGGGCGACACGGTCACCTACGAGCTCGAGCCCGAGGCGATGGCGCGCGACTACCCCGCGCTGCTCGACGCGGGGTGCAACATCGTCGGCGCCTGCTGCGGCTCCAACCCCGAGCACATCCGCTTGATCGCCCAGGTCGTGCGAGCCGCAAGACGTCGCGGGGCTGGGGCCCCGCCGTCTGAGGCGAGTCTGTGATCGAGTCTCCGCCGGCCGAGGCGAGTCTGTGATCGAGTCTCCGCCGGCCGAGGCGAGTCTGTGAACGAGGTCGTGCGAGCCGAGCGGCGGCCGCGGGGGCTCGGCGACGCGCGCCGCGAGGCGAGTCTGTGAACGAGGTCGTGCGGAAGCGCAACGAGCAGTGACGGCACCGGCCGCTGCCGACGCGCCCCGCGTTCTCGCCGACATCGCCCTCGAGATCGATCCCGACGAGATCTTGCGCTTCCAGGGCTACAAACGCGGCGTCGACGTTCCGGGCCCCGAGGTCCAGGCGCTCGTCGACGAGGCGCTCGCGCTGGGGCGGCGCCTCATCGAGCCGCGCGCGGTGGTCCACTGGGTGGCCGTCACCCGGCGCGAGGGCGACACGCTCGAGGCGGGCGGGGTCGCGTTGACGGTCCCGGGGATCGAGCGCGCGTGGGGTCCCGTGGCCGAGCTCGCGGCGGCCGTGTGCACGATCGGCGATCCGCTCGAGCGTCGTGGCGCCGAGCTGTGGGAGGCGCGGGAGCTGCCCCTGGCGGTCATGCTCGACAGCGTGGGCTCGGGCGCCGTCGAGAGCCTGGCCGAGTACGTGAACGACGTGCTGTGCCAGGAGGGGATCGCGCGCGGCCTCAAGGTCACCAACCGGATCAGCCCCGGCTACGGCGCCTGGGACGTGGCGCAGCAGCGGGAGCTGTTCCGACTCTGCCCGGGGGACTCGATCGGCGTCAGGCTCAACGAGTCCTGCTTCATGACACCGGTGAAGTCGATCTCGCTCCTGGCCGGCGCGGGGGTCACCGCGCGCGTCGACCACTACTTCAGCCAGTGCGCCCGCTGCTGGATGCGCGACTGCGCCTATCGCCGCGTCCCCGCCCAGAAGACCGTGCACCGGTGACACCACGACGGGACGGGGGAGGCCCGCCGAGACGCGTATCTTCTGGGCGTTGGCTCGTCGCCGGTCGCGTGAACCGACCTCTCGCTGCGAGTGCTCGCGTGGTCGAGGAGGGCCTCCCCCGTCCCGGCCCTCGTTCTCACGAGCGCGCGATCTGATACGATGCGGAGGATGCCGGCGGACAACCTCATTCTGGTGGGCTTCATGGGGGCGGGGAAGTCGGTGGTCGGTCGGCTGCTCGCGCACCGGCTCGGACGCTGCTTCGTGGAGACCGACGACATGATCGTCGCGCGCGAGGCGCGCTCGATCCCGGAAATCTTCCGCGCGGAGGGGGAGGAGCGCTTCCGCCAGCTCGAGACCGAGGCGCTCGAGGCGCTCACGCTGAAATCGGGCGACGTGATCGCGACGGGCGGTGGCCTCCCGTGCCGCGAGGGACGCATGGAGGCCCTCCGCGCGCTCGGCACCGTCGTGTGGCTCGCGGGCGACCTCGCCGACCTCTGCGAGCGGGCGGGCCGGTCGGGAGACCGGCCCATGCTCGCGCGCCGGACCGTCGAGGAGCTCCGCGCGCTCTACCGCGCGCGCGAGCCCTTCTACCGGCGCGCGCACATCGTGGTCGACACGGGCGGGCTCGGCCCGGACCAGGTCGTCGCCCGTGTCCTGGCCGCGCTCAGGGGAACCCATGCCGAGCGCGTTTAGCCAGCGTCTGGACGCCGGGCCGCTCCTCTGCGACGGCGCGATGGGCACGATGCTCTACGCGCGCGGGGTGTCGCTCGACGCGTGCTTCGACGTCCTCAACCTGAACAACCCGAGGCTCGTGCAGGCGATCCACGCCGAGTACGTCGCGGCGGGGGCCGACCTGATCGAGACCAACACCTTTGGCGCCAACCGCTTCAAGCTCGCGGCGCACGGGCTCGAGAGCCAGGTGCGGGAGGTCAACCGCCGCGGCGTGCGGCTCGCCCGTGACGTGCGCGAGTCGACGGGCCGCGACGTCTTGATCCTCGGGTCCGTCGGGCCGCTTGGCAAGTACCTGGCGCCGCTCGGGAGCGTGACGGCGGAGGACGCGCGCGCCGCGTTCCGCGAGCAGGCGGAGGGACTCCTCGAAGGGGGCGTCGACGCGTGCATCGTCGAGACGTTCTCGGACCTCGCCGAGATCGCGCTCGCGATCGAAGCGATCCGCTCGGTCACCGACCTGCCCATCGTCGCGCAAATGGCCTTCACCGACGAGGGCGTGACGTTCACGGGACGCTCGCCCGCCGAGGTGGGCCGAACGTTGCGCGCGCTGGGCGTCCAGGCCCTGGGCGCGAACTGCTCCGTGGGCTCGAGCACCTTGTACGGAGTGCTCGAGCAGATGGTGCCGGCGGCCGGGAGCCTGCCGCTCGCGATCCAACCGAACGCGGGGCTCCCCAGCCGCGTCGGCGAGCGGCTCATCTACCTCTCGTCGCCGGCGTATATGGCGGAGTACGCCGCGCGCATGGTGGAGGCGGGGGCCCGCATCGTCGGGGGCTGCTGTGGTACGACGCCGCAGCACATCGCGGCGATGCGCGAGGCGCTGGATCGTCAGCGCCCTCCGCGGCGCGATGCCGTGCGTCCCACGATCACGGTGACCGCGCCGGTCCTGCGCGAGTCGGCCGGGCTCTTGACCCGCCGCCCCGCGACGACGCTTCAGCGCAAGCTCGAGGCGCGGGAGTTCGTCGTCACCGTCGAGCTCGACCCGCCCCGGGGCCACACCGTCGAGAAGCTCGTCCAGGGCGCGAAGCTCCTCAAGGAGCGCGGCGTCGAGATCGTCGACATCAACGACGGCTCGCTCGGTCGTGTGCGGATGGCCGTCCTGCCGACGGCGCTGCTCGTGCGGGAGGCGACCGGGCTCGACATCAACATGCACTTCACCTGTCGCGACCGGAACCTGATGGGCATCCAGGCCGACTTGCTCGGCGCCCACGCGCTCGACGTCCGCAACATCCTCGCCCTCAAGGGCGACCCGCCGCGCGCGGGCGACTACGTCAGCACCACGGCGGTCTTCGACGTCAACGCGACCGGCCTCATCGAGGTCCTGAAGCGGATGAACCAGGGACTGGACGCGACCGGTAACAGCATCGGCCTGCCGACCTCGTTCTGCGTCGGCGCGGCGCTGAACCCCGGGGCCGAGAATATCAAGGCGGAGATCAGCCGCTTCCACCGCAAGGTGCACGCGGGGGCGCAGTGGCTTCAGACGCAGCCGGTGTACGACCTGGCCGAGCTCGACCGCTTTCTCGAGCAGGCGGGCGGCCCGCCGGTTCCCGTGATCGTCGGCGTGCTCCCGCTCCACAGCTACCGCCACGCTGAGTTCCTCCACAACGAGGTGCCCGGCATCACGGTCCCCGAGCAGATCCGCGCGCGCCTCAGAGACGCCGGCGACGGGGCGCTGCGGGTCGGCATCGAGATGGCTCAACGGCTGGTCCGTGAGATCCGCAGCCGGTACGCCGGCGTCTACCTCATGCCCTCGTTCGGGCGCTTCGAGGTCGTCGCCGAGGTGCTGGATGCTCTCCATTAATCGGAGCGCGAGACAGGTTCACACCGTGGGTGGCCTGCGAGAGGAGCGGGATGGCTCCGTTAATCGGAGCGCGAGACAGGTTCACACCGTGGGTGGCCTGAGAGAGGAGCCGGATGGCTCCGCTTGAGCTGGCGGCGCTCGGCGTGGCGGAGGCTCGAGAGCGAATCGGACGCGGGACGCTGAGTCCCGTGGCGCTCGTCGAGGCGTGCCTCGAGCGCATTGGGGCACTCGACGCGACGGTGCAGGCCTGGGTGCACGTCGACGCGAAGGGCGCGCTGGCCGCGGCGCGCCTGGCGGAGCACGCCGCCGTCCGCGGGCCCCTGCACGGCATCCCCGTCGCGGTGAAGGACATTTTCGACGTCGCCGGGCTGCCGACGACCGCGGGCGCCCCGCCGTTCGCCCACCGTCGACCCGACGAGGACGCGGCGTCCGTTGCGCTGCTCCGCGCCGCAGGCGCGATCGTCCTCGGCAAGACTCACACGACGCAGTTCGCCTACCGCGACCCGGCGCCCACGCGCAACCCGTGGAACCTCGCACACACTCCGGGCGGCTCGTCCTCGGGCTCGGCGGCCGCGGTGGCCGCGCGCATGGTCCCGCTGGCGCTCGGCTCACAGACCGTGGGGTCGGTTCTGCGCCCCGCGGCCTACTGCGGCGTGGTCGGCTTCAAGCCCACGCACGGCCTGGTGCCTACCGCGGGTGTGATCCCGCTCGCCTGGTCGCTGGACCACGTCGGCGTCTTCACCCGCGAGGTCGCCGATGCGGCGGCCGCGTTCGCGGTGCTGGCGCGGAGGAGCGTCGCCGCCGAGCCCTGCGGTCCGCCGCGCCTGGCGCTGGCACCCGAGCTCCTGCGTCGCGCCTCGCGTGAGGTCGCCGCCCACGTCCAGGCGACGGCCGACGCCTTCGCCCGCGCGGGCGCCACGATTACCGAGGTGAAGCTGCCGGGGTCGTTCGACGGGATCCACGCGGTCGGCCAGACTGTCCTGGGATCGGAGGCGGCGGCCTCCCACGAGCCGCGGTTCGCCAAGCACGCCGACCAGTACGGTCCCGAGATTCGCCGGCTCGTCGAGGCGGGGCTGACGATCTCCGCCGTCACTTACCTCGGCGCCAACCGCGCGCGGCTCGCCTTCCGCGAGGAGGTCCTGGAGCTGCTCGCGGCCCATGACGGGCTGCTCTCACCGACGGCGCCCGCACCGGCCCCCGAGGGGCTCGCGTCGACGGGCGACGCCTCGCTGTGCGCACCGTGGAGCTTCGCCGGCGTCCCCGCGATCTCACTGCCGAGCGGGCTCGCGCCGTCGGGGCTTCCGCTCGCCATCCAGCTCGTCCAGGCTGCGGGGGCGTCGGCGCGACTGCTGAGCGTGGCGGCGTGGTGCGAGCGCCAGCTCGCCTTCACCCGATCCCCCGGCCTCTAGCCATGCTCGATCTCAAGATCGAGGGCGCCCAGGTCATCGACGGCACCGGCGCTCCGGGCAGCCGCGCCGACGTCGGCATCCGCGACGACGTCATCGTGGCGGTCGGCGACCTGTCCGGCGAGTCGGCCGGCTCGTCGCTGTGGGCCGCGGGCCGCGCCCTGGCGCCGGGGTTCATCGACATGCACTCGCACTCGGACTGGCGGCTCTGGGAGAACCGGCGCGCCGAGTCGAAGATCCGCCAGGGGGTGACGACGGAGGTCGTGGGCAACTGCGGCTTCTCGCCCGCACCCGCGTCCCGGGAATTTCTCCAGGAGCTGCGCGGGTTCGCCCTCTACCTGCCGCGGGGTATGGATTTCCGGTGGCAGTCGGTCGGCGAGTACTTGAAGGCGTTCGACGCCGAGGGGACGGCCCTCAATGTGATGCAGCTCGTCGGCCACGGCACCCTCCGCATCGCCGCGATGGGCTTCGCCCGTCGCGCGCCCGATCGCAAGGAGCTCGCCCGGATGCAGCGGCTCATGGCCGACGCGATGGAGGACGGCGCGTGGGGCCTCTCCACGGGCCTCATCTACGCGCCCGGCTCCTACGCCTCCACCGAGGAGATCGTCGAGATCGCGCGCGTGGCGGGTCGGCACCGCGGCTTCTACGCGAGCCACATCCGCGGCGAAGGCGCCACGCTCCTCGACGCCGTCGGCGAGGCGATCCGCGTGGGACGCGAGGGCGAGCTGTCCGTCCAGGTGAGCCACATCAAGGCCGCGGGCCGCCCCAACTGGGGCAAGGTCGCCGACGCCCTCGCGCTCATCGACGCCGCGCGCGCGGAGGGCCTCGACGTCATGGCCGACGTCTACCCCTACACGGCGTCGAGCACGACGCTCCGCACGCTCCTGCCCGACTGGGCCCTCGAGGGTGGCGTCGAGGCGATGCTCCAGCGGCTCCACACGCCGGAGGTGCGCGAGCGGATCCGTCGGGAGCTCGAGGCGCCGGTGACGGGCCAAAGCCTCCTCGACCGCGTCGGCTGGGAGAACATCATGCTCGCGTCCTGCCCGCAGCGGAAGGACGCCGAGGGCAAGCGTCTGTCGGAGGTCGGCGCCGAGCGCGGGATGGACCCGCTCGACGCGGCACTCGAGCTCATCGTGGATGAGGCGGGCCGGGGCTACATGATCCTCTTCCAGCTCGACGAGGCGGACCTGCGCCGCGCCCTCGCCCATCCAGCAGTCATGATCGGCTCCGACGGCTCGTCGCTGGCGCCGTACGGCGCTCTCGGCGCGGGCAAGCCCCACCCGCGCAGCTACGGCACGTTCCCGCGCGTGCTCGGCGAGTACGCGCGCGAGCAGCGCATCCTCGGGCTGCCCGAGGCCGTGCACAAGATGACGGGACTGCCGGCAAAGCGGCTCCAGCTGCGCGACCGCGGCGTGATCCGCGTGGGCGCGAAGGCCGATCTCGTCGTGTTCGATCCCCGGCGGATCGCCGACCAGGCGACGTACGACGAGCCCCACCGCTATCCCGTCGGTATCGAGCACGTCGTCGTGAACGGGAGCATCGTCGTCAAGGACGGCGCGCACACCGGAAGCCTCCCCGGCAAGCTCCTGACGCCCCTATGACGCTCGAGGGCGTCTTCCCCGATCTGCTGGCGCCGCTCCCGAGCGTCGCCGCAGTGGAGGCGGAGCTCGCCCGGTCCCTGCGCCGGCTGGTCGCGCACGCCCGTGCCGTAGCCGGCGCGC
>QHSA01000253.1 GCA_003220315.1 Candidatus Rokuibacteriota bacterium
TCCTCGGCGTGGCGCTCGACCGCGTCTGGCGTCTCCACCGGCGCGCGCTCCGCGCCTCGGTGCTGGACGAGCTCACGCGACTCCTCGTCTCGACCGACTCGCTCGACGACGTGTTCCGCGCCTTCGCCGGGGCGGTGGCGAAGCTCATGGCCTTCGACTCGATCGCGGTGTCGCTTCTCGACGCCGAGCGCGACGAGTTCGAAATCGTCGACGTCGTCGCGCGCTCCGTG
>QHSA01000254.1 GCA_003220315.1 Candidatus Rokuibacteriota bacterium
GATTGTCGAGCGCATGCTGGGCCTGCTCGCCGAGGCGGTCCGAGAAGGCGTCGAGCTGATCGCCTATCCCGAGATGGCGCTCACGACGTACTTCCCCAAGAAGATCCGCTCCGACTTCGATCAGTTCTTCGAGACCGAAGTGCCGCCGAAGGCGCTCGAGCCACTCCTGCGCCGCGCGGCCGAGGCGCGGATCGCGGTGCATGTGGGCTTCTGCGAGAAGGCGGGGGGGAAATACTTCAACACGGCGCTCCTCACCGATCGGGACGGCCGACTCTGCGGGACGTTCCGCAAGATCCACCTCCCCGGTACCAAGGCCCCCGACGGCTTCGCCCAGGTCTTCGAGCCCTACTACTTCGCCCACGGCGACACGGGCTACAAGGTCTTCGACGCCGCCGGCGCCAGGGTCGGGATCGCGATCTGCCAGGATCGCCGCTACCCGGAGAGCTATCGCGCGCTTGCGCTCCAGGGCGCGGAGGTCATTCTCGTCGGCTACAACACGCCAAGCTCGCCGCTCGCGCTCGACCTCAACGAGCTCTGTCTCCGTTCGGGCGCGTACGCGAACCTCTGCTTCGTGGTCGGCGTCGCCAAGGCGGGCGTCGAGGACGGCGTGGAGCTGATCGCGGGGAGCGCGATCGTCAGCCCGCTGGGCCAGGTGCTCGCCCGCGCCGCGACGAACGGCGACGAGCTGGTGGTGGCGCGGATCGACCTCGACCAGATGCTCCCGGTCCGCAAGCGCTGGAACTTCCTCGGCCGGCGTCAGCCACAGCACTACGGGCGCCTCCTCCAGCCCGTGACCGAGAAGGAGCCTTACCGATGACCGTTCCCTCCCTCGACGTCCTCGTCCGCGGCGGCCGGGTCGTCACCGGCTCGGACGTCTTCGAGGCGGCCGTCGCCATCAAGGGCGATACGATCGTTGCGATCGGGCCCGAGTCGCTGCTGCCGCCGGCAGCGCGCGTGATCGACGCCGCGGGGAAGTACGTGCTCCCCGGGCTCATCGACTGCCACCTCCACGTCGGCCCCGAGTACGACGACTGGACGACGGCCCCCATCGCGGCGGCGCGGACCGGGCTGACCACGCTCGTGCCGTTCGTCGTCGGGGACGAGGGCGAGACGCTGCCGAAGGCGCTCGTGAGGCTCCGCGAGGAGGCCGAGTCGCGCTCGGTGCTCGACTTCGGCTTCCACTTCATCCTGAACCACGAGCCCCACATCCTCGAGGGGATCCCGGAGGCGGTCCGTCTCGGCGTCACGTCGTTCAAGCTCTTCATGACCTACAAGAAGCGGGGCAAGCGCATGGTCTCGGACGAGTTCATCGCCAAGACCATGGAGCGCCTCGCCGCGCTGGGCGGCATCTGCCAGCTCCACTGCGAGAACGGCGACGTCCTCGCTTACCTCGAGGACAAGGCGATCGCCGAGGGACGCACGGCGCCGACCGACTTCCCGCCGACCTGCCCCGACTGGACCGAGGAGGAGGCCATCAACCGCGCCGTCCTCATCGCGCGCCTCACCGGGTGCCCCGCCTACGTCGTGCACCTCTCGACCAAGGTGGGCCTCGAGCGTATCAAGCGCGCGCAGGCCGAGGGCCAGAAGGTGTGGACGGAGACGTGCCCGCAGTATCTCCTCCTGACCGACAAAGAGATGGAGCGCTGGGGCCCCTTCGCCAAGATCGGCCCGCCGCTCAGGCCGGCGGACGGTCCGGACCGCGCGGCGCTCTGGGAGGGCTCGGCGGCGGGGTACATCGCCACGGTAGCGAGCGATCACGCGCCGCGCGTCCCGGCGGCCAAAGAACCGGGGAGGAAAAACATCTTCGTCGATCCCGAGGGCAAGCCGATCCCCTTCGGCGCGCCGTCGCTCGAGACGCTCGTGCCGCTCGCGTACAGCGAGGGCGTCGTCAAGCGCGGGCTCCCCCTCACGTGGCTCGCGCGCGTGCTCGCCGAGAACCCGGCGCGCATCTTCGGCCTCTACCCGAAGAAGGGCGTGATCCGGCCGGGCGCCGACGCCGATCTGACGCTCTGGGACCCGGATCCCGCGTGGACGATCGAACAATCGCACCACCTCGGGATCGCCGGCTTCACGCCCTACGAGGGCTGGCAGGTGCGTGGCCGGGCGTGGATGACGCTGGTGCGGGGTGAGGTGATGCTCACCCCGACGGGCGAGCTCGAGCAGAAGCCGGGCTACGGCCGGTACCTCGCGTGCGCGGGGCCGAGGCCGCCGCTCGGCGGCGCAGTCCGCTGACGGATCGCCGGTGACGCGTCGGGTCTTGGTTGGACGGAGCCAGGCCGTGCCCACGGCACGCCACCCACGGAGTGCTCCGGCCTCGCGGCCCTCGCTCCAATGACCGACTACCTCGATCGACTCGCCCAGGTCGCGGCCGAGGTGCGCGTCGACACGCTTCCCGGATCCACCGTCGAGGCCGCCAAGCGGGTCCTGCTCGACACGCTCGGCGCCATCGTCGCCGGCAGCGCGCTGCCCGAGAACCACCACCTCGCGCGGCTTGCGGCCGCGCGCGCGCCCCACGGCGTCGCCACGCTGCTCGGCCACGGTGCGAAGGCGGACGCCGGCTGGGCGACGCTCGTGAATGCCACCGCCGGCGTCGCGCTCGAGGTGGACGAGGGCAATCGTCTCGGCGGTGGCCACCCCGCGATCCACGTCATCCCCGGCGCCCTCGCCGTCGCGGAAGAGCGGGCGCTCGACGGGCCGCGTCTGATCGAGAGCCTCGTCGCGGGGTACGAGGTCGGCTCGCGGCTCGGCGGGGCGACGACGCCGCGCGCGAACGTGCACTCCCACGGCACCTGGGGGACGATCGCCACGGCCGTCGCCGTGGCGAGACTCGGCGACGCCCGTGCCCAGACGATCCGCGAGGTCATCAACCTCGCGGCATCCATGAGCCCGGCGAACTCCTGGACGCCCGCCCTCGCGGGCGCCACGATCCGCAATCTCTATCCGGGCCGCTCCGGGCTCGCGGGCATTCTCGCGGTCGACCTCCAGCGGTGCGGCTTCACGGGCCTCGACGACGCGCCGTCGGATGTCTACGCCACCATCCTGGGCGACCGGTTCGACCCCGCGCGCGCCGTGGACGGGCTCGGCGAGCGCTACCGCATCGAGCAGAACTACTTCAAGCTGCACGCGTGCTGCCGGTACAACCACTTCGCCCTGGAGGCCGTGCTGGCGCTCCGTCGCGCCCATCGCTTCGACGCCGACGACGTCGTGCGCCTGCGGGTCACCACGATCCCGTTCGCCGCGCGGATGGCGAATGCCGAGCCCGGAACCACGCTCGCCGCCAAGTTCTCCATTCCCTACGCCGTCGCCGCGGCGCTGGTCCTCGGCCGGACCGACGTCGCGGCCTTCGAGCCTCCCGCGCTCGGCGACCCACGGATCCGCGAGCTCGCGCGCCGGATCGAGGTTCTCACGGAGCCCAAGATGTCCCCGCGGCGGATCGACTACCCCACGGCGCAAGTGAAGGTCGCGCTACGCGACGGACGCATCCTCGAGGAGACGACGACCGTGCCGCGCGGCGACGCCGAAAATCCCGTGCCGCCCGAGGAGCTCGTGGCCAAGTTCCTCGAGCTCGCCTCGCCCGTGCTCGGTCCCACCCGGGCCCGGCGCGTGGTCGAGGCCGCTCACGCCGTCGAGACGCTGAAGAACGTCCGCGAGCTGACGGCGCTTCTCGCCCCCGAGTGACGCCGATGGGACTCGAGGCGGAGCTCGACGAGCGGCTCCGACAGGCGATCAAGGCACGGGACACACGGACCGCCGACGTGGTGCGGATGCTCAAGACCCGCCTCCAGGAGCGCCGTACGGCGAAGGGCTTCGCCGGCGAGGTGGACGACGCCCTCGTCCGCGACGTCATCGCCGCCTACAAGAAGCAGCTCCAGAAGGCGATCCCCGAGTTCGAGAAGGCGGGCGAGCGCGGTCGGGCCCAGATCGCGCAGCTCCGCTTCGAGACGGAATTCTGCGAGCGTTACCTCCCCCGTGGGCTCGACGAGACGGCGCTGCGCGCGCTCGTACGCGACCGCATCACCGCGCTCGCCATCACCGACCCCAAGCAGGTCGGCCGCCTGGTGGGCGACATCATGAAGACGCACAAGGGCCAGGTCGAGGCCGGCGACGTCAAGCGGCTCGCGGAGGAGCTCCTTCGGAAGGCGTAATCGATCCGCTGCCGCCTCATTCGACCCCGTTGATGGCGAAGTCGAAGATCTGCGAGCTTCGGAGCGGCCCGGCCACCGCCCGCGCGGCGTACTCCGCACGGAGCGGCCGGTTCAGGATGAACGGCACCCTCGCCTCGGAGATGCCGCCGTGCGTCCGGAGGCGATGGCCCCGGAGGCCGGACAGGTCGTGGTCCTTCTCCGACGCGCCGATGCAGGTGTCGGCCGTGCTGATGACCGCGACGTCACCCTCGCGGTCGAACGGCAGATCGAACCGCCGTGCGGTCGTCGCCCGGTCGCACACGGCCTCGACCCCCGGGATCGGCGCGGCGACCTTCATGACGTCGGCGGGGTCGAGGCTCCCGTGGCAGTAGACGCGGACAAAGCCGCCGAGCGCGCCGTGGTGGGCGACGAACCGGTCGGTGATCGGGCAGATGACGGTGCAGGCGCCCTTGCCGAACCGAGCGTCGAGGACGTCCTGGAGCCAGATGACCCGCGGCGAGCCGTCGGGGTTGGACTTGTCGTGCATCCCGTGGTCGGCCGTGAGCGCGACCACGGCGCCGAGCGCGTCGAGCCGCCCGAAGCACGCGTCCAGGTTTCGATAGTAGCGGTCGGCCTCGGGCTCGCCCGGCGCGTACTTGTGCTGGATGTAGTCGGTGAGCGAGAGGTAGAGGAGGTCCGGCCCGCCCCGCTCCAGGAGCCGGATTCCCGCCTCGAGCACGAACAGCGAGAGCTCGGGCGAGTAGATGTCGGGCAGCTCCATGCCGACGAGCTCGAGCACGTTCTCGATGCCGTGCTCCTCGAGCGTCGTCTGGTCGGCGCACTCTGAGGAGAAGTTGACGCTGCCGCCCGCGAGATCCATGTCCTTGCCGAGCTGCTTCCGGAGCTTGTCCTTGGCGGTGATGGAGACGACCGTGGCCCCGTGGCGCGAGAACTCGGCCAGGATGGTGCGCGAGCGCAGGAGCTCGGGCCCCGTCATCACGACCGCCGCGCCGGTGTCGCGATCGAGGTAGAAGTTGCCCGAGATGCCGTGGACCGCCGGGGGGCTGCCCGTCGCGATCGACATGTTGTTCGGGCACGTGAAGCTCGGGACGTCGCCGTCGGCGACCCCGGCGAAGCCGGCCTTCGTGAACCGCGCGACGTTGGGGACGACGCCGTCGCGCACGCCGCGCGCGAAGTACGCCGGATCGCCACCGTCGATGCACACCACGACGATCGGACGCGACGGCCACCGATATCGCACGCCGTTCAGCGCGATGCTCGCCCGCCCCATCGAGGTGTCCATATCGTCGCCAGCATAGCCCAGCCAGCGCCGCTCAATATCGCAATCGTACTCCGAGGACTCCGAGGACGGCCTCGACGATCATCCGAAGGTCAGCGTCGCCTCGCGCCAGGGCCACCCGAGATTACAGACCGAGCCGGGCGCCCAGCTGACGGAGCTTCTCGGTCGTCGAGAGATCGAGCGATTGCCCGATGAAGAGGCGGTTGCCGATGTCGAGGAACGCCATGCGGTTTCCGTGCTCCGAGTGGTACTGGAGCAGCGCCAGCGCCGCCGGGTTCTTGTGATTGGGATAGATCCGCACCGCTTCTTCAAGGCTGGCCACCGCCGCCGCGTCGTCTTTAAGTCGGAGCAGCAGCAGCCCCTTCATGTACGGGGGCCAACCCCGCTCGCTCTTGGAGCCCGTCTTTTCGAGAAGGGATGTCGTCTCGTTGACCCAGGCGAGGAACTCGGCGGGGTCGGCCTTGTCGAGCACGAACCAGGTGAGTCTACCGAGCGCTCCATGCGGAGTCTGGGCCAGCCGATCGTAGTACGTCGAAAGGCCCCCGCTCAGGAACACCTCACGCTCGTAATACTTGAAGTACGCGAGGACGCTCATGACCCGACGGCGCAAGGTGTCGCGCTGATGCAGCGTCCAGGGATCATTGGACGTCATCGTTTCCATTCGGTCGATGAACGCACGAGTCGTGCCGGAGAGATCGAAGACCATCCGCTGGCCCGGGATATCCTTGCGCACTTCCCAGTACAGGCCGCCGTCCTTCATCGAGAACTCGTGGGGAAGGCCGGCGCTGGCGTAGTAAATTCGGCGCTCGGAGCCCCGCACGAACGCACTCAGTTGCCTGCCTTTGTCCGGCGCATCGAAGCGAAACAACCGATTTCGGAATAGGAGGCCCTCATCGTTGTACAGGGTCACGTCCGGGCGGAATCCCTCGACCCTATTCATGTATCCGATTGGAAAGGAGTCGTCGTCCCCGTGGACGAATAGGACCGCCCCCTTGTCGAGTGACTCCAAGACGGCGGTCGCGTAGTCTCGAGCCCACGTGTCGTCCCTTCGGACGTTGACATCGCGATGCGAGAGAAACACAACGACCGCGAGCGCTGCGAACGTACCGGCCCGAGCCGCCGCGGCCCCGCGGCGTACTCTCGACGTCAGCGCATCCAGCGCCAGGACGAGCCAGACGGCCAGGATGCCGTACGGGATGAGCGGGTAGCGGCGGATGGCCGCCTTCATCAGAGGCTCATAGTCGAAGCCAAGCATCGCGCCAAGAACCAGGGAGCTTCCCAGCCAGCCCGCAAGTAAGGCGGACGCGATGGCGAGGTTGAATCGCCGCCACTGCCGAATCAGGCCGAACCCCGCGAGCGCAGCGCCCACCGGAGTGTACTGGCGAACCATCTCCATGAGGAGAAAGCCTTGATAGTCGAGCTTGTCGGCGATGTCGGCGCTCTGGCTCACGTCAACATGCCGAAAGCCTTGGCGTGAGACGAAGAAGAGGAGGCTTTCGAAGTCCGAGATCGGGCCATAGAAGCTGATCTCCGGATCCATCCTGGAGCGGACGACCATCCAGAGATAGGGGAGGACACAGGCGACGAACGCGATGGCGAGCATCCGCGGCGACGCGCGAAGCACCTCACGTCGCGCCGGCAGGAGGAGCAGGACCAGGCACGGTGTGGAGAGAAGCATCAACGGCCAATGGTTGGCGAGACTCAGCCCGAAGACTCCGGCAAAGACGTAGAGCACCCGGAGGTTCTTCGTTGCGAGGAACACCAACGCCAAGTAGAAGAGACAAAAGAAAAAGAACGTGTTGAGCGTGTACGTCTCGGCGATGATGGCCTGAGACCAGAACGTCGCCGACAGCCCGTACAGCACGGCGCCGGTGTAGGCGCTCACGGCATCGGCAACTAGGGCGCGGACGACGAGCCACAGCGCGACACAGGTGAGCGCGCCGAAGAAGGCGCTCAGCAGGTGGACCCTCAAGGCGATGGATCCGACCGGCAGCAGCGTGAAGAGCTTGCCGAGCAGGGTGAGCAGCGGATAGCCGGGCGGGTGGTCGATGCCCAGGAAGTAGGACGACATGATGAAGAGACCGTCGTC
>QHSA01000255.1 GCA_003220315.1 Candidatus Rokuibacteriota bacterium
GGCGGCGATCCTGCCGACGTCCACTCCGTCACGGCGCGCGATGAAGAGCTCCATCTCAGCGTGCCAGAAGAAGGGGTTCTCCGGGGACAAGATCTTCACAAGATCGGCCCGGACCGGAGCGACCCAATGAGGGTCGTCCGCGTAGATCTTCTCGGCAACGTCGAAGAACCGGTGCAGCTCCCGCTTCGTCCTCCCGATCCGCTCGATCCTGACGTTGTTCACGATCCCATCCTCGCCGGGATGACGAGCACACCCGTCAGACGCCGACGCCGTGCACCAGGCCAACCTCACGCCCGATACGTTCGATCGCGTCGAGGGCGCGGGAGAGCTGGTCACGGGTGTGCGTGGCCATGAGCGAGGTGCGGATCAGCGCCCGTCCCCGGGGTGTTGCCGGCGGGAGGACACAGTTCACGAAGACGCCTTCCTCGTGAAGGCGTTGGGCCATCATGATCGCGACGAGGTCGTCGCCGACGACGATCGGCACGACCGGCGTCTGCGATTGTCCCGTGTCGAGTCCGATGGATTTCAGTGCGTCCACGAAGAAGCGCGTGTTCTCCCAAAGCGATGCGCGGCGCTCTGGCTCGCTCTCCATGATGGCGAGCGCGGCGAGCGCGGCGCCTGCGGCGCCCGGAGAGGGGGCGGCGGAGAAGATCAGTGTCCGCGCATGGTGCTTGACGTAATCGATCACCGGCGCGTCTGCGGCGATGAATCCGCCGATCGAGGCCATCGCCTTCGAGAAGGTGCCCATCATGAGGTCCACCTCGGCCTCGAGCCCGAAGTGCTCGGCTGTCCCCCGGCCCGTGCGGCCCAGGACCCCGATGCCGTGAGCGTCGTCAACCATCACGCCCGCGGCGAATTCTCTCGCCGCGGACACGATCTCGGGCAGCGGAGTAATGTCTCCCTCCATCGAGAACACCCCGTCCACGACGACGAGGCGCCCACCGACCCCGTCATCGTTCTTCAGTTGGCGCTTGAGGTCCGCGGGGTCGCTATGCTTGAATTTGCATACGTGGCCGAAGGAGAGGCGCGCCCCGTCGATGATGCAGGCGTGGTCGAGCTTGTCGAGATAGACCGTATCCCCCTTGCCGACGAGGCACGAGAGCGTCCCGAGATTGACCTGGTACCCAGTGGTGAATGTCACGGCGGCCGGCTGGCGCACGAACTCCGCCAGGCGTTCTTCCAGTCTCACGTGCAGGTCGAGAGTGCCGTTCAAGAGTCGGCTACCCGCGCAGCTCGATCCATACTTCCGGACCGCGGCGACGGCGGCCTCCTTCACCCGCGGGTCGTTGGCTAAGCCCAGGTAATTGTTGGATCCGAGCATGATCATCCGGAGGCCTTCGATCGTCACCTCCGGATCCGACCCCGAGTCGAGCGCGCGGAAGAAGGGATAGAGCCTGACTTGGCGGGCACGCTCGGCGTCCCGGTATCGGTAGCACTTGTCGAAAACCGGGGACGGGCTCACTGCCTCTGTTTTCATCGTTGGAGCGGCTCGGCTCATCGCACCCCTCGTATGCGTGACCTAGGGCCGGGGCGATTATAGATTTTCTGGCTTGACTAGATGAAACTTTATGAACGCAGCCATCCCTCGCGCGCATACCAGGCCCACGTGGCTTGGAGACCAACGTCCAGAGCCGTCGGTGCCGGCAGGCGCAGGTCCTGACGCAGGGGCGCAGAATCGCACAGCCAGTCACCCGCGAGAATTTCCCGCGCCTTGTCGGCGTTGAACGGGCGCGGCTGGCGCGTCACGATTTCGGACACGCTCGCGGCCAGGGCGGCAGCCCTGACGAAGCCATCGGGAATCGTCACGAGCCGCGCGGGGCGGGGCGGCAGTCGCGCGATGGTGCCGGCGAAGTCTCGAATCGTCACAGGTTCAGGATCGCAGAGGAAGCCCGTCCTCCCGGCGAGATCAGAACGACCGGCGGCACGGGCAATCGCGAGCGCCGCCTGCTCGGCGTGGATGACCTGGATTCGGGAACGCCCAGCCGGCACCGGCACCCAGCCTCTCGCCGCCGCCCGGAAGAGGGGGAGAAGGCCGCGATCGCCAGGTCCATAGACAACCGCCGGGCGCAGAACGATCCACGGCCCTGTCCACTCGCGCTCGACCGCCTCCTCTGCTTCTCGTTTGGAGACGCCATAGGATGACATCGGCCGGGCGACGTCCCCCTCGCGCACCGGGTTCCCCTCGCGTGCGGGTCCGGCCGCGGCCTGACTCGACACGAGGACGAACACTGCCTCGGGCGCCGACTGCCGTGCGGCGCGGAGCAGGAATTCGGTCGAGCGAACGTTCGCCTGCCGGTAGTCGTCAAGCGTCCGCGCCTTCACGAGGCCCGCAACATGAACGATCGCGTCGCAGCCGGCCACGGCATTCGCGATGTCCGCGCGCCTCGCAAGATCGCTCGGCACGATCTCGACAGCGGGCTCGCGCATTTCGAGCCGATGAGCGTTCCCGCCGTGCCGAACGAGCGCCTTCACGTGCCACCCCTCGCTGGAAAGCGCGTTGCCGTTCGAGACATGCTGGATGCGATAGCCTACGTAGGGCGCGATGCGATCGGTCAGGAAGTACGAGGCGCCCACGCCGCCGAAGATCAGGAACGTGAACGCCGAGTCGATTTCACGCACGCGAAGGGTGGTGCCGCCGGCAGCGCCGGCGAGTTCCACGTACGGAACGAACCGACCTAGCGAGAGGAAGTGGTACCGGCCCACCGCCGCCAGCCCGGCGAAGTACGCCCGCACCGGATCGATGTACCCCTGGGCGAACGGCTCGAGCCCAATCTCGAGCGCGCCGTAGACCAGCCCGCGACCAGTCGGGCCGAACGGCAGGACCGAGACCCGCACGCCCCCGTTCAAGACCTCGAGCCCGGTCTCATCCGGGTGACTGGCGACGTCGTGCTGGCCGCCGCCACCGCCCTCCACCGAGAGCACGTAGGCGCCCCTGCGGAAGGTCTCGCTCGAGTCGTAGCCGAGGGCGCTTTCGGGGCTCGCCGCAACCATGGCGAGGAGCGCAATGACGACGGCTCCTCGCCGTGTCACGGCGGAGACACCGTCGCGCGTGTTCCCGTCAAGCCGGGATCTGCGATATGGAGCCACGTCTCCCCTTCACTCACGTGGGGTGCCACGCGAGGCGCTCGATGCGCGCCACGATCCGCCGGAACGGGGGCCGTGTCAAGTAGCTTTGAAGGGACGACGCCGCTCGAGGGCGCCTGCAGGGCGCCCGCGCACGACGACGACTATCACCCTACGGAGAACTACCGTCCGCGGCGCCTCGGCGTGCTCATCCCGCAACCGTGTGTCTCGACACGCGCGATCTGACCGCCGCCACCGGCCCTGCCCCGGCCCTGGTCTGCCGGATCGCGGCGGCGATCTCGTCGAGGTCCTGCGGCGTGAGCATGATGGAGGCCGCGTCGACCCAGCCGTCCACGTGCATCGGCGTGCGCGCGCCCACGATCGCGCCGGTCACGCCCGGCCAGGCGAGCGCCCAGGCGATGGCAACGGACGACACGGAGGCGCCGTGCCGTTGTGCGATCGGGCGGAGGGCATCGCGTAACCGGAGATTCCGTCCGAGGCGCGGCGGTTGGAATTCGGGCGCGCGGCGACGCCAGTCGTCGGCGGCGAGGGACGACACGCGCTCTGCCGTGAAGCTGTCGGTGAGCAGCCCCGACTGCATCGGGCTGTAGACGATGACACCGGCGTCGTGACTCGCGCACCACGGGATCTCTTGTTTCGCCGTGGCGCGATTGATCACCGAGAACGGCGGCTGCAGCGAATCCACGTGGCGGATCGCCTCGCACCGGTCGAGCAGCGCCACGTCGAAGTTCGAGACGCCGGCCGCGCGCACTTTGCCTTCCTCCACGAGCTTCGCCATCGCGGCCCACGAGTCCTCGACGGCCGTTCCGGTCTCGTCGGGCCAGTGGAACTGATAGAGATCGATGCGCTCGACGCCGAGCCGCCGCAGCGACGCCTCGCACTCGCGCCGAATCGAATCGGGCTTCAGCACTTGCCGCGGAGGCGTCATGGGGTCGTGCTCGTCCCAGACCAGGCCGCACTTCGTGAAGATCAACGGGCGCTTCGAAGGCGGCAGCTCGCGGAGCAGCCGTCCCACGACGTCCTCCGAGTGCCCGAGCCCGTACACCGCGGCCGTGTCGATCCAGTTGATGCCCAGCTCGAGCGCGTGCCGCATCGTGGCCAGCGACGCCGCGTCGTCCTGCGGTCCCCAGCCAAACGACCAGCCGCCGCCGCCGACGGCCCATGAGCCGAATCCGAGCCGGGTGATGCGCAATCCGCTCCGACCGAGCGGACGAGTTGCCAGTGCCATGGCTACGCTCCCTTCATGCCGCGGGCCGTTGCGGCGCCATTTCAATGCTCGCTGCGGTGGCCGAGCGCCCAGACGTAGGCCGCCACCGCTGAGACCGCGGAGGGGGAAAGCTGTTCCATTGGCATCAGTTGCTACTGCTGTTGCTCTCGCACTGCAGCTCGAACACATCGGACCTCGCTCTGTCGCGATGGCAGTTGGATGCAGCCGGCGCGTGGGGGGTGGCTTCGAAACGATCGTGCCGCGGCGTGTCTCCGCGTGACGCGGCGGCGACTCCGTTGCCAGCCGGGCCGTTGACCCCGTGCGGCACGGTCATGCCGACAGCCTCCCCTTGACCGCTCAGAACACTCGCGAACAGCGCTGCGGTCGCGATCCACATCATCGATCTCTGCATTGCTCTCCGACTCCTCTCGCCGTTGGTGATGGTGCGCTTCGACCATGCGAACGGTCACGCGTATTCGCCCTCTCATTGTTGAGATGCCCACGTGGAGTGTCGAGGTTGCGCGCGCCGTCTTTTCGGCAAGAATGCGACGGCCAATGAGGGACGCGTATCGGCCTTGCCGATTCGTGCGGAAATCTGCGCGGCCGGTGCGCCGCGCGTCGGGGACGCCTCGAAAAGGTCGAGAGCAGGCCGCACAAGAGGTGAGGAGGCGCCCGATGATGTTCTGTCCGTTCTGCCACTGGACGAAGGTGGAGCCCGGGAACAACTGCCCGAAATGCAACACCTACATGCCCAAGTCACCCTCGATCGGGCACGACACGCGCGAGCCCCATGTGCGCCGGCCATCCTCGGCGCGGACCGAGCGGGGATCGCGAGCGCGCGTCACGATCGCGACGTAGACGACTGGATGCGGACGATCAAGGCCGGGCGCGATCTACGGGATGACGCTCGGAACGCTCGCCCAGTATTCGGCCACTCCCGGCACCCAGGTCGCCGGCGGCACGAAGCACTGACACGGCGTGCCGCGCGTCGTGCCGGGAGTCACGGCGCAAACGCCACGCTGTGTGACACACACGTTCGAGGGTGCCGCCGAGAAGGGCGACGGCGGTGACGAGGGGCCTGGGGGCGAAGCCACCTGACTGATCGTGCCCCTCGGCGAGTCAGCCCCGCTTCCGCCGGGAAACCCGATGGCGAGCACGAAGAGGATCGAGCCCATCACCGCCGTCTTCCAGGCGCGATGGTGACCTCGACGAGCGCTCACTGCGGCCTCGCGTCGCGCGCGACCAGCGGCGTGTCCACGAGGTGCTCGGCGACGAACCAGACCTGTCCCTCGTTCATCCGGATCACCTCGCTGACCACCAGGTCGTTGGTGCCGTCATCCCCCGCCTCCGCCGCCTGCCGCGCCATCGCTCGGGCCTCCTTCAGGACGACCTCGTGCGCATGCAGCAGCCGCGAAATCTGCACCGGCACTTCGTCGCGGCCGCGCGGCGGGCGCGGAATCAGCGTCATCTCCGCCACGTCGTGGGCCATGGCGATGCTCACGCCGCCCAGTGACTGGATCCGCTCCGCGATGGCGTCCACGAGCTCGCTCTGCTCATTGAAGTGCTTGTCGAAGAGAAGATGGAGCTGGTAGAACGTCGGCCCGCTGACCTGCCAGTGGTGTTTCTTGTACAGGTCCCGCAGCGTCATGGTGTCGGCCAGGAGCTGGTTGAGATTGCCGGCGCTGGCGGCGCAGACCGAGGCGTCGAGTGCGATGGGTAATCTGGCCACCGTCCCGTAATGCTGGAGCTCCTTGGTCTCGTGAACGGTCACTGGCCGGGCACGCTCGGTCAAGACCGCGCCTTCGTCTTTCTTGCTCATGATCCCTTCTCCCTTCCTCTTGGACGTTGGGTTCAACGGCACGGAGGTTCCGCCGAGATGCGTGAGGCAGGCTTGCACGGTCTCGCGCGAGTCACGCAGCACGAGCGATCGGCCTCGCCTGCTGGCCTCGCCAGCCGCGGAGCCGGAACGACAGACCCAGCAGGAGTGCGCCGAAGCCGATCGCGTACGCGCCGATCAACCACGCGAGCGAAAGCGCGCCGGCCCCGGGTGCCAGCATCGTCAGGGCGCCGAAGACGATCGACAGGATGCCGTTCAGCACGAGCCACGCCTCGCCCGTGATCCCGCGACGGAGCCGGATGGCGGCGACGATTTCCAGGGCGCCGGTGACGATCGCCCACGCGGCGATCATGTAGAGGAGCGCGAGCTCCGTCAGGCCGGGGAGCACGAACGTGACGATCCCCGCGGCGACGCTGACGAGTCCCTCGAAGAGCAGCGCCCACCACGGCTCGTCGTCGCCGCGGCCCCGGACGGCAGCGACGATGTTGAGGGCGCCCTCGACGAGCGCATAGCCGCCAAAGAGCAGGGTCAGCACGGCGAGCGTGACGCTCGGCAGGACGAAGGCCAGGACGCCGAAGATGATCGCGGCGACACCGCGAAGGGCCAGGGCCCACCAGTTCTTTGCAAGCGAGTCGATGTTCATGTCAGCGTCTCCCCGCCGCTCCGTCGTCACAGCGCTCGTAGAAACGCCACGAGATCCCGCTTTTCGTCCGGCGTGAGCTGCGTGCCGAGGGTCAGGTTGAAGAATTCCACGGTGTCATCAAGGGTCAAGAGGCGGCCATCGTGCAGATAGGGCGGCGTGTCCTTGACGCCACGGAGCGGGAAGGTCTTGATGGGTCCGTCGGCGGTGGCCATCATGCCATTGATCATCTGGGGCCGATAGAACCGCTCCGCGCGTAGGTTGTGCATGAGGTTGTCCGTGTAGTAGGGCGGCGTGTGGCATGTCGCGCACTGGCCCTTGCCGAAGAAGACGGCCTGCCCGCGCAGCTCCTCGGGCGTCGCGCGCTTTGGGTCGAGCTTCCCGAGGACATCGAGCTTGGGGGCCGGCGGGAAGTCGAGGATCTCCTGGAACTCCGCCATGTCGTGGATCTGGCTGCCCCGCTCGAGGATGTTCACACCCTTCTTGGTGGCGATCACGGGGTCGCCGTCGAAATAGGCCGCGCGTTGCTCGAATTCGGTGAAGTCCTCGACGGTCTTGAGCGCCCGCTGCGAGCCGAAGAGCCGCTGGACGTTCACGCCGCGCAGGGTCGGCGTCTCGATTCGGTGGCGAAACTGCTGCGGACGAATGTCCCCCACCAAGTGCGTCGCCCCATTGGTGCTGCCGTTCTGATGACAGTCGAAACAGGAAACGCCGAGGCTCGGATGCTCGCTGCGCCGGTCGGCGGTGAGGTTGAATTGCTGTTGGGGAAACGGCGTCAGGAGCAGCCGGAGACCTTCGAGCTGCTTGGGGTTGAGGATGCCGTTGAAGAGCTCGTAGTAGTTGTCGGTCGTGACGAGGTGGCCGCGGGAGACGTCGCCGAGATCGGGACGCGTGGTGAGAAAGATCGGCGCCGGGAATTCGGGCAGGAACGCGTCGGGCAGATCGAAGTCGAGGTCGAAGCGTGTGAGATCCCGGCCAGTCTGCTTCTTGACTTCGTTGATCTGGAACACGGGGAACACCATCCCGCCCTCGGGATGATTCGGATGAGGCAGCGGCAGGAACCCCGCCGGGAAGGCGCCCTTCTCCCGGACCTCGTCCGGCATCATCTTCGCGAGCGCGTCCCACGTCACCCCGGCCGGCAGTTTCACCCGGACGCCGCCCTGAATCGCCTTGCCGCGGCTCATGCTGGCACCCGCGACCGGACGATCGCTCAGGTCGTAACGGGAGGCGAGGAGGTCCCGCTGACGCTTCTCGACCTCCGCTTTCGCGGCGCGCATCCGCGTGAAGACCGTCCGGAAATCTTCCTCGTTCACAGAGATGTAGCTGGATACCGGCGGCTCGGCCGCCGCTGCCCCACGCCCTTGCATGGCGCGAGCACCGGCCACCATTCCCACGATCACCAGCCCCAACGCCAGCGCCGCCGCCTTCCGATGTCGATGCGTCACGCACACCTCCCTTGCCGAGTCAACGCTCGTACTCCTCCAGATGCTGAATGCGCGCGGAGCGTCGGGGCGGCGCGCGCGATTTCAGCAAGAATCCGCAAGCCGGCGGAACGTGGCCACGGCTCCGGCCTTGCCGATTCTTGCTGAAACGTTTCGCATACGCGTTCTTGCGGTGGCAGTCGGGGCTCCAAAGCACACACGCATATGTGGATCGTCCGACTCGCGCTGCGACGGCCGTACACGTTCGTCGTCATGGCCCTCTTGATCGCCGTCCTGGGCGTGGCGGCCATCGTGACCATGACCGTCGACATCTTCCCTTCCATCAACATCCCGGTCGTCACCGTCATCTGGAACTACTCAGGCCTGTCCCCGACAGAGATGCAGAATCGAATCGTCACTGTGACCGAGCGGGCGTTCACCACGACGGTCAACGGGATCGAGCACATCGAATCGGTGTCACTCCGGGGCGTCGCCATCACCCGGCTTTACTTCCATCCCAATGTGCCGATCGAGGCGGCGATCGCCCAGGTGAACGCCCAGGCGCAGCAGATCGTGCGCGTGCTCCCGCCTGGCATCTTCCCGCCGCTCATCATCCAGTACAACGCCGCCAGCGTCCCCGTTCTCCTGGCGAGCTTGAGCAGCGATCAACTGCCCGAGGAGCAGCTCAACGACCTGGGCAACAACTTCATCCGCACCCAGCTCGTCACCATTCAGGGGGCATCCGTCCCGGTGCCCTACGGCGGCAAGCTGCGCGTGGTGAACGTCGACATCGACCCCGACGCGCTCTATGCGCGGGGGCTGTCACCGCAGGACGTCACCAATGCGATCCTGGCTCAGAACGTCATCCTGCCGGCCGGCACCGCGAAGATCGGGACCCGGGAGTACGACATCGCGACCAACAGCAGCCCGGAGTTCCTGAATGAGCTGAACGACATCCCCATCCGCTACGCGAATGGGGCCATGGTGTACGTACGGGATGTTGCGTTCGTCCATGACGGGTTCAGTCCCCAGACGAATCTTGTCCGGCGCGACGGGCGCCACTCCGCGCTGCTGCCGATTCTGAGCAACGGCAGCGCCTCGACTCTGACGGTCGTGGACCAGGCGCGCAAGCTGATGCCGAAGATTCTGGCCGGCCTGCCCTCGAGCCTCAAGGTCGACTTCCTGTTCGACCAGAGCGTCTTCGTCAGGGCGGCCATCACCGGCGTGCTTCACGAAGGGGCGATCGCAGGCGTATTGACGGCGCTGATGATCCTGCTGTTCCTGAGATCCTGGCGGAGCACCTTGATCGTGGCCACGTCGATCCCGCTGTCGATCCTGACCTCCGTCATCGTGCTCAAGGTCCTGAACCAGTCGCTCAACGTCATGACGCTGGGCGGGATGGCGCTGGCGGTGGGCATCCTCGTGGACGACGCCACCGTCGAGATCGAGAACAATCACCGGCATATGGACCTCGGCAAGCCCCTGCGGCAGGCCATCCTCGACGGAGCGGCCGAGGTGGCGACGCCCGCGTTCGTCGCGACCCTGTCGATCTGCATCGTCTTCGTGCCGATCATGTTCCTGGGCGGCGTCGGCGGGGCGCTGTTCGCGCCGCTGGCGATGTCCGTCGTCTTCGCCATGCTGGCCAGCTACTTTCTCTCGCGGACGCTCGTCCCGACCATGGTGCTGTACCTGCTGGCTCCCGAGGCGCGGGCCGGGCACGCTCGCGACGCGGGCCACGATGCGCCCATACGGAGATCACTGTTCGGGCGGATCGGGGACTCGTTCGAGGCCGGCTTCGTCAAACTGAATCGCGCCTACGAGGGCGCGCTCGACTGGGCGCTCGAGCACAAGTGGGCTGTGATCATCGTGTTCCTCGCCTTCGCGTTCTCCTCGCTGGCCCTGTACCCGTTCGTCGGCCGGGACTTCTTCCCGACCGTCGATGCCGGGCAGCTGCGGCTCCACGTGAGGGCGCCGGCGGGGACGCGGATCGAAGAGACCGAGCAGTACTTCCAGCGCGTCGAGGACTATATCCGCCAGGTCATCCCCGCCAACGAGATCAGCGTGATCGTCGACAACATCGGCGTGCCGAACCCGATCAACCTGGCGCTCAGCGACAGTGTCACGGTCGGCACGGCCGATGGCGAAATTCTGGTAGCGCTCAAACAGCCGCACCGTCCGACCGCCAAATACCTGAAATCGCTCCGCGAGCAGCTGCCGCACCGGTTTCCGGATCTCGAGGTCTTCGCCCAACCCGCCGACATCGTGAACCAGATCCTCAACTTCGGCCTACCCGCGCCGATCGACATCCAGGTCACGGGCCCGCTGGCCGAATCGGAAAAGAATCTCCAGGTCGCCAGGCAAATCGCGGCGGAACTCCGAGGCGTCCCCGGTGCGGTGGACGCGCACGTGCAGCAGATCCTGGACGCGCCGCGAATCATGGTCGACAGTGACCGGGCGCTCGCCCAGCAGGTCGGCCTTACCCAGCGGGACGTCGCCGGCAGCCTGCTGATCTCACTGACCGGGAGCGGGGCGACCACGACGAATTTCTGGCTCAACAACCAGAACGGCGTGAGCTACCAGGTGGTGGTCCAGACGCCCCAGCACCGGATCGCATCGCTCGACGAGCTTCATCGCACCCCCGTCGCGATCGCGGGCCAGTCGTCGCCTCAGCTGCTGACCAACCTGGCCGACTTTCGCCGCACGACCACGCCACTGTCGCTCAACCACTACAACGTACAGCCGGTGTTCGATGTGTACGCCGGCGTGCAGGGCACGGACCTCGGCGCCGTGTCGAGCCGCGTCGACCAGATCGTCGCGGGGTACAGAGCGCGCATCGGGAAGGCCAGCTCCATCGTCGTCCGCGGGCAGGTCCACAGCATGAACCAGGCGTTCTTGCAGATGGGACTGGGGATCTGCTTCGCCGTCCTGCTCGTCTATTTCCTGATGGTCGTCAATTTCCAGTCGTGGATGGACCCACTCATCATCCTGATGGCGCTCCCCGGCGCGCTCGCGGGAATCCTCTGGGCGCTGTTCGTCACCGGGACGACCATCAGCGTCCCCGCGCTGATGGGCTGCATCATGGCGATCGGGGTGGCGACGTCGAACAGCATCCTGATGATCACGTTTGCCAACGAGCAGCGCTATCCAGAACTCGGCGGGCACGACGCGCGGGCCGCGGCGCTGGTGGCGGGCCGCACGCGGCTTCGCCCGGTCATCATGACGGCACTGGCGATGCTCCTCGGCATGCTCCCCATGAGCCTCGGCCTCGGTGAAGGGGGCGAGCAGAACGCTCCGCTGGGCCGGGCCGTGGTCGGTGGGCTGATGATCGCCACGTTCTACACGCTGTTC
>QHSA01000256.1 GCA_003220315.1 Candidatus Rokuibacteriota bacterium
TCTTGATCGTCCCCGTGACCCTTGCGGATCTGTCCGCGGATCTCGCCCGCCGGGAGTGCTGTCGTGTGGATATTGGCATAGGCCGTATTCGAGGTCAGTGCGTCTTCGAGCGCGTCGAAGTCGCCGGCGGTAACGTTCTGCCCTGCAATGGCCACGACACTAGCGTTCGTGAAGGTGCCTGTCACGGTCCCGGTATTCAACGGGCATGTCTGGGTCCCGGTGGGCCCGTTTCCCAAGTTCGTGCAAAAGAACACCAAGACGCCGCCGGCCGAATGCACCTTACCGAAATGGATATGCGCCTGCGTCACCGTACCCGTCTTCGGTGGCGTGGTTCCCACATTCGAATAGGTCAGCGTGAAGGTGGCCGTGCCAGAGTTTTTATCAAGTTCGAGATTTAGCGTACCCGTGGCGCCGGACAGGATCGCCCCGGTTTCATTATTCTGCGCTCCAAGTTCCTGGAACCCGTTCAAGCGTGCAAAAAATTCCTCCGCATAGGCGTAGCTAGCCGAAAAAGCGACTACAGCGGCGGCCAGTATGCCCTTGGTAAGCTTATTCAGGCGCATTGCGTCCTCCCTTACCGGTTGATGGGATGGACTTCTTACTAACCCATGTCCCTAGACTCTTTTGTTACCTATCTCCCCATCCGTTCAGCTTGGCGCGGATCGCCTCGGCGCCGGCCACGGCCGGCACCGCCAGCATGCGCAAGAGGAGGAGAACGGTGAGCAGGCGATTCGGTCTGCGGTGTGGTATCGCGACCTCCTTTCGAGCTGGGCCGGAGTTAGAAGTTGGTGCCATGGGCGTCTGCCGGTGGCCGGCGCCCGGAAATATACGCCGAGTAAATGGCGGAAGGCGGGTTTAGGTTCCCGTAAAAACCCTACTTTCAGCGGAAGCCCGGCATGACCTCGCGCGCGAACAGCTCCATCGAGCGCCGCACGTGCTCCTGGGGCAGGCCGCCGAAGTTCATCCAGCAGAGCACCTCGCCGACGCCGAGGCGGCGCAGCTCGTCGATCTTCTCGGCGACCGTGTCGGGGGCCCCGAAGGCGACGGTCTCGGCGACCAGCTGGTCCCAGGTGATCTTCCCGAGGCGCTCCGCCATCGCGCGGAACCCCGGCTGGAGGAGGGGGTGCACGCGCTCGATCCGCTCGGGGATCAGGAATCGCCGCAGGGCCTCCTGATACCAGAGCTCAGCGTCCTTCGCCTCGGCCAGCGCCTGGGCGTCGGTCGCCGCGACGTAGACGTGGCGCGAGACCCCCCAGCTCCCGAGCAGGCGAGCGACCTCGGCGTCGTCCCGCCCCGCCTTCCGGCACGCCCTGACGTAGGTGTCGCGTTGCTGGGCGAGCTGGTCGATCGGTCCCCTTAGCAGCGAGTTGAGCATGGGCAGCCCACGGAGGGCGGTGGCCTCGATCGTGTCGGGGCTGACGCAGACCACGTAGAGCGGGGGATGGGGCTGCTGGAGCGGCTTCGGGATCACCCGGACCTCGGGGATCGTGTAGTGGCGGCCCTCGTACGCGAAGCGCTCCAGCGTCCACGCGCGGACCAGGATGGTGAGGGCCTCCTCGAAGCGCTCGCGGCTCTCGATCTGGGGGACGCGATAGCCCTCGAACTCGACCGGGCGGTTGCCGCGCCCCACGCCGACGTCGAGGCGTCCCCCGCTCAGGATATCGACCATCGCGAGCTCTTCGGCGAGCCGGATCGGATCGTGGAAGGGGAGGATCGCGGCGGCCAGGCCGATCCGCACGCGCCGGGTCCGCATGGCGGCGGCGGCCGCCAGGACCGTCGGCGAGACGGAGAGGCCGTACTCGATGAAGTGGTGTTCGGTCAGCCAGAGGCTGTCGAAGCCGAGCTCCTCGGTCCACGCCATCTGCTCGATCTCGCGCCGGAAGACTTCGGCGTGAGCGAGCGCCGGTGGGGCCTGGAGGAAATAGTAGGTGCCGAAGCGCATCTCTCTCCGACGGGAACTCTACCTCAGGAGTAGAATTCGTGCCAACGCCGTGGAGCGCCTGGGATACTTCGCGATGCCGTTGCACCCGCCCGGCGCCGACCCCGCCCGGACGATGGAGGAGGATCTCGAGCAGCTCGTCACGCTCGATCGCCTGGGGTTCGAGGAGGCGTGGGTCGGCGAGCACATCACGGCGATGTGGGAGAACATCCCGTGTCCTGACCTGTTCATCGCCAAGGCGCTCGCGCTGACGCAGCGGATGAAGCTCGGCACGGGGGTGTCGTGTCTGCCGAATCACGATCCGCTCATGCTCGCGCAGCGCATCGCCCAGCTCGACCAGATGGCCCGGGGCCGTTTCTACTGGGGCGTGGGCTCCGGCGGGTTTCCTGGCGACTTCGAGCTGTTCGGCGTCGACCCGAAGAGCGGCGAGCAGCGAGGGATTACCCGGGCCGTCCTGGATCTGATCCTCGAGCTCTGGAACGACCCGAAGCCCGGCCTCTACGAGGGGAGGCACTGGCGCTTCCGCGTTCCCGAGCCCCAGGCGGACATCGGTCTCTCTCTCCACCTGCGGCCGTACCAGCGCCCGCACCCGCCCATCGGCGTGGCCGGCGTGTCGGCGAAGTCGGAGACCCTGGTCCTGGCGGGCGAGCGCGGGTACATTCCGATGAGCATCAACTTCGTTCCGCCCCGGATCCTCCGATCCCACTGGGCGAGCGTCGAGGACGGGGCCGCGCGAACGGGACGCGTCGCCGACCGATCGACCTGGCGGATCGCCCGCGACGTCTATGTGGCCGACACGAACGCGCGCGCACGCCGCGAGGCGCTCGAGGGACCGCTCGCGCGCGATTACCGCGACTACTTCCTGCCGCTCCTCGGAAAGATCCGGGGACGCGAGATGCTCAAGATCGATCCCGCGATGCCCGACGCCGACGTCACGCTCGAGTACCTCCTCGACAACATCTGGATCGTCGGCGATCCCGACACGGTCGCCGCCAGGCTGGCGAAGCTCGGCGACGAGGTAGGAGGGTTCGGCACGCTTCTCGTGATCGCCCACGAGGGGCGCCCGCGGGCGGCCTGGGAGCGCTCGATGGTGCTGCTCCAAGAGCAGGTGTTGCCACGCGTGGCCGCGTAGCCACCGGTGTACCCTCGGGCGCGTGAGGCCCGCCGCGTCCCTCCGCGAGGTCGCGCTCCTCTTCGTGAAGCTCGGCGTCATCGGCTTCGGCGGGCCGGCCGCCCACATCGCGCTCATGCGTCAGGAGGTCGTCACGCGGCGGAAGTGGGTGAGTGACGAGCGCTTCCTCGACCTCCTGGGCATGACGAACCTGATTCCCGGCCCGAACTCCACCGAGATGGCGATGCACCTCGGCTATAGCCGCGCGGGCTGGCCGGGCCTCCTCGCCGGCGGCGCCTGTTTCATCCTCCCCGCCATGGCGATCGTCTGGGCGCTCGCGTGGGCGTACACCCGCTACGGCGCCCAACCGCAGGTCGGCGGGCTCCTCTACGGCGTCAAGCCGGTGATCATCGCGGTTGTGCTCCAGGCGATCTGGGGACTCGGGCGGACCGCGGTGCGGGGGACGCTCCTGGCCGCGGTCGCCCTCGCCGTGCTCGCGCTGTCCCTGGCCGGCGCGAACGAGATCGTCTTGCTGCTCGCCGGAGGGCTCGTGGTACCTCTCGCGCGGGCGGTCCGAGGCGCGTGGGTCGCCGCCGCCGTCGCGCCGGTGGCGACCGTGCTGGCCGGCGTCGCGCCCGTCGTCGCGCAGGGCACGGCGACCGCGGGGCCCGTGAGCCTCACCACGCTGTTCGTCACGTTCCTCAAGATCGGCTCCGTCCTCTACGGCAGCGGCTACGTGCTCCTCGCGTTCCTCCGGAACGACTTCGTCCACCGCCTCCACTGGCTCACCGACCAACAGCTCCTCGACGCCGTCGCGATCGGCCAGTTCACGCCCGGCCCGGTGCTCACGACCGCCACGTTCGTCGGCTATCTCGTCGGCGGCGGTGCCGGGGCCGTCCTCGCGACCATCGGCATCTTCCTGCCGTCGTTCGTGTTCGTCGCGGCGAGCCGCCCGCTCCTGCCGAAGATTCGAGGGTCGCGCTGGACGGCGGCGTTTCTCGACGGCGTCAACGCCGCCGCGCTCGGCCTGATGGCGGCGGTGACGTGGGAGCTCGCGCGGGCGGCGGTGACGGACTGGCCGACGGCGCTCCTGGCGCTCGTCGCCGCGGTCCTACTCATCCGACTCAAGGTCAACTCGGTCTGGCTGATCCTCGGCGGCGGCGTCCTCGGCCTCGTCGCCAGGTCCGTCGCCGGCTGACCGCCTCCCGGATTTGCAGGGCGCGCACGGCCACGCTACGATCGACGAGGTCCGCATGAGGCGACGGTGCGCGTGGGCGAACGGCGACGCGGCGATGCTCCGCTACCACGACGAGGAGTGGGGGGTGCCGGTCCACGACGACCGGCGCCTCTTCGAGCTCCTCATCCTCGAGTCCGCGCAGGCGGGGCTCAGCTGGGCGACGATCCTCAAGAAACGTGAGACGTACCGCCGGGCCTTCGACGGCTTCGAGCCCGCGCGCGTCGCCCGCTTCGGGGCGCGCCGGATCCGGCAGCTCCTCGGGGACGCGGGCATCGTGCGGAACCGCGCGAAGATCGAGGCGGCGGTCGCCAATGCCCGCGCGGTCCTTGCCGTGCAGCGGGAGCAGGCGAGCTTCGACGTCTGGCTCTGGCGCTCCGTCGCCGGCGCGCCGCGCCAGAACACGTGGGCATCGTTGCGTCAGGTGCCGGCCGAGACCGACGCGTCGCGGGCGCTCAGCCGGGACTTGAAGGCCCACGGGTTCACGTTCGTGGGGCCGACGATCTGCTACGCGTTCATGCAGGCGACGGGGATGGTGAACGATCACACGACGGACTGCTTCCGGTGGCGGGAGGTCCGGCGACTCGCGAGGAGAGACCGATGACACGCGCGCTCGCGCTGCTCGCGCTGGTGCTCACGGCCGGGGTCGCGGCGGCCGGGGGGTCGAACTACGGGATCGCGCCGGGGGCGCGGCCGCAGGTCGAGGGCCGGATCTCGGAGTGGAAGGTGCCCACGCCCCAGTTCGCCCGCGATCCGGCGCCCGGGCCCGACGGCAACATCTATATCGCGGTGATGTTCGGCAACAAGATCGCCCGGTTCGACCCCCGCGCGAAGACGTTCACCGAGTGGGCCCTGCCAGCCGGCGCCCGGCCGCACGGCCTCCTCGTCGATCGCCCGGGCCGCGTCTGGTACACCGGCAACGGGAACGGCACGATCGGCGAGCTCGATCCGAGGACCGGTAAGGTCGTCGAGCACAGGGCGCCCTCGGGCGGCGACCCCCACACGCTGGTCCTCGACGAGCAGGGAATCATCTGGTTCACCGTGCAGTCCGGCGACCGGATCGGCCGGCTCGACACGCGTACGGGCGTCTTCACCGAGTACAAGACCCGCGGGCGCCCGTACGGGATCGCGCTCGACCGCGCGGGCAACGTGTGGTTCTGCGAGCTCGCCGGTGATCGCCTCGGCCGGCTCGACCCCAAGACCGGCACGATCACCGAGCTCGCGCTCGAGCGCGGCGCGCAGCCGCGCCGGATGGCGGTCGCGCCCGACGGGTCGCTCTGGGTGACCCTCTATGGAAGCGGCAAGCTCGTGCGCGTGGACCCCGCGGCGCAGAAGGTCGTGAAGGAATACCCGCTGCCGGCGGGCGAGCGAGGTGGGCCGTACGCCGTCACGATCGACGGGGCGGGGGCGGTGTGGGTCAACGAGATCCAGACGGACACCGTCGTCCGCCTCGATCCGAAGACGGACGCGCTCCGGGTCTTCACGCTCCCGTCGAAGGACGTCGGGATCCGGAAGATGATCGTGGACGCTGACGGACGCCTCTGGTATATGGGCAGCCACAACGGCCGCCTCGGGGTGATCGAGTAAGGTCGGCGACGGGAGGAGCGCGAGCGATGGCAGAGGCGCGACGGGTAAGGGTCGCCGCCGTCGGCGACGTGGCGTCGGGCGAGGGCCGGGTGGTCGAGGTCGAGGGCAAGACGCTGGCCCTGTTCAACGTGGACGGCGCGTACTACGCGATCGACAACTCGTGCGCCCACCGGGGCGGGCCGCTCGGCGAGGGCGAGCTCGACGGGTGCGTGGTGACCTGCCCCTGGCACGCCTGGCGCTGGGACGTCGCGACCGGCACCAACGTCAACAACCCCGCGGTCAAGGTGGCCCGGTATCCCGTCCACGTCGAGCGCGGCGCGATCTTCGTGGACCTCCCGTGAGGGAACCATGCGTGGATCCCTCACGCTCGTCGCCGTCGCCCTCGCGGTCGTCTTCGCCGAGAAGCTGAAGTAAGTCGCGCTCGTCCAGCGGCGTCCGGGCGGTCTCCGGGCGCCGCCGTGCTTGACAGTCCGAGACCCCCTGTTAGCATGCTCTCGTGGAGGCCGTCCTCTCCGTTCCACCGCTGGTGGTCGGCGTGGCGCTCGCGGTCGGCCTCGGCCTCTACTGGGGCTTGCGCAATTACCAGCGCTGTCCGCACTGCGGACACATCGTGCGGCGTGTCGCGCAGGGCTGGCTTCGGTGCCGCGCGTGCGGACGGCAGTATTCGAAAGGTCTTCGCGTGCGATGATCACGCCCTCGCGGCGCACCCTCCTCGTCCTCACCGGCGCCGCCCTCGCGGCCCTCCTCCTGGGCGGCGTGGCGTGGTTCGGGTACGCCAGGGAACAGAGTCGGGTCATGGCGGCGTACGCCGAGGTCATGGTTCGCATCGCCGCCGCGCAGGGATCTGAGGCCACCCCGGAGGCGCGCGCCGGGGCCATGCGCGACCTCGAGGCCATCCTGGCGCGCTATCCGTCAGCGGGCGCCGCTCCCCAGGCGGCCTACGACCTGGGCAACCTCCGCTACGACGCCGGCCAGTACGCGGCGGCGCGCGCCGCGTATGAGGTCGCGCTCGCGCGCGGCGCCACCGGCACACTGCGTACGCTGGCCCAGGCGGCGATCGGTTACACGCGGGAGGCGGAGCACGACATTCCCAAGGCCCTCGACGCCTACCGTGCCGCGCTCGCCGGGCTCGGGCCGCGCGATTTCTATTACGAGGCGCTCCTCGCGGATCTCGGTCGTGCGCAGGAGCTCGCAGGACAAAAGGCCGACGCGATCGAGACTTACCGGCGCATCCTTAAGGAGCTTCCACAGGCCCGCCGCGCCGAGGAGATCCGGGCTCGTCTGAGGAGTCTCGGGGGCTAGCCTAGTTGTGACGCCAGCGAGTAGGTCGTTCCCCAGGCCAGCCTGCTGAAAGTGACAGACGTAGAGTCAGGCGAAATTCGGATTGACGCTCGCGCCTGCCAAGGGCTAAAGGATCGGATGATGGATCGCCGAGAGCCGGCCGACCTCGACTGTGCCCGCTGCGGTCAGCCCATTCAACGGGACCAGCGGTGGGAGTGGAAAAGGACCGGGGGACGGCCCGGGAGTGCTTCGGGCGAGGTCAGCGCGGTTCACGCGGATCCCAAGGACTGCCAAGAGACGACATAACCTCACATCTGGTCGCGGCGTGCAGCCCCGCCCGAGGGCTACTTCCGATAATGAGTATTATGTCAACTCCTCGGGCGGCCCGGGGTTCCTGACGGCGCGCACCGCGCCGCCTCCCCTCAGCCTGGGATGTGGGCTTCTTCGGGGAGCTCGGCCCATTTCGGCTTCCACTCGGGGAGCGTGAGGCCGAACGTGGCGCAGAGCTCCCGGACCTCGTGGGCGAACGCCTGCCGGACCTCGTCGTTGTCGCGGAGCTTGAGCCGGTACCTCCGGTAGAGCTGGTTCTTCGGCGACCCCGGGCGCCCGAAGATGTTCAGCGTCCGGACGTACCACTTGTTGAAGGTCGTCTGCGCCTCGGCGTGGGTCGTCGGGTCTGAGGCGAGCTTCTTCACCCAGGACTCGCCGTGGCGGATGTGGAACTTCTCCTCCTTGAAGATCCCGTCGATCGCGCGCACCCAGGGGCCGTAGGAGCAGCCGCGGACATCCTCGAGCTGGTGCCCGGCCCCCCGATCCATGCAGAAGTTGAAGAAGACGAAATCGGCCCACGTCTCGATCGGGTAGTAGAAGATGTTCACCCGCTTGTCGCTCGTGATGCGCGCGGTCCCGATATCCGCGTCCGGCCCGATGCGCATCGTGAAGATCTCGTCGTGGCGACGGACGTGGCGCTCGACGTCGAACCCGAGGTCGGCGAGCAGGCCGTACATGACCGCCGCGTGCCGCAGCTCGTCCTTCACGATCTGGGCGACGACGTGCTTCTCCTCGACCGTCGGCGCCTTGGTGATCCACGGCACGTAGCCGTAGCCCCCGGCCAGCTCCGAGTCGGCCTGCATCGTCAGGAGATGGAGGAGGGTCTCGCGGTACTCGTCGGTCATCTCTTGGGCGGACTCGAGGCGGATGCCGCCCTCGATCTTCGCCATCATCTCGCGGGCCAGCTCGCTCATGGGCGCTGCCTCCGGAGCCTAGGATACCCTATCACCGCTCGACGACGCGAACCGCCTTGCCCTCGGAGCGCGGGATCGTCTGCGGGGCGACGATCGTGAGCTGGACGGAGAGACCGATCGCCATCCGCAGGCGCTCGGCGACCCGCTGGCGCAGGCCGACGATCAGGGGGTGCGCGGCGTCGAAGCCGCCACAGCGCTCCACGAGCGCAGGCGCCGGCTCGACGCGCACCTCGAGGGTCGCGAGGGTCGCCCGCCGGTCCACGACGAGCTGGTAGTGCGGCAGCAGCTCCTCGATCGCGAGGAGCGTCGCCTCCACCTCGGAGGGATAGAGGTTCACGCCCTTGATGACCAGCATATCGTCCGAGCGCCCCTTCACCCGGGCCATCCGTATCGAGGTCCGGCCACAGGGGCATGGGGCGTCGGTGAGCGTCGTGACGTCGCCCGTGCGGTAGCGGACGAGGGGCAGCGCGCGCTTGGTCAGCGTCGTGAGCACGAGCTCCCCTTCCCTGCCCGGTCCCAGGACCTGGTCGGTCGCGGGGTCGATGACCTCCGGCAGGAAGTGGTCGTCCTGGATGTGGAGCCCGTCGCGGACCTCGCACTCGCCGGCCACGCCCGGACCGATGATCTCCGAGAGGCCGTAGATATCGTAGGCAGGGCAGCCGAGTGCGTTCTCGAGCGAGGCGCGCATGCCCTCCGTCCACGGCTCGGCGCCGAACATCCCGTACCGGAGCCCGAGCGTGCGCGGGTTCTCACCCTCCGCGGTCAGGGTCTCGGCGATGTGGAGCACGAATGAGGGCGTGCCGCAGATGCCCGCGGGCGCCAGGTCGCGCAGCAGGAGCTGGTGGCGCGCGGTGTTGCCCGACGAGACCGGCACGACCGTCATCCCGATCCGCTCGGCGCCGTCGTGGAAGCCGAGGCCGCCGGTGAAGAGCCCGTAGCCGAAGGCGATGTGAAGGAGGTCCCCGCGGCGCGCCCCGGCCGCCGCCATCACGCGCGCCATCACCTCACGCCAGACGTTGAGGTCAGCCGCCGTGTAGCCGACGATCGTGGGCTTGCCCTTGGTCCCGGAGGAGGCGTGGATGCGGGCGATCTCACCGGGCTCCACCGCGAAGAGGCCGAACGGGTAATGGTCGCGCAGGTCGGTCTTCCGGACGAACGGGAGCCGCGCCAGGTCGTCGAGCCGCCGGACCTCGACCCCGCCGAGCCGCTCGCGGTGGAAGGCTACGTGCGCGACCGCCCAGCCGATCGTCTCGCGGAGCCGTGCGAGCTGGAGTCGGGCGCGCGCGGCGCGCCCGAGCGTCTCGGCCTCGGCGTTCCAGATCACGACCGGCGCGGGGGCGCCGGGTACGTCGCGTCGACACTCCGGTGCTGGCGGAGCCCGATCGCCTCGCGCTGGATCAGGAGCGCCAGGCGCGCGTGGAGCGCCCGCGCGCGCGCGTCTTCGTCCTCGCCGAGCAGTCGGGCGCGCGCCTCGGCGTCGCGCGTGACGTCCAGCCGACGGCCGAGCGTGGCCACGACCTCGAGCGCCGCCTCGAGCCGCTCTCCCGCGCGCCCGAGCGCCGCCGCCTTCTCCTGCGCGATCTCGGCCTGGATGCGCCGGTGGGCCTCCCGCGTGCGGCTCATTGTAGCGGAGACCGCGCGGCCGGTACGATCGGTGGGTGGCCTGAGACAAGGCGCGACCCGGCTCCGTTCCTCATGTCCCTACTCATTCCACGGCGACTGACGTGACGAGCCAGTGCTGCCGCTCCAGGAAGCGCGCGACCGCGTCCAGCGTGCGACTGTCCGCGCTCGCCTCCAGGCTGATGCGATCCGGCAGGATGTGGCGCACGGCCGGATAGCTCACGAGCACCTTCCGGAGCGTCCGGAGTCGTGGGTCCGCGCCCAGGAGCCCCTTGCCGTCGGGCGCGGTCCACTCCCCCCTGAACACGAGACGGATGGCCCGGGGCGGAACCGCCGGCGCGGTCATGGCACGGGGTGGGTCACGCGCGCGGTCGCCGCCGCGTACACGGCCAGCGTCCGCTCGATCATCAGCCGGACGTCGAACAGGCGCTCGGCGGTCTGACGCGCGCGAAGGCTCATCACCGCCCGCCGCTCGGCGTCGAGCAGGAGGCCGATCACGGCGTCTCCCAGCGCCATGGGGTCGCCCTTCGTGAGCACGCCGGTCTCCCCGTCCCGCACGACCTCCTCGCAGCCGGGCGCGCTCACGGCCACGGCGGGCAGGCCGCACGCCGCCGCCTCGGCGAGGACGAGGCCCTGCGTCTCGGTCTCCGAGGCGAAGAGGAACACGTCCGCCGCCTGGTAGTACTGCGCGAGCTCGGCGTGGGCGCGCACGCCGACAAAGCGCACCCGGTCAGACGCCGCGAGCGTCCCCGCGAGCCGCTGGAGCCGGTGCGCCGCCGTGCCGTGCCCCACCAGGATCAGGTGCGCCGCCGACACCGTCGAGGCGACGCGCTCGAACGCGAGGAGGATCCGGTCCACGCTCTTCTCGGGGTCGAGGCGCCCGACGTAGAGAACGAGCGGGGCATCGGCGGGCACGGGGAGGCGTGCGCGCGCCGCTCGACGATCCGCCGGGCGGAACCGCTCCAGGTCGAGGCCCGTCGGGACGACGGCGATCGGGCTGGCCACGCCCCGGGTCGAGAGCTCGTCGCGAATCACTGCGGACGGCGCGATGACGGCGTCGGCGCGCGCGGCGAAGCGTGTGCTCAGCCGGACGGCGAGCGTCTCGACGAACTGCCGTCGCAGCGGGACGTAGTGCGCGTACTTTTCGTAGCGCGTGTGATACGTGAAGACGAGGGGGCGGCCGTGGCGGCGCGCGAGCCGGCGCGCGGCCGGCCCCAGGAGGAAGGGGTGGTGGGCGTGGAAGACGTCCACATCGAGCGCGGCGACGAGCCTGGCGGCCCGCCGCGAATACGGGACCGCGAGCGCGAACTCGGGATAGGTCGCCGCCGGGATCGAGGGGTAGCGGACGACCCGCGGCGCCGCCTCCGCGCCCGTGGCGAACCGGGGCCCGAAGACCCAGGCCTCGTGGCCCGCGGCCTCGAGGCCGGCCCGCAGCGTCTCGACCGAGGTCGGGACGCCCCCGCAGAACGGCAGGTAGTTGTTGGTGAAGAGCGCGACGCGCACCGGCCCCGCCCGCTCAGGCCTTGTTGAACTTCTCGAAGTCCTCCGGCTTGATGTTCTGCAGCCACTCCCGGAGCTGCTCCGGATCGTCGGCCTTCGCCGGCTCGGCCTCCTTGGACACCTCGAGGCTCTTGGCCTTGCGGATGACGTCCTCGTCGACGTAGATCGGCGCGCCGACGCGCAGCGCCAGCGCGATCGCGTCCGAGGGCCGCGAGTCGACCGTGTACTCGGCGTCACCCAGCTGGAGGTGCAGGACCGCGAAGAAGGTGTTGTCCTTCAGGTCGGTGACGACCACCTTGCCGACCCGCGCGTCGACCGCCTCAAGGATGTTCTTGATCAGGTCGTGGGTCATCGGGCGCGGCGGCGGCACCTTCTCCAGCTCGAGAGCGATCGCGTTCGCCTCGAAGATGCCCACCCAGATCTGCAGCGAGCGCCGGTCCTCGTCGTCGCGCAGGATGATGATCGGCATGTTCGACACGGCGTCGAGCGCCAGCCCGCGAACCTTCATCTCGACAAACATGGAGCCTCCTCCGCGTGCGCAGCGAGCGTCCCTCGCAGACTGTGCGGGAGCACCTCGGTCACCCGGACGCGCGTGAGGTCGCCGACGGACACGCGTCCCTGCCCGTCGAAGTTGACGACACGGTTGCAGCGGGTCCGGCCCGAGAGCTCGCCGGCGTTCTTCCTCGACGTCCCGTCGACGAGCACGTCGAGTGTCTTGCCGAGGAGCCCGTGACTCCGCGCCGCCGCCACCCGCCCGGCCACCTCGAGCAGCCGCGCGTTGCGGCGCGCCTTGACCTCGTCGGCCACCTGGTCCTCCATCGCCGCCGCCGGCGTGCCGGGCCGACGCGAGTAGCGGAAGGCGAAGACGTTGTCGTAGCCGACCCGCTCGACCATGTCGAGCGTCTGCTCGAAGTCCGCCTCGGTCTCGCCCGGGAAACCCACGATCAGGTCCGTCGAGAACGCCATCGCGGGCTCCGCGTGGCGGATCTCGCCGACGAGCTCGAGGTAGCGCTCGCGCGTGTAGCCGCGGTTCATCCGCTCGAGCACGGGGTTCGAGCCCGACTGGAGCGGCAGGTGAAAGTACTCGCACACCTTCGGCACCTCCCGCAGCGCGCGGATGAGCCGGGGCGTGAGGTTGTACGGGTTGGAGGTGGTGAACCGGATCCGCTCGATCCCCGCGACGTCGTTGACCCGCTCGAGGAGCGCGGCCAGGTCGGTCGACGGCGTCAGGTCGCGCCCGTAGGCGTTGACCGTCTGGCCGAGGAGCGTCACCTCGCGGCACCCCACGGCGGCGAGGCGCCGCACCTCCGCGAGGACCGTTTCGGGCGGGTGGCTGCGCTCCCGCCCCCGGGTGCGCGGGACGACGCAGAACGTGCAGTGCTTCTCACAGCCCTCCATCACGGTGACGAAGGCCCTGAGGCGGGGGGCCGAAGGCGGGCGGGCCGTGATCTTCACGAGCGGCCCCTCGCCCGTCTCGAGGACGGGCCGGCGCTCACGGCGCACCCGCTCGACCAGCTCCGCGACGCGCGCGATCGCCGGAGAGCCGAAGACGAGGTCGACCGCGGGCGCGCGCCGCTGGATCGCCCCCTGCTGGAGCTGCGCCATGCATCCCATGACGCCGATGATCAGCTCGGGCTTGCGCTCCTTGAGCTTCCGGAGCTCGCCGAGCTTCGAGAAGACCTTGTCCTCCGCCTTTTCGCGGATCGCGCAGGTGTTGACGAGGATCAGGTCGGCGTCGTCTTCGTCCTGGGTGAGCTCGTAGCGCTCGGCGGCGAGGAGGCCTGCCACGCGCTCCGAGTCGTACTCGTTCATCTGACAGCCATACGTAATGAGGTGAAGCTTTGCCATGAGTTGTTTGAAAAATCCGGCCGTTGCGTTGACCTGACCGTAGCATCCGCGATACGGGAAGTCAATTTGGCTCGAAAACACTCGCAGGGGGGTGCGACGCTGTTCGATCGCGGGCTCCGCCCGCGCAATCGGTTTTCGCGTGCGGCCGCGACGGGTGACCGGTGGGGGGCTCGGGGGGGAGCGGCGCGGCGTTGCCCGATGGTGACTCGTCGCGTGTCCGAGTCAGCGCCGTTCGAGCGCCGGCTTGTGCCGGCGCAACCGGTTCACGCGTCGGGCCGCGACGGGTGACCGGTGGGGGGCGTCGGGGGGAGCGGGGCGGCGTTCCCCGATGGTGACCCGTCGCGTGTCCGAGTCAGCGCCGTTCGAGCGCCGGCTTGTGCCGGCGCAACCGGTTCACGCGTCGGGCCGTGACGGGTGACCGGTGGGGGGCGTCGGGGGGAGCGGCGCCGCTCCCCCCGACATTGATTAGTCGATCTCGTCTGGACGGCCACCCTTGCGCGCGTCGGCGGGCTTCCCGCCACGCCCACCGTTCCCGCCGTGGCCGTTGCCGCCGAAGGTGAGCGGCGGCTTGAACTCGAACTGGCGCTCGAGCCGGGCGCGGCGCTCCTTCCAGCCCTCCTGATACTCGAGCTCGTCCTCGTGGAGCGTCGCCGGCTGCTTGATGCCGTGCGCCAGGCGGAACTGGATCGCCAGCTCGGAGGCTTGGCGTCGTACCGCGTCCCAGGGTGTCCCGAGTGCGAACTGGTCGGAGATGGCGCCGATCCGCCCCGTGTGGATGTTGATGGAGAGCGTGATCGCGGACAGGATCGGTCCAGACCAGTACGAGGTCTGCGAGTTGATCGGCATCGGCAGGATGTGGAGGTTGTGGCTCCCCCGGCAGTCGCCGGCGACCATCGGGCACGCCGCCCAGGGCGAGGTGATCTCGCCGGGTGCCGGCCAGTCGCCCTGCGCGAAGGCGAGGAGCACCGGGTCGTCCTTGCCGCCGTAGGTGAATCCCTTCTTGGTTTTGATGTTGTGCAACCGCTCGGCCGAGCAGATGTAGCCGAGCTGATCGCGCTCCCCCGTGTCGTTGCGGCTCCAGATCCGCGCGATGACGAAGCGCG
>QHSA01000257.1 GCA_003220315.1 Candidatus Rokuibacteriota bacterium
AACCAGCGCACCCGGGTCGGCAGCCCCGGTAATCGTGATCGGCAAGTGGTTGGTGAACGCGGGCGCCGTGAGCCCCGGCGCCGGTGGCGCGCGAAACTTCAGGAGGCGCCCGGCCTTTCCGTTCGCGAGGTAGAGGGAACCGTCGGGGTCGAAGGCCAGGCCCTTGGGGTCGATGAGGTGGCCGGCGAAGTCGGTGAGATGCGCGTCCGGGTGGAGCTTGCCGATGGCTGACCTGGCGAGCTCTGTCTCGACGGTCAGCCGCTTCGTCGAGATGTAGATCGCGGCGAGGGCGTCGACGCCGAGGCCGATGGGTTGCTCGAGGCCGACGTCGACCAGGGTTGCCGGCGCACCGAGTGCGCCCCCAGAAAGGATGGGGAATTTCAAGATCGTGCCCGCGGAGTCGGGTTCGCTCTCGAGCCCCCTGGTCGCGGCGACCAGCGAACCGTTGACGCGCACGAGGCCTTCGAGCCGCCGGATGCCAGCGGCGACGGTCGTGAGGCTGCCATCGGGTGCGAGTCGGAGGATCACGCAGCCCTCATCGGTGTCGAGACCATCGTGCGCGATGAGGCGATGGGCACCGATGTACAGGCTTCCGTCGGAGACGACGGCCAGCCAGCGCGGCGTCTTGATGCCGGTCGCCAAGACAGTCAGCGCCCCGGAGGCTTCGAGACGCAGGATTCGTCCCGCGCGCTCCTCCGCGATGAGGAGCCGGCCGCCGCCGTCGAGGGCGAGGCCGGCGGGGCGATCGAGCCCGGAAGCCGCACGGCCCAGCGCGCCACTCGTGGGCAGTCGATAGACGATGCCGGCCCCGCGGTCAGAGACGTAAAGGGTGCCGTCCGCGGTTATGGCGACGCCGATCAGCTCGTCGCGCCCCTCGAGGACGGTCTCGACGGGCGCGAGCGCGGCGATCGGCTGGTCGGCGCGCGCCGACGCCGTGCTCGGCTCGAGCACCGTGAGGATCAGGAAGACGGTCGCGCACGGCGGCCGGCGTGAGTCCATGAAGAGGTCGGAACGCGCAAGAACCACGCCGCTCCCCCCGATGCGCGCAACCGACGGTCGCAGTTCGGAATTCGCCGACGCGCTGCCGCGGGAGAGTTACGCCACCTGCACAAGGAGCCGGGCAGGCCGCCCAGGCGCGTGGGCGCTCAGGCCGACCTGCTCTTTCTCTGCCTTCTTTCGGGCGGTCTCGGGAGAGACTGGGACGAAGGAGGGAAACCCGTCATGACCAGAACGCAGAGTCTTCTGACCGGTGTCTGGCTCGGCGTGCTCCTGCTCGGTCTCGCCGGCTGCGGCGCCATGCAGTCCACCCCTGACAACCCGACCGGCGCCGGCGGCCTGATGCCGAACGTGGAGGACAAGGACGCTGGGCTCGTCGCCGTCGCCCCGGGCTTCAACATCAGCCGCTACAAGGTCATCGTCGTCGAGCCGTTCCCGGTGACCGACCCCACGAGCAAGGACGAGGGCGACCGCCAGTTCGCGGCCAAGATGGCCGGGTTCCTCCAGCTCGAGCTGGTGCGCCGCCTCAAGTCGAGCGGCCTCTTTCCGACCGTGGTGAACGGGAGCCAGACGCAGTACAAGCCGGGTGCCCAACCGGCTCTTCGTCTCCAGGGAGCGATCACGCGGCTCGGGCGCGGCTCGCAGGTGGCGCGCTACTTCGCCGGCCTCTACGGGGCGGGGCGGGCCCGGGCCCAGGCGGACATGCGGTTCGTCGAGGCGTCATCGGGCCGCGTGGTCATGGTCACGGCCGATCGCCGCGTCGCCTCCATCGGCTGGTTCGGCGGCTCGGACGAGGGGCACCTCGAGGAGTCCTTCGACGACATGGCCCGCGATCTGGGGAAGTTCCTGGTGCGGCTGTCGAAGGGCGAGGCGCCCGGGAAGTAACCGACCCGGCGCCTCACTCCGCCGGGAACGGCTGATAGTACGGGACGCCGTACTTCCCGAACGTCGCCTGGATGGTGCCGTCCCGGCGGAGGTCGTCCAGAACGCGGCTCACCGCGTCGATCAGCGCCTGGTCGGCGTTCCTGAGCCCCACGGCGATGTTCCACCTGAGCTCCGGTTCCAGGACGTAGCCGTCGGCGATCTTGAGCGGGGCGTTCGGGTGCTCCTTCAAATACCATCCCGCGTACGGCGTGCTGACCGCTCCGGCGGCGGCCTGGCCGGTCAGGACCATCTCGACCAACTCCTCCTCGGTGAACGCGGGGGTCGTCGTGAGGCCCCGCTTCGTGAGCACCCACTGGGCGACCGATTGCACCAGGACCCCGATCTTCTTCCCCCCGAGATCCGCGAACGTCTTCACGCCGTTCTCGTTCCGCGGAACGACGAGGACGTACCCGCTGCCGGAGTAGGGTCGGGTCAGCCGGAGCGGAGCCCTGGGCCGGGGCGTCACGATCGCGCTCATGAAGACCTCGCACCCGGCCTGACCGGCCGCGCGCCGATCGAAGATCCAGCTCACGGAGGTCTTGACGCCGAGCGCGCCGGCGAGTTTCTGCGCGAGCTCGAGCTGGATCCCGGGCCGCGCCGGGTCCTGGCCCGAGAACGGGAGCGCCTCCGGGTTCGCGCAGAGGCGCAGCCCCGCGCCGCTCTGCACCTCCGTGAGAGTCGCCCCCTCGGTCGCGAGCGGGGCGAGCGACACGCCGAGGAGGAGAAGGGCCCCGACGGCGAAAGTCCGCATCATGCTCACTGACCCTCCGTGTGCTTGAGGCTCAGGATGTAGGCGACGAGCTTCCAGATCTGCTCGGCGGAATACTGGTACTTCCACGCCGGCATCCGCCCCGACGGCGGTCCATCGGAGATCATCCTGTAGAGATACTCCTTGTCGTAGGTCTGGTCCCTCAGCGTCGGCACGCCGGCACCCCCCGCCCCGGGATGTCCCTTGTGGCAATAGGAGCACGTCGTCGCAAACAGCGTGGCCCCCTGCTTGACGACCGCCTCGTCCTTGAGATCGAACGGCGGGGCGGCCCCAGCTCCTTGAGACTGACTCTGCGCGCCCTGCGCGGGCGTGCCGCCCATCTGGGTCTGACCGTCACGCGGCACGGCGAGTGTCGCGGCGAGGGCCAGGACGGCTCCGAGGAGCCAGCGCGTGTGATTGGGTCGTCCCACCGTGTGGACCTCGCGTCGCCACTAGTAGCGCGTCGGACGAACCACCCTTCGAGCGCGGGCTTCGCCCGCGCAACCGATTCCCATGGGGGTGGCTCGGAGGGGGCCGTCGAGGCCCCCTTCGATGATTTACACCCGGTCAGGGCAGCGTGAAGACGACCACCGCTGCGCTGTACGCGTAGTGCCCGAGCCGCTCCGGGTAGAGGCCCGCATAGGCGTCGGCGACCAGGGACCCGGTCCCGGACGCGACGGCGACGTACTGCTTTCCGCCGACGGCGTAGCTGATGATCCCGCCGCGGTGCCCGGATCCGTTGTTGAAGCTCCAGAGATCCTGACCGGTCTCGGCGTCGTGCGCGTGGACGCGTCCTTCCATGTCACCGAGGAAGACCAGCTCTCCACCGGTCGCGAGGAGGCTCCCGAGCGGAGGCACCGGATAATTCACCGACCACTTGAGCGCGCCGGTCACGGGCTCGCGGGCGTCGAGGTGCCCGTAGGCGGGGCCGTCCGGCGTTCCTTTGAAGTTGAAGTTCGCGCCGATGTTCAGCTGGGCGTACGGCTCGGTGATCGGCGTCGTCCGCACGATCTCGAGGTCCATGCAGCCTTCCTGAACGATCTTGTACCAGAGGCCGGCCTTGGGGTTGTACGCGCCCGAGTTCCAGCTGTAGGCGCCGGCGATCCACGGGCAGAACCAGGGATGCACCTTTCCCTCGGTCGGGTACCACGGGTCGATGACCTTCCCCGTCTTGGGGTCCACGCCCTTGACGAAATTGAACACGCGGTTCCCCATGTAGGCGTTCTGGACCTTTCCGTTGGTCCGGTCCAGCACGAACACGGGGCCGCCCTTGTTGGCATGGACCAGGAGCTTCTTTCCGTCCCGTTCGAGCAGGAGCATCTCGCCCACCGAGCTGTCGAAGTCCCAGGGGTCGTGCGGCAACTCCTGGAAGTACCAGTTGAGCTTTCCCGTGTCGGCATCGAGGGCGACGATGGAGGTGATGTAGAGGTTGACGCCGGGCCGCGGGCCCTTGGTCATCCAGTCGCCCCCCGCCCAGTCATAGAGGGGAGACGGGTTACCGGTGCCCCAGTAGACCAGGTTCAGGTCGGGATCGTAGGAGCCCGTCGTCCAGCCGCCCCCGCCGCCCGTCTTCCAGGAGTCGCCACCCCACGTCGCCTGGGCCTTCGGGTCCTCGGGGCCGCCGACGGTCCAGAACTTCCACCGCTCCTTGCCCGTCTTCGAGTCCACGGCGAAGATCCGGCCCCGGGTGGGCCACTCGCCGGCCTGCGACCCGATCAGGATCAAGTCCTTGACGACGAGCGGCGCGCCGGTGAACCCGACGGTCTCCTTCTTGGAATCGACGAGCTGACTCTCCCAGACCTGTTTGCCAGTTTTGATGTCCAGGGCGAGGAGGCGCCCGTCGATCGTGCCCACGTACACTTGGCCGTGGCCGACGGCGAGACCGCGGTTGTAGGGCACGTGGGTCTGACGCGCCTTCAGCTGCATGTCGATCTTGGGGTAGTTGAACCACAGGACCTTCCCCGTGGCGCCATCCAGGGCCCACACGCGGCTATAGGACCCGGACACGTAGACGACGCCGTCCACCGCGAGCGGCGTCCCCTCCAACCCGTGCTCCGTCGCCGGCATCCCGGGCTGGAAGATCCATGCGACTTTCAGATTCCCGACGTTGGAACGGTTGATCTGACCCAGCGAGCTGTAGCGCCACGCGTGATAGGTTCCGTTGTAGGAGAGCCAGCTATTCGGATCCTTTTCAGCGTTGACGAGTCGACTCGGATCGACGGCCCAGGCCAGGCCGGTCGCGAGAGCCACGAGGACCAGCACGCCAAGGACCGCCGCGGCAGTCTTCGATTTCGTATGGCCGATCATTTTCCCTCCCCCTGGGACGTGGGGTTGCTCGGGGCGTCTTTCGGCAAATCCGTGTGCGGCTGCCCCGCGATCACGACGCGGTCGAAGTTGCGCTCCACCTCCTTTGACCAACCTCCGAGTGGCGGCCATCGTAGGGCCTCCTCAGGGAAACGTCAATGGGCGGGCGGACGCTGGATCTCCGGCGCGGCCTCTGGTACAACACCGCGATGGAGGTGTGCGACGTCGTGATCGCCGCCACGCGACCGGCGCTTCGCCGGGGCGCGCGACTCGGTCTGCTGCTCCTCGCCGCGGTGCTCGCGTGTTCCGCGACCGTGAGGGCACAATCGCCCGCGCGGCCGCGCGTCTTGATGGTGACGTACTCGGGCGGCTACCAGCACGACGTGGTGCGGCGAGCGTCGCCGGACCGCCTCTCCCTCGCCGAGCAGACCGTCGTGGAGCTCGGAGCGCGGTCGGGCGCGTTCGACACGAGCCGGCTCTACTCGCGCGAGGATCTCGAGCGTCTCTCCGCCGACGCCTTCGCCGAGGTTCGCGCCGTCCTCTTCTACACGACCGGGAGCCTTCCGCTCCGGCCAGAGGCTCGGCAAGCCTTGCTCCGCTTCGTCCAGCGGGGCGGCGGCTTCGTCGGCGTCCACTGCGCCACCGACACCTGGTACGAGGTGCCCGAGTACGGCGAGCTCGTCGGCGCCTACTTCGACGGCCACCCGTGGACCCAGCGCGTGCGGCTCGTGGTCGAGGATCCCTCCCATCCCTCGACGAAGCACCTCGGACCCGGCTTGGAGATCACCGACGAAATCTACCAGTTCCGAAACTGGTCGCGGGACAAGGTCCACGTGCTGCTGAAGCTCGATCCCCGCTCGGTCGACGTCGGCAAGGGAAAGCGGGCCGACCAGGACTACGCGATCTCCTGGATCAGGCGGCACGGACGTGGTCGCGTGTTTTACACCGCCCTGGGTCACGGCCGCGAGGTCTGGGAGGACGAGCGCTTCCGCCTCCATCTGCTCGAGGGAATCCGCTGGGCGATGGGCGGGCGGTGAGAGGCCTCCTCGCCGGCCTGGGCGCAGCGCTCGCGCTCGGTCCCTCGACGGCCCGCGCCGACGCCACCTACGAGATGCTGCTCCGGACGGAGGACCGGCTCGTGGGCGGAACGGTCGAGCTGGAGGAGCGGATCGTCGTCAGCGTCAAGGGCGACCGGCTGCGCCAGGAGGCGACCGGGAGCCGCGCGGTGGTGACCCGGCGCGGCGCGCGCTACACGAAGCCGGGCAGGAGCCTCACGCTCGATCAGCTCGACCGCGGGCGTCGATTCGAGATCGACCCGGACACCGGGACCTATGTCGAGCAGGCATTCGCGGACGTCCGTCGGCGGCGTGAGGCGGAGCTCTCGGCCGCCGAGAAGGCGCTCGGGATCGATTCCGCCGAGGCGTCCCCCGCGCTCCCGGTGTCGGTGGATCGGACCGGCGAGCGGCTCCAGGTCCACGGCCGGCACTGCGAGCGGGTCGTGCTCAGCTCGACGCGAGAGGCCGTCGTCGTCGCCGGGCGCGGAGCGCCGGAGGCCCAGGCGACGCCGGCGCGGTTCGCGATGACCTTCGATCTCTGTCTCGCCCCCGACGTGCCGGCCGTGGCCGAGGCGCGCGCCCTCGAGGAGCGGATCGGCGACCTCACCGGAGCGCGCGGGCCGGCGCTCGACCGCGCGCTCCGCGTCTTCGCCCATCGCCGTGATGTCTTCGCGGTCTTCGAGCTCATGCATCGTCTGCTGGAGCGCGAGCAGCAGCGGCTCGGCGGCGTGGCCCTCCGCTGGGAGCGCGTGTTCACGGGACCCCGGCGGGGCGCGTTCCAGGAGACGCTCGTCCGAGAGCAGGGCGAGCTCACGCGCATCGAGGCGGGATCGCTCGACGCGCGCGCGTTCGACCTGCCCCCGACGTTGAGCCCGGCGGGGCGCTCGGTCGGGCGGTGAGGAGCCTTGACAACTCTCCTCGCCGGATGCTTTATCTTGCCCTGC
>QHSA01000258.1 GCA_003220315.1 Candidatus Rokuibacteriota bacterium
CCGCCTGGGAGCCGCGACCGGGCCATGCGCGCGGCGGGAACGGGTCTCGCTACCTCCCGGGGCCTCTCGTGGCCGCCCAGCCCGACCCCGCGCCGGTCGCGTCAGCGCGAGTCGAGGATCAGGCGGACCGCGGCGAGCACGTCCGGCGCGCTCCGACAGTCGCGCGCGCCCCACAGCCCGGCGGGATCGAGCAGGACGGCGTCGAGGCCGGCGGCGCGCGCGCCGCGCACGTCGACCGAGTACAGGTCGCCGACATAGACCGCCTCGCGCGGCGCGACGCGCGCCCGCTCGAGGGCGAGCCGGAAGATCCTCGGGTCGGGCTTCTCCACGCCCACCTCGGCGGAGTCGAGGACGAAGTCGAGGGACGGCAGCAAGCCGAGCGTCCGGAGGGTCGCGCGAATCGTCCCGTTGGAGTTCGAGATCACGCCCGCGGTGAGCCCCCGGGCCCTCGCGAGCTCGAGCGCGGGCTCGGCCGACGGGTCGGCGACGGTGAAGAGCCCGGCGGGCGCGTTGTACGCATGCCGCCACTCGGCCATCGCCTCCGCGACCGCGTCGTCGGTGACGCCGAGCGCCTCGAGGATCAGGCGAACGTAGCGCCCGGCGCTCGACCCGCTCTCGGTGGACGCGGCGCCGGACGCCGGGGCGAAGACCTCGTCGTCGAGGCGAACGCGCGCGCGCCACTCCGCGCGCTGGACCTCGTCTGGCGTCGCACGGACGCCGTGTGCCGCGAGCTCCACGGCGATCGCCGCGTAGTTCATCCGCACGAGCGTGTTCCCGGCGTCGAAGAAGACGGCGCGGATCACGGCGCCAGCCGGAACGCGAAATCCCCCTCGGTGACGTGGGAGTCCACCGACACGACGCGCCAGAGCACCCGGTACCGGCCGGGCGCGAGCGGGACGAGCGTGGTTCGCAGGAGTCTCGGGTCGGACGGATCCACCGCGCCGTCGGCGCGGTCGACGCGCTCTCCGGCCTCGTTCACGACCTGGACGCGGCTGAATGCGGGCTCGAGCCGCTCCGTGAACCAGAGCTTGACGTCCGCCGGAGCCGTCCGCACCGTGGAGCCCACGCGCGGCTCGGCGCGATCGAGGACCGCGTGCGCCCGCGCACCGGCCACCCCGAAGAGGAGGGCGGCCGGGAGGAGGAGCAGCGTCGCGCGGGCTCGAAGCATCAGTCGATCGGCACTCTACCCGAACAACGCCCGTCGCTCAACGCCGGTTCCGCCTTCTTGTACACTAGCCCGGTGCTGGCACTCGGGCTCGCCGTCCGCTCGACGCATCTCGCCTGCTCGGTCCTCCTCGTCGGCGCCGCGACGGTCATCGTGCTCGCCGGCCGCTCGGATCGCGCGACGGCGATTCAGTGGGAAGGACGCCTGCTCGCCTGGTCGCGCGTCCTCGCGCTCGCGGCCCTCGCGTCCGGGCTCGCCCAGGTCGCCCTCCAGGCGGCGCGCCTCGAAGGGCGCGCGGCGGCCGCGCTCGAGCCGTCCGCGATCGCGCGGGTGCTCCTCGAGACCCAGGCGGGTCACGTCTGGCTCGTCCGCTACGGCGTCCTCGTGCTGCTCGCGACGTTTCTCGCGCTGCGCCTCGACGTGGAGCGACGCGTGGACTGGCGAGCGGCGCGGGGCGAGCCCGTGCTGCTCGGCGCGGCCGCCCTCGTTCCGATCGCGGCCTCGGGCCACGCGGCCGCCGTGGAGCCGTCCGCGGCGCTCGCGATCGCCGCGGACGGCATTCACCTGCTCGCCACGGGTGTGTGGGCCGGCGGGCTCCTCCCGCTTGCCCTCCTGCTCCGCGCCGCCGGGCGCGACGGGGGCGCCGACGCGCGGCCCTACGCCGTCCTCGCGGCGCGCCGCTTCTCCCGCTGCGCGCTCGCCGCGGTGATCACGCTCGCCCTCTCGGGCACGGTGATGGCGGTGACGAATGTCGCCACCGTCGCCGGGCTCGTCGGGACTTCATATGGTCGCCTCCTGCTGTTGAAGATCACGCTCCTGCTCCCGATCCTGGCGCTCGCGTCGCTGAATCGCTCGGTCCATCTTCCGCGCCTCTCCGGCGACGGCCCCACCGTCGGGCGTCCGGCGATGCGGCGGCTCGCGCGCTTCGTAATCGTAGAGGCCGCCCTCGCCCTCGCGGTCCTTTCCGTCGTCGGCGCGCTGACCCTCACGCCGCCCGCGCGCCACGAGCCGCCCGCGTGGCCATTCGCCTTCCGCCTCTCGCTGGTGGGGCTCGAGGGCGGGTCGAGCGCGGCCCTGCGGGCGCTCACGGGCAGCCAGGTCGCGGTGCTCGGCCTGATCGGGATGATCACCGCGCTCCTCCTCCGTGCGTGGCGGCTGCCGCTCCTCGTCGGGGGAATCGTCCTTCTCGCCGCGGGCGCCGGCCTCGCGCTGCCGCCGCTCGCCATCGACGCCTACCCGACGACCTACCTGCGGCCGGCCGTCCCGTACCAGGCGGCGTCGATCGCGACGGGCGCGACCCTCTACGAGACGAACTGCACCGTCTGCCACGGGACGACGGGAGCCGGCGACGGCCCGGGCGGCGCCCGTCTCCCCCGGCGTCCCGCCGACCTCCGCGCGCCCCACACGGCGCAGCACACGGCGGGCGACCTCTTCTGGTGGATCACCCACGGCATCCCGCGGGGCGAGATGCCCGCGTTCGGCGACCGCCTGAGCGAGGAGGAGCGGTGGGACCTCGTGAACTTCCTCCGCGCGCTGTCCTCCGCGTACGCCGCGCGCACCCTGGGAGGGAGCGTCGAGCCCGAGCGCTCGTGGCTCATCGCGCCCGACTTCACGTTCGCCGTCGGCCCGACGCCGGCGCGCGCGCTCAAGGAGTATCGCGGACGGCGGATCGTGCTGCTCGTCCTCTACTCGCTGCCCGGCTCGCGGGCGCGGCTCGCCCAGCTCGCGCAGCGCTACGACATCCTCGTCACGCTGGGGGCCGAGGTCGTCGCGGTACCGACCGACGCGGCGCCCGACGCCATCACGCGTCTCGGCGCCGAGCCGCGCGTCTTCTTCCCCGTCGTGACCGGGGGCGCCGACGAGATCGTCGCCGCGTACCGCCTCTTCGCCCGCCCGCCCCACGCCGAGCTCTTGATCGATCGCCAGGGCTACATCCGCGCGATCAGCCACGGGAGCGGCGCGGCCACCGAGATGAACGCGCTGCTCGCCGAGATCCAGCAGCTCAACGAGGAGAAGGTGCAGGCGCCGGTGCCGGAAGAGCACGTGCACTGATGCGCGCGTGGAAGGCCGTCGTCCTGATCAACCTGGCGCTCGTCGTCGGCGTCGGCTGCGGGTATGTGTCCTGGGGACTCCGCGCAAGACGCCTCGAGCGCGAGCTCGCCGCCACGCGTGCGGCCGCGGCCGGCGTCGAGCGGGAGTGGAGCGTCGAGGGCGTGGTCCGCGCGGTCCTGCCCGAGATCAACGTGCTGGTCCTCACCCACGGCGAGATCCCGGGCTACATGCCCGCGATGACCATGGGCTTCCGCGCCGCCTCCCCAAAAATTACCGACTCGATTCGAGTGGGAGACGCGGTACGATTTACGTTACGGGGTGTGCCGCCGAACGTGATGATCACCGCGATCGAGAACGCCAAGTGAGGAGGACGGGCGTGTCGAAGCCGCTCGCCGCGCTGCTGCTGGCCGCCGGGCTGGGCGCCGCGACGCCCGCCGCGGCGGCGACGCTCTTCATCACCAACACCAAGTCCGACTCGGTCTCGGTCATCGACACCGACACGCTCGACGTCGTCGGCACGATTCCGCTCGGCCGCGGCAAGCCGAACCGGATCGTCTTCCAGCCCGACGGAACGACGGCCTGGGTCGTCTACGACAAGACGCACGACCTCGGCCTGATCGACGCCGACGCGCGGAAGCTCCTGCGGCGCGTCAAGATCGGCGGCAACCCGTACAACCTCGCCTTCACGCCCGACGGGAGCCACCTGCTCGTCCTCGACTGGTCGAGCGACACGAGCAACGACGAGGTGATCTTCTACGACCTCAAGGCGGAGAAGATCGACGGCCGCGTCGAGGTCTCGACCTGGCCGGCCCACACCGCGTTCTCGCGCGACGGCAAGCTCGTCTACGTCTCGGGGGAGACCGCGGGCGACGTGACCGTGATCGACGTCGCCACGCGGGTGGTCGTCACGCGCCTCGTCCACGGTGGCGGCGACGCGATGGGGCTGGCCCTCACCGCCGACGGCAAGACACTCTACGCGGCCGCGGGCGAGAACAAGGCGATCCTCAAGGTCGACACCGCCACGCACAAGGTCAGGGGCGAGATCCCGCTGCCGGGCGTCGTCCACGAGGCGACGCTGACGCTCGACGGCCGCTACCTCTACACGACGCTCCGCAAGACCAACAAGATCGTCGTCGTGCGGACGGCCGACGACAAGATCGTCGCGACGATTCCGCAGCGGGGCTACCCCGACCTCGTGACGATGGAGCCGACGGGACGGTACGCGCTCGTGACCAATCGCTGGGCCGATCTCGTCAGCGTGATCGACCTCGCGTCCCACGCCCAGGTGCGCACGATCCCTGTCGGCAAGGCCCCGCACGGGATGGCGCTCCGCCCGCGGTAGCGGCGGGGTCGAGGGAATTTTGCGTTCGCCATGAAGTGAGGTATTGTTCTCCGTCGTGACAAAGCGCAAGGCGCTCCTCCTGATGCTGGGCCTCGCCGCCTTCGTCGTGTCGGGCGCTTGTCTCCCTCACCTCCACGCCTCCGGCGAGTTCGGTCTCTGGAACGAGGAGCACGACCTGAGCCTCATGGCGGCGCTCGGGACCGCCGCGTCCCAGCTCGACGCGACGCCCGTCGTCGGGCTCGTGCTCGCGCTCGTCCTCACGCTCGCGCTGGCCGGCGCGCGTGCCGTCAGCGCGCCGCTCTGCCTCACCGACCCCCGCGCGCCGCCGCTCCGCTAGCCTCCTCCACCCGTTCGCGTCGCTCAGGATCGCCCACCGGCCGGGTCGGCCGGCGCGGCCGTCACACTACAGAGGGAGGACCGCTATGCGAGCTCGTGCTCTCGTCGTCCTGGTGTGTTTCGTGGGGCTCCTCGCTCCGCCGGCCGTCGCCCAGGAAGCCGAAGCGCTCAAGAAGGAGATCGAGCAGCTCAGGAAGCAGCTCGAGTCGGTGACCGAACGCCTCCGGCGGCTCGAGGCTCAGCCAGCCCCCGTGACTCCTCGGCTTGCACCGCCACCTGTGCCCTCCCCCACGGGGCCGCCCGCCATGGCTCCGCCGCAGCCACCGGGGGCGTCTCTCACCGAGCTGGCGCGGCCGCGCCAGCCGTTTTCGCTGTATCAGCAACGCGGTGCCGGACAGCTCCTCTTCGACATCGGGATCGCCGGCGATTTCGTCGGCAACATCACGCAGTCGAACGTCGAGAAGGCCCAGGGCGGGACGTTCGCCGGTCAGGAGAATCGCTTCTTCCCGCGCGAGGTCGAGCTCTCCCTCTTCGGCCAAGTGGACCCGTATGCGTATGCAGAGGTTCGTATCGAGACCGGCGAGGAGGCGCGGGGCCAAGAACTCGGTGTGAAGCTCGCCGAGGCAAGTGTGACCCTCCTCACGCTGCCGCTCGGAACCCAGGCCAAGTTCGGCCAGATGCGGAACCGTTTCGGGTACTCGAACATGATCCACGAGCACGACCTGCCGTGGATCGACCGACCGAACGTGCTGCGCAACTTCCTCGGCGGGGAGGGTCTCAAAGAAAAGGGCGTCGAGGTGACGATCGTGCCCGACCTCCCCTTCTATCTCGAGGGGCTCGCCGGCGTCTTCGACGGCGACAACGAAACCGCCTTCGGCCGTGGCACGCTCCGGGTCCCGCTCTTCACCGGCCGGCTCCGGACGTTCCTCGAGCTCGGCGACGAGAACGCGGTGCAGCTCGGCATGTCGGTTGCGAGCGGCGAGACGACGGAGAAGCAGCGCGACACGCTCCTGGGCTGGGAGGGGCGCTACAAGTACCGCCCGGACGGCTGGCTCCACCCACTCGTGACGGTCACCGGAGAGGCGATCTATTCGCTGCGTCGCGTCCTCGTGGAGGCTGACACCGACGGCGACGGCATCATCGACCGCATCACCAAGCGGGAGAAGGACCGCTTCGGCTGGTACGCGGGCGCCGAGGTCCAGCCGTTCCGGCGCTGGGCGGCGGGCGTCCGGTACGACTGGTCGGAGTTCCCGGCGAACCCTGGGAAGGAGCGATCCGTCGAGCCCTACATCACCTTCTGGCCGTCGGAGTTCCTCCGCTTCCGCCTCGCGTACAAGAACACCGATCGGACCCACCGCGAGACTCCCGACGCGAACGACGGGAGCGCGAAGCGAGTCGACGAGATTCTCTTCCAGGGCACGTTCATCCTCGGGGCGCACCCCGCTCATCCGTTCTAAGCACTCAGGAGGGCAATGATGCGACACCTCACGTTGGTCGTCGGCGCGACGCTCGTCGCGCTGAGCGTGCTCGTCTCCGGAGCCCACGCGGATCGGAAGCTCCGCGTGGTCGCGACGATCCCGGACCTGAAGGCGCTCACCGAGGCCGTCGGCGGCGAGCTGGTCGACGTCGACAGTCTTTCCCGCGGAACCGTGAACGCGCACGAGATCGAGGTTCGGCCGAGCATGATGCTCAAACTGCGAAAGGCCGACGCCCTGGTCGAGAACGGCCTCGAGCTGGATATGTGGATCGATGTCGCGGTCCGTGGCGCAAACAACGCCAACGTCGTGCGCGGCGCCGCGGGCCTGATCGACATCTCGCGCGGCATTCCCGTTCTCGAAGTCCCCTCGACGCGCGTGGACCGCTCGATGGGCGACGTGCACCCCCTCGGCAATCCGCACTACTCGCTCGATCCGGGGCTTGCGCCCGTCATCACGCAGAACATCGTGGACGGCCTCGCGCGCGTCGTCCCAGAGCATCGCGCGGTGTTCGAGCACAATCGACAAGCATTCCTCAGCGAACTCGAGCGACGCATGGGAGAATGGACGAAGCTCATGGAGCCGGTGCGCGGCGCCAAGGTCGTCGTCTATCACCCGCAATGGATCTACTTTCTCACGCGCTTCGGCCTCCTGGAGGCGGGATGGGTCGAGGAGCGGCCCGGCATTCCTCCCTCACCGCAGCACCTCGTGCGCCTGGTGCGGGCCATGAGAGACGAAGGGGTGAAGGTTCTGATCTACGCGCCGTGGAACGACGAGAAGCTCGCCACACGCGTCGCGGACGAGG
>QHSA01000074.1 GCA_003220315.1 Candidatus Rokuibacteriota bacterium
GTCTGGACGACCACGAACATCGCGATCACGACGGCCCCAAAGGCGGGCCACGAGCGCACTTCCCATCCCAAGTCAAGGCAGAGGCCTCTGACGGCGCGGAGAAGCGGGGCATGGATCAAATAGAGGGAGAAGCTGGCCACGCCCAGCCGGCTGAGCCCGGGCCGGCTCAGGTGAGCCACGAAAGACCCGCGGCCATAGGCCAGACCGAGGATGAGAAGAACCGCGCCGGGCACATAGAGCAGCCCTCCCCACAGTGGCCAAGCCGCGTACGGCCTGGCCACGGCGCCAGCGACGATCAGCCCGAGACCCGTGGCCTGCGCCAGGCCGGAACCTCCAGCGAGTTTTTGTCCCGACGACGTCAGAAAGACCCGGGCGGAGAAGACACCCACGAGAAACTCCACAAACCTCGAGGGAGCGAACCGAGAAACGAAATAGAGCCGAGCCTCGTCGGATCGGCCGTGCCAGAGGAGCAATCCGAGGCCGCACGCATAACCTATGGCCACAACCACCGGCACCCAACGACGGCGGTTCCCCAACGCGAAGAACATGACCACCGGGGCAAGGAGATAAAAGAACCACTCGCAGCTGATGCTCCATGACGGGACGTTCAAATAGCCGGAAAACGCCGGTGTCGAGGACGGCCAGAAGCACTGCAGCAGCAACAGATGGAGGGGCACAGCGCGCCAGTCGAGGGGGAGGTGCGGACTGAAGATCGCGATGGGCAGCACCAGCAGCAGCGTCAAGAAGTGGACGGGATAGATTTTCGTCAGACGATCCCAGACAAAGCGCGTGTAGTTGGCGGCGGAGATGCCATCCCGGAACACGTCCGCGTAGTTGTACGTCAGGATGAATCCGCTGAGGACAAAAAAGAAGGATACGCCGACGTCGGCCGCATTGGAGAACAGACTGCTGCCGCTCAACGCGTTCACCCCCGGGATCGTCAAGACGACGTGATACACATAGACCAAGAGTGCCGCGTAAAACCGGATCCCGGTCAGGCTCGACAGCTCTCCTTTGCGCATGGCCTATCTCACTCGGAGGTCCGCACGACGCGCGCTCCGAGCGTCATTGGGCGCTCCCTGGGGCGCAGGGCGAGTGAATAGTCCGCGAGTCATCGGCGGCAGATACCTCGAGGCACGGGATGCGCTCATGTCAGTCACCGCGACGAGCCGCGGCTACCTCGGAGAAACGGGCCTAGGAGGCGGGAGGCGCGCGGGTGTCGTGCGAGAACGAAGACGGGTCAGGGATAGGGCCTTCATGGCGATCCGGGACCAGACCAACGACAGTCGCACCAGCCGTCGCATCGAAGCTTGGCTGACCCGATGAGAGCGCCGGGCAACACCAGGTGAGATGCAGGATGACATCGTCGAAGTCCGCGTCGTCCCAGAGGCCCCCGAGCCAGCTCGGATCCGGCGGGCTCGCGAAGGCCATCGGACTGAGGACGAAGAGCAGGCCGATGAGGACCACCACGAGCAACCAACGCATCTTCATCGGTCTATCTTTGAATGGAACGGGCGCTCGAAAACGGCGCATAGGATCTCCGCTGCATGCGGGTAGCGCAGACAAGCGTGTCAGTGTGGTCAAGCACGAGAGGTGCCGGTGTGAAAGTCTGCACACCCCAACGCCTTGATGCTCCCGGGCCACTCGAAGATCCGGAAGCTCAGAGCCTGCCCCCCTGTCGTGCGAGCTCGGGGTTGTCGCGGGTCGGCATCGCGTGTTCCGCCGCACGAGCATCGAGTTGACGCGCGCCGCGTGCGACCCCGCGCCGCCGGATGAGCAAACTCCTCAAGCGCTTTTGCAATGGGAGCTCGTACCCGTAACAGATGAGCAACGCCGCGGTCTGGACGACCATGAACATCGCCATCACGACAGCCCCGAAGGCGGGCCACGAGCGCACTTCCCATCCCAAGTGAAGGCAGACGCCTCTGACTACGCGTAGAACTGGGACATGGATCAGGTAGAGGGAGAAGCTGGCCATCCCCAGCCGCTTGAGCCAGGGCCGACTCAAGTGAGCCACGAAAAACCCGCGGCCATAAGCCAGACCAAGGACGAGAAGAACCGCGCCAGGCAGATACAGCAACCCTCCCCCTAGTGGCCAAGCCGCGAACGGCCTGGCCACGGCGCCAGCGACGATCAGCCCGAGACCCGTCGCCTGCGCCAGGCCGGAAACTCCAGCGAGTTTTTGTCCCGACGATGTCAGAAAGACGCGGGCCGAGAAGACACCCACGAGAAACTCCACAAACCTCGAGGGAGCGAACCAGGACACGAAATAGAGCCGCGCCTCGTCGGATTGGCCATGCCAGAGAAAGAACCCGAGGCCGCACGCACAACCCGTGGCCACAACCACCGACACCCAACGACGGCGATTCCCTAACGCGAAGAACATGACCACCGGGGCAAGGAGATAGAAGAACCACTCGCAGCTGATGCTCCATGACGGAACGTTCAAATACTTCGAAAACGTCGGTGTCGAGAACGGCCAGAAGCACTGCAGCAGCAAGAGATGGAAGGGCACGGCGCGCCAGTCGAGGCGGAGGTGCGGACTGAAGGTCGCGATGGGCAGCACCAGCAGCAGCGTCAAGAAGTGAACGGGATAGATTTTCGTCAGGCGATCCCAGACAAAGCGCGTGTAGTTGGCGGCGGAGACGGCGTCCCGGAACACGTCCGCGTAGTTGTACGTCAGGATGAATCCGCTGAGGACGAAGAAGAGGGACACGCTGCCGACGCCCAGATTGAAAAACACACTCCCGCCGCTCAACGCCTCCATCCCAGGGATCACGGTCACGTGAGCTAAATAGACGGGGAGTGCCGCGTAAAACCGGATCCCGGTCAGGCCTGACAGTTCTACCTTGCGCATGGCGCCGCTACCCTACGCGGAGCGTCAGCCAAAACCCCGCGAAATTAATTCGGGTGAAGCCCTGAAGTTGCGTGCAGAAACTCCCGTAGCCAGCTCGCGGAGGGTGCGGCCCGCGACTTGCGTCGCGGCCGCCCCGACGCCATCATAGTCGGGCTTCATGAGCCTGCCCAGGACGGCGAGCGCGGTCATCATCGGCGGCGGCGTGGTCGGCTGCTCGATCGCCTACCACCTGGCCCGCCGCGGGCAGCACGACGTCGTCGTCCTCGAGCGCGAGACCGTCGGCTCGGGGACGACCAGCAAGGCCGCGGGCGGTATTCGCGTCCAGTTCCCGAGCGAGACCGAGATCCGCTTCTCGCTCGAGAGCATCAGGGTCTTCGAGCGCTTCCGGGAGGAGTTCGGCGTCGACCCGGGCTACAGGAAGATCGGCTACCTCTATCTCCTCTCCGAGGAGCGGCATCTCCGGGAGTTCGAGAAGCGGATCGCGCTCCAGCGGACGCTGGGCGCCGACGTCCGCGTCCTCACGCCCGCCGACGCGCAGAAGCTCGTCCCCGCCCTCCGCGTGGACGACCTGATCGCGGCGGTCTGGGGGCCCCAGGACGGCATGGCCGGCCCCGCCGAGGTGACGAACGGCTTCGCGCGCCGCGCGCGCGACCTCGGTGCGACGATCGTCGAGGGGGTCGCGGCGACGGCGCTCGAGCGATCGAACGGGCAGGTCACGGGCGTGAAGACGTCCCAAGGCGCGGTCTCCACGCCCATCGTCGTCAATGCCGCGGGGCCCGCGGCGGCGCGCGTCGGACGGCTCGCCGGGCTGGAGCTTCCGGTGCACCCGCGGCGGCGCCACATCTTCTTCACCGAGCCCTTCCCCGAGATCCCGGGCCCGGTGCCCCTCACGAGTGACGTGACGAGCGGCTTCTATTTCCGGAAAGAGATGGAGCAGGTGCTCCTGAGCCCCGGCGATGTCGAGGACATCGGCGACGACGCGAACGTTCCGATGGACTGGGGCAAAGTCGAAGAGTTGGTGCCGAAGGCGATCCACCGCCTGCCGATCATCGAGCGCGCGCGGATCGCCGGCGGCTGGGCGGGCCTCCGGCCGCTCACGCCCGACGACCACGCGATCATCGGCTGGGCGCCGGGCGTCGCGGGCTTCTTCCTCGCCGTCGGTTTCGGCGGTCACGGCTTCCAGCACTCGCCCGCCACCGGCCGTTACGTCGCCGAGTGGCTCCTGGACGGTCAGCCCTCCCTCGACCTCGCGTTCTTCGCGCCCGAGCGCTTCACACGATCTCCATGACCGACGGAGGAAGCACCATGAGACGACGCACCGGAGTGGTCCTCGGCCTCGCGCTGGCCCTTGGCGCCGGAACCGCATGGGCGCAGCAGAAGAACCTCACCTGGACGGCCGGCCAGCTCGGCGGCGGCTGGTACGCGCAGGCGGGCGGCTTCGTCGAGCTCGTCAAGAGCAAGGACCCGAGCTTCAACATCAAGGTCGTGCCGGGCGCCGGGATCCAGAACATGACCAAGCTCCAGCAGGGCGAGACCGAGATCGCCTGGGGGTTGCCGCCGTTCATCGCCGCCTCGTACAACGGCCAGGACCCGTACCCGGACAAGCACGCGGACATGCGGCTCGTCATGAACGGGCTCGGCTACGTCCACGTGCAGTTCTGCGTCGCCGACGACGTCCCCGCCGGGTCGATCCGCGAGGTGTTCGCGAAGAAGCTGCCGCTCAAGATCGGTACGACGCCGCCGGGCGGCTCCGACGAGTGGGTGCTGCGGAAGATCTTCGAGTTCTACGGGACCACCTACAACGACGTGCGCGGTCGCGGCGGCAAGGTCGTCCTCGTCTCCTACACGGACCTCGTGACCCAGTTCCGCGACCGGAACCTCGACGTCCTCGTGCCCAACCTCGCGGTGCCGGGCGCCGCGATCCAGGAAGCCTCGCTCGGACGCAAGATGCGGATCCTCCCGATGGACGACGACCTCCTGAAGTACCTCGAGGGGTTCGGCCTCGCGCGCGGCGTGGTGCCGCCGGGCAGCTACAAGGACGTCGTCAACAACACGCAGGCCATCCCGACGATCACGATGGCCAACACGATCGTCGCCAACGCGAAGGTGCCCGAGGGGCCCGTGTACGAGTTCACGAAGATCCTCCTCGGCAACCTCGAGGCCGTCCGCAAGGTCCACCCCGCCTTCAAGGACTTCAACCCGAAGGACGCCGTGCGGCTCGCCAACGTCCCGCTCCATCCGGGGGCCGCGAGGGCGTACAAGGAAGCGGGTCTCCTCAACTGAGAAAGCTCGGCGGGCCCGTGGGCTGGGCGGTCGGCGGCTGGGCCGCCGCCGCCGCCCTGTTCCACATCTGGACCGCGTACGCCGGCGTCTGGGAGCCGCGCGAGATGCGCGCGACCCACCTCCTGTTCCTCCTCCCGCTCGCCTTCCTCCTCTTCCCGGCCACCGGGCGCTCGCCGACGGACCGCGTCACCCGGTGGGACTGGGCGGGGGTCGCGCTCTCCATCGTGCCGTGCGCGTACGTCCTTGCGAACGTCCACGCCCTCACCGAGCGCTGGGAGGGCGTCCACCCGGTCACGCTGTCCCACGTGCTCATGGGGACGCTCATGGTCGCCATGGTGCTCGAGGCGTCGCGACGCGCCGTGGGCTTCTGGTTCTTCGTCACCACGCTCGCCTTCATCGCGTTTCTCGTGGCGGCGCCGTGGCTCCCCGGCTTCCTCAAGTCACCGCGCGCCTACAGTTACCCCCGGCTCATCGAGATGTTCTTCCTCTACGCCGATGAGGGCGTCCTCGGCTCGCTCACCGGGATCTCGTCGAACATCCTGATGATCTTCATCCTCTTCGCCTCGTTCATGCTCCACTCGGGCGTGGGGCAGTTCTTCATGGACATCTCGGTGGCGCTGGCGGGTCGCTTCCGCGGCGGCCCCGCGAAGGTCGCCGTCCTCTCCTCCGGGCTCTACGGCACCATCAGCGGCTCGTCGGTTGCCGACTGCTATGCGACGGGCAGCTTCACCATCCCCCTCATGAAGCGGATCGGCTACAAGCCCGAGATCGCGGGGGCGATCGAGGCGTGCGCCTCGTGCGGCGGGCCCCTCATGCCGCCGATCATGGGCGCGGGCGCGTTCATCATGGCGGAGCTGACGGGCGTGCCCTATTCCAAGATCATCGTCGCCGCCGCGCTGCCGGCCGTCCTCTATTACGTCGGGATCATGGCGACCGTCCACTGGGAGGCGATCAAGCAGCGCATCGGCACGATGACGGCCGAGGTGCCTTCCCTCACGACGCTCCTGCGGCGCGCCCTCCTCTTCACGCCGTTCGTCATCGTCGTCTACTTCCTGGAGGTGGGGTACTCTCCGTCCAAGGCCGCGCTCTACAGCCTGCTCTCCGCGGTCGTCGTCTCCTGGTTCGCGGGCGAGCAGCCGATGACGCCCAGGCGAATCTTCGACACGATGGTCGAGGCGATGCGCTCGGGCGTGATCGTCGCGACGGTGCTCGCGGCCTCGGGCCTCATCGTCGCCTCGATGAGCCGCACCGGCTTCGCCCTCGCCTTCTCGAGCACGATCATCAACCTCTCGGGCGGCCACCTGATCATCGCGCTCGTCCTGATCTTCGCCGTCGTCTCGGTGCTCGGCACCGGGATCCCGACGACGCCGTCCTACATCCTGGCCGTCACGGTCGGCGGCGCGGCGCTCCAGCGCCTCGGCGTGGACGTCCTCGCCGCCCACCTCTTCGTCTTCTACTATGCCGTCCTGGCCGACGTGACGCCGCCCGTCGCCGTGACGGCCTTCGCGGGCGCCCAGATGGCGGGCTCGGATCCGATGCGGACGGGTTGGCAGGCCTCGCGTATCGCGATCAGCGGGTTCCTGGCGCCGTTCCTGTTCGTCTACCAGCCGGCGCTGCTCATGGAGGGCAGCCTCCCGGAGATCGTGATGCTCTTCGCCTCGGCGGTCGTCGGTATCTCGGCGCTCTCGGCCGCGGCAGCGGGCTACATGTTCCGGAAGCTCGGCTGGCCCCAGCGCGCGCTCCTGATTGCCGTCTCGCTCGCGGCGATCGGCCCGCACCCGGCCGTCTCGGTCGTCACCAGCCTGGCGCTCGTCGCGTTCGGGGCGTGGGACTGGTCGCGCGCGCGGCGTGAGGCGGCGCGGCCGGTGCGCGTGGCCGCGGCGGGCTGAAGCGGGCCGCCGTGATTCCGGCCTCGCAGGACTTTACGTGGTGGTGATGCTCTATCGAAGAACAGCCGGATCGGAATCGACGTATGCGTGCTGGAGCGTCCCGCTCACGCTGAACTCGCACCAGACCTCACGGCGCACGTACGCCCCGACCCGATTCTGGGCGTCGACGTACCCGGCCAGCACCGACGGCCCGGACGGCCACAGGGTGAATCGCGCGGTGTCTGGGGCGAACAGCGAGCTCGTGAGCGTGCCCGTGCACAGCTGCTTCTGATCGCCCGTTGCGGCGTCGCGCGATTCCCCGCGCGGGGTCCGCAAGGCCTGCTGGTTCAGCGGCGTGCACCCACCTCCCGTCTGTCCGCCAGCGTCGCGGTAGGAGACGTTCCCCTGCGGATCCACGCACCGCAACGCCTGCGCCTCGGCGAGGCCACACCAGACGAGGCCTGCGAGGGTGAGAGCGCTCAGGCCGACTACCTTCCGCGGGCTCGGGCTCAACATGCTCACATGCAGCGGCAAGTTGGATGCCATAGGCGGCTCGGTTGGAGCGCTTCCAGAAAGGGACGTATTTTCCGGAGGCTACGTCCGGCCGATGCAACTGCTGATCGGCGTATGTGGCCCAGTCACGATTCCGGCCGGCAAGATCCCGTACGCAGGATCGGTCAGGACCTTACCGCAGCCTTCTCAGCCGCGCCCGAGTCGTCGCAGCAGATTCAGGGATCCACCGCACATGAGATCGGGGATTCACCCGATTCCGCTCTCAGCCTTTCTCTCTCAGGGTTTCTAGTGACGCTCGGGAGACGAGGGGGGAGCAGCGCAATCGACGAGGCGCACACCGAGCAGCCCGTATGGGACGGGTCAGTGAGAGTGCGCACCGAGGGACCACGGGGAGGGTCGGCATGCGTCACGCAGGTTCTTACAGTCCGGGTCTACTCGCAGCGGCTGCGATGGTGGTGGCTCTCCTGACATGGCCAATGGCCGGCGAAGCTCAACTGATCACCGGGCAGGCAAGAGCGGTGCAAGCGACCGTTTTCAGCCTTCTCGGAGGCACCACGACCGTGCTCGCCGATACAGGGGCGCTCGGAGGACCCAGTGACGCGCTTCATGCATCGGCGATCACGGGCACCGTCGCCTCGCTGCTCAGAGGGGAAACCCTTCACGCGACCACGATCGGTTGGCCTGATCAGGTCGCCTCCCAGTCCTCGCTCGCGGCCTTGGCCTTGAGCGTCGCCGGGACGACCATCGGCGCCGATTTTGTCAAGGCTCGAGCCCTGGCCGTCCTGGGCGGCACGGGCACTGGCGTCTCGGACATCGCCAACCTCTCGATCAACGGGGCGCCTATCCCCGTGAGCGGGGCCCCGAACCAGACGATCTTCATTCCCGGAGGCCGGGTGGTGATCAACGAGCAGCGAACCTCACCGACCAGCACCGTCGTGAATGCCCTCCATGTCATCGTCTATGGCGTCGCGGACGTGGTCATCGGGTCTGCGACCGCCGGAATCCAATAACTTGCCGCCCTGCATGCGAGCGGAGGAAGAATCATGCGGACGATAATCGGCTTGCTTGGAGTTGCGGCGCTGGTGCTCACCGGAGGGCCCGCCGGTGCTCAGGCGCCGCCGCCAACGCCGTGCGACTTCGTGACGGGTGGCGGAACCATCACCACCGACAGCAACACCAGGGCGAACTTCGGCGTCGGCGGCTCATGTAAGGCGGGGGGAGACGGACACACCTTGTGGGGCCATCTGGAGTACATCGACAAGGGATTCTCCACCGACACCGTCGACAAACTGAACGTTCACTGGACCGACATCACGGGGTATTTCTTCTGCGGCCTTCCAGATTGCTCCATCTTCGTCGATCCACCGGGCCAGCCGACCGGTACCCGTCTGATCTGTGGCACGGCGAGGACCAACCTACCCTCACCGGACAACAACGTTAACTGGGCCGTCAAGGTCTCAGACAACGCCGAAGCGGGCAAGGGTCACGACACGTTCATGATCAAAGTCGCCGGCGGGAGCCTCACGTATACGAGTGGAGACCATACCCTGACCGGTGGCAACATCCAGCTCCATCAGCCGAACGGCTCCGGGTTCTTCAGTGGTGCGCCGACTCCATTGAATTGCCCCGCCTTCGTGCCTCCGACGAGCACGTGCACCACCGATGCTGATTGTGATCCTTCCCTGACGACCGGGGAGATATGCGTCGCCGGGGCTTGTATGTGCCAACCAGGGTTTGTATTCGTCGACCCGCCCGGGCGATGCTGCCAGTTAGGGATCTGCGGCGACTAACCCGCCTGCCTGACGTCCACGGCGTCCCCCAGGGCGTTCGTAGCGAACGCCCTGGGCGCAGCGCCGATCCGCTTTCTTTCTGCGCTCCCGAAGACGGCCTCCGGTAAAATTCTCACAAGATCCCTCCGCGATCAGGCGCGGAGCGGGTGAATACGCGTTCTTGGCGGGGCGTCTACCCTCTGACGGCACGGACGGTGCCGACACACAA
>QHSA01000075.1 GCA_003220315.1 Candidatus Rokuibacteriota bacterium
TGGTGAGCCCGACCCAGGTGAAGAAGCTCGGCAACGAGAAGTTCGCGAACGGCCCGGTCGGCACGGGGCCGTTCAAGTTCGTGGAGAACGTGCCGGGCGACCGGATCGTCCTCGAGCGCTTCAAGGGCTACTGGGGCCCGCAGGCCAACGTCGACAAGCTCGTCTTCCGACGCCTCGACGATCCCGCGGCGCGCGTGGCGGCGCTGCGCACGGGCGAGGTGGACTTCATCCTGGCGCCGTCGCCCGACGAGGTCGACGCGCTGCGGAAGGACAAGTTCACGGTGCTGCAGAGCAACGCGCCCCACATCTGGTACTGGCACCTCAACATGAAGGACGAGTATTTCAAGGACGTCCGCGTGCGCAAGGCCGTCCAGATGGCCGTCGACAAGGAGAAGATGTGCAAGGACCTGCTCCGCGGGACGGCCAAGCCCGCCTGGAGCATGGTGCCGCCGGCGACCATCGCCTACGATCCGAAGTACAAGGCGTACTCCTACAATCCCGAGCGCGCCAAGCAGTTCCTCAAGGAGGCAGGACACGCCAACGGGTTCGAGACCGTGTTCTGGACGTCGACCTCGGGCTCGGGCCAGATGATTCCCGTGGCGATGGCGGAGTGGATCCAGCGCGACCTCGCCAAGGTGGGCATCCGGGTGAAGCTCGAGACGTTCGACTGGATCACGTATCTGTCGAAGATGTTCCAGGGCCTCCGCCCGGGCCACGGGGCCTACCAGCTCTCCTGGGGCATGACGACCAACTTCTGGATCGACATCGTCGCCCGCTCCACGCGGCAGCCGGACAAGGGCGTGAACGTCGGCTGGTACGCGAACCCCCGGGTGGACGCGCTCCTCGACACCGCGCGCGGCGAGCTCGACGAGAGCAAGCGGGTGGCGATCTATCGGCAGATCGACCGCATCCTCATGGAGGAAGACGCGTCGTTCCTGCCCATCTGCAACGACCTCAACCTCGTCGTCCTGAACCCGAAGGTGAAAGGATTCGTGAACCCACCCGAGGAATGGTTCCAGCTCTGGACGCCGTGGGTGGAGGCGTAACGACTGCGACTGAGCGCTCAGTCTGGATCGGCCAGTATCGGCGAACGTCAAGGACCGGAAGCTCGGCCACGAGCGGCGGCGCCGGCTCGTCCGGCGCTCGGCAGACCTCGCGCCTGAGTTCGGCCGATTGGCCTTGAGACGCTTGAAGACCTCGACCTCCGGTTTATCCACCGCGAGAAGTCTCCAAAGCACGTCAAGAAGTCCAGCCTCGCGTCTGTTCTCCGTAGCATTCCCGCAAGCTCCACAAAGGGTGCGGCCCTGCCAGGCGCCGTAGACCACTCGGCTGCTGCGCCCCTGGCAGGGCCGCGGTTTGCTACCACGCTGCGATCAAACCATTCCGAACCTCGCCGATCCATACTGAACAGCCTTAGTCCCAACTCGTCGAATCTTCGAGGTTTAAATCGTCATCGATCCCCGCCCAGGTATTTCCCCTCTTCTGTTTGAGGGGTTCCCCTAGTTTCCGAGACATCTGCCGGGGGCCTAAACGAGGGGTTGTGTGTGTGCGTGGATCCCCCTCGGCCTGGTGTCCGAAATACGTCGTCCCTCGCCGAAGCGTCGAAACTCGGAGGAAGCCATGCGAAAGAACACATTGCCGAGTGGGTCAGCTGGTGCTCACTCGAGCACCCTGACCTTGTCGCTGCTCATCATCGCGGCGATCGGAGTCCTCGCGGCGGTCCCATGCTCGGCCGCGGACGCTGACGACACCACAGCTTCGGCGGAGCGGAGCCTCTCGCTGGGTACCACGTCCAAGCCGGATGATGCTGTCCGGGTCCGCGGAAGCGAGGCCTACGGCAAGCTGCCGTTGTACTTTGAGGCGAACCGCGGACAGACCGACGCCCAGGTCAAGTTCCTCTCCCGCGGCGGCCGCCACGTCCTCTTCCTCACGCCGACCGAGGCGGTCCTCGTCTTGACCACGCCGCCGCAAGCGGCGGACGAGAAATCTCCAACGAGGGGCGGTAAGCCGGGCCGGCTAGAGGAGGGGACTCGGACCGTTCTGCGCATGACTTTCGCCGGCGGCAACCCGATGCCGCGCTTGGCAGGGTTGGACGAACTGCCCGGCAAGGTCAACTACTTCATCGGCAACGACGCCGCCAAGTGGCGGACCAATGTGCCCACCTATGCCAGGGTCCACTACCAAGACCTCTACCCCGGCATCGACCTCATCTACTACGGCAACCCGCGCCAACTGGAGTACGACCTCGTCGTGCGCCCGGGCGCGGACCCCGGCCGCATTGTGCTGGGCTTCCAGGGCGCCGACAAACTCGAAGTGGACGCCGATGGCGACCTCGTGTTCCACACCGCTGGCGCCGCGATCCGCCAGCGAAAGCCGGTCATCTACCAGGAGGTCGACGGCCTCCGGCGCGACATCGCGGGCGGCTACGTGCTGAGAGAAACGCGAACGGTCGGCTTCAAGGTGGACACGTACGACCCCAGCCGGCCGCTCATCATTGATCCGGTGCTCTTCTACTCCACGTACCTCGGGGGGATGGGCACTGATGCCGGGAGAGCGATCGCGGTCGACCCCTCCGGAAATGCCTACGTGACGGGCGAGACCCTTTCGAGTAACTTCCCGACGATCGCTGGCGCCTTCGACACGAGTTTCAACGGCGGCGGCGTCTTTGGCGATGCCTTCGTAACGAAGGTGAATCCGACGGGGTCGGGGCTCGTTTACTCCACGTATCTCGGCGGCAGCGGCGATGACCAGGGCCTCGGCATCGCCGTCGACGGCTCCGGCAACGCGTACGTGACAGGCCGGACCAGTTCGACAGACTTCCCGGTGACTCGTGGGGCCTTCCAGACGAGTTACGGCGGTGGCACCGACGACGTCTTCGTTACCAAGCTGAATTCGACTGGCTCCGCCCTTCTTTATTCCACGTACCTCGGGGGCAGCGCTCAGGATATCGGGAACGGCATCGCTGTGGATACATCTGGGAGCGCCTACGTCACGGGCGTGACGAGCTCGGGCCTAGCCGCAACGACCAGCTTCCCCACGACCCCCGGGACGTTGGCGCCGAGCTACATCGGCGGCAGCAGCGACGCCTTCGTGACGAAGCTCACTACCACCGGCTCCGCCCTCGTCTACTCCACCTACCTCGGCGGCAGTGGCAGCGATTTCGGCTTCGGCATCGCCGTAGATGGCTCGGGCCGCGCCTACGTGACGGGCCAGACGAATTCGCCAGGGATCGCGACCGCTTTGGCCTTCCAGACCAGCTTCGGCGGCGTGATCGACGCCTTCGTGGCAAGGCTGAATACCGCGGGCGCTGCGCTCGACTACCTGACCTACCTGGGTGGCACCAACGCCGACGAAGGCTTTGCCATCACCCTGGATAGCTTGGGCAATGCCTATGTGACAGGTCAGACCGAATCGGCCAACTTCCCGACGACCACTGGAGCCTTCGATACGAGCTTGGGCGGGGCCCTGGACGCCTTCGTCACGAAGGTAGGTCCCACCGGTTCCGCGCTCGGTTATTCGACGTACCTTGGCGGCAGTAGCAATGATGCCGGTACCGGCATCGCGGTGGATGGATCCTTCAACGCCTACGTTTCGGGCGTAACCTCATCGATCGACTTCCCGACCGTGAATCCGATCCAGGCCTCCTCCGGCGGCAGCTTTGACGCCTTCGTGACCAAGGTGAACCCTGCCGGCTCCGGGCTCGTCTACTCCACCTACCTCGGCGGCAGTGGCTTCGACGAGGGCACCGGCATCGCGGTAGACTCGTTGCCGACCCCTAACGCCTACGTTGTCGGTTTCACGAGTTCGACCAACTTCCCGACGACCATGGGGGCGTTCCAAACGACGTTCGGCGGTGGGACCAGCGACGCCTTCGTCGCGAAGATCACCGAGGCCGCGCTTCCCCCGCCACCGACCGTGGGCAAGGTGACCGGCGGCGGCACCGTCGACGTTCCGGGGCCGGGGATTGCGAACTTTGGCTTCATTGTGCAAGCGCGGTCGACGAGTGGCCCGATCGGTGGCGATCTGCAGTACGTGAACCACGCGAGTGGGGCCAAGGTGCACAGCGTGATGTTCGACTCCTTCGTGATCACCGGCAACACGGCCACCTTCGGTGGCACCTGCACCAACAACGGGGTGCCGTGCACCTTCGAGGTGCACGTGACGGACAACGGTGAGCCCGGCACTAATGATTCCTTCAACATCACAGTCGACGCCGGACCAACGGAGGGTGCGAACGACACGCTCCGCAGCGGCAACGTTCTGATCCACTAGTAGCCGCGGAGTCAGCGCAGGAGATCCCGGGCCCCGGCGGCGGCCGGAGGCCTCGTCGGGCACCCCGGGGTCGGGGCAACTCGAGGGGCGGCGTGGGCAAGGCGAGCCGGAAGAACCGTTTAGGCGCGATCAGCCTCCGACCAGAGGTGTGTCGCGACATTTGCCTGACCCAGTGTCACTCATGAAAGAGGCGAGACGGCCGCCAGGTCACCATGCGCCAGATCTTCGTCAATCCCGTCTGTACCAGGGGCCGATCCGGGCCGCGGTTGAGAGAATTCAGGATCAGCGCGCTGAGACGTCCCCTTACGTGGGGTTCTCTCCTGATGCCCCGTGGACGATTGATGGCATCTCATCTCAAGTCGTGCCGGTGTCGAGTTCACCGCACCGCCGATGCTCCGCGATGAAACTGTCGGTCCGCCACGAGGAGGTCATTTCATCCGGTCGCGACTGGCGGTGCTTTCAGAACATCGAGCGAGCGGACCCCAGCAGAGGGTCACCAGTTCGAGAATCCGTGTCGTGACGCGGGCTTCGACGACATGTGATCGCGTCGAGCCTCGCTACCACGTCGCCCTACCATTCCAAGACGGATTCGATGGGTAGACAGGTTCGAAGAAGGAGGGACGGGCACGGTCCGCCTTCTCTCTTGACAACGCAGCGGAGCGGACTATCTTTGACGCGCGACGTTGACGTTCTTCCCGTTTTTTCCGTCTCGGCCGAAGGAGGATCCTCCCCATGGTCATCCGAAAGCACGACGAGGCTGACCTTCGCCCCATTCCTCCGATTCCGACGCAGGTCGTTACGAACGGGGAGTTCGTCCCACTGCCGAAGACGCAAAAGCAGCGGGAGGTGGACTTGCGCCTCATGGAGTACGCGGACCGCTATGGGACGCCGCGCGGGCTCTCACGCCGGCGCTTTCTCATGACGGCGAGCGGCTTCGCTGCCGCCATGCTCGCCATGAACAAGGTCTACGGGCGAGAGTTCTTCAGGGTGGCTGAGGTCGAGGCGGCCGACGAGGCGGCCGCGATCGAGGCGCAGCTCAAGACCCGCAAGGGCAGCCAATTCGTCTTCGACGACCAGACCCACTGGCTCAACGCGGCGAAGCTCGAGCACGCGAAGACCGAGCGGGGCAAGATCGCGCGGGACTTCCTGATGGGGTTCCGCAACAGCGTGCTCCCCAACAGCAAGATCCAGGACATCGGCACCGAAGAGGCCTACGTCAAGCAGATGTTCCTGGAGAGCGAGACCACGATGTCGATCATCAGCGGCGTGCCGGCCGCGGCCGGTGACGACGAGATTCTGCTCCCGATCGAGAGCATGGTGGGCACGCGCGACCACGTCAATGCCAAGGCCGGCACCCGTCGGATGCTCTCCCATGGGCTCGTCGCGCCGAACGATCCGCGCAATCTCGACATGATGGAGTGGCAGGCCAAGGACCTCAAGATCGACTCGTGGAAGGGATATACCGCGGACGGAATCAGCGGCCGCTACCCGAGCGGCGGCTACTACGGCGGGTGGTACCTCGACGACGTCAAGGTCGCCTACCCGATGTATGAGAAGGCACGCAAGCTCGGCATCAAGACCTTCTGCATCCATAAGGGGCTCGCCGTCATCTGGTTCGACGAGAAGTACTGCCGCCTGCACGACCTCGAGCCGGCGGCGCTCGCGAACCCGGACCTCAACTTCATCATCTACCACTCCGGCTACCCATGGGTGGACGACCTCGCCAACATCACGCGGTTCAAGCGGAACCCCGCGCTCAACGTCGCCAACAACATCTACGCGGAGCTGGGCTCCACCTTCGCGATGACGGTGACGGGGGCGCCGCTCGAGGCCGCCCATGTCCTGGGGAAGCTCGTGACCCACGTGGGCTCCGACCGGATCATGTGGGGCAGCGACTCGACGTGGTGGGGCTCGCCGCAGTGGCAGATCGACGCCTTCCGGCGGTTCCAGATCCCGGAAGACATCCAGAAGGGCTACGGCTACAAGCCCATCACCGACAAGGACAAGGAGCTGATCCTCGGACTCAACGCGGCCCGCGTCTACGGGATCAACGTCGAGCAGACCATGAAACAGCTCGCGCAGGACACGATCTCGAACGTCCGCGCGGCGATCGCGCCGAAGATGACCGAGGAGTTCAGGAAGTATGCCGCCGCGGCGGGGATGAAGCTTGCGTAGCGACGCGATGAGGAGCCCCCGTGCGCCTGCCGGGCCGGGTCCCGTCAGGCGCATGCGGAGGACAAGACAGCGGAACGTCTGATGCCGCTCTATGAGTACGCGTGCCAGGCTTGCGGGTCGCGGACGGAAGTCCGCCACGCCATCACCGAGCCACCACCCAGTCGTTGTGCGGGCTGCGGCGGCGTGCTCGAGCGCGTCTTCACGCCGCCGTCGGGGCCGCGCCGTCGCTGGAGTCCATGGGCGACCACCAACCCCAGCGCGCCCGCAAAGGCGCCGTAGGCCGCAACGTGCCTGCCTACGACTACGCTTGCGAGGCGTGCGGCGCCCGCGTGGAGCTTCGCCACCGCATCGACGAATCGCCGTCGTCGACGTGCGCGGCCTGCGGGGGCTCGCTCACGCGCCTCTTCACCGTCCCCCGCTTGAACGTCGGGAGCCACTCGAGCGCGACGGCAGCCCGGTACGCGAAGCTGACGCAGAGCGAGGAAGTGGCGCGCGTGCGGGCGGAACTCGAGGCCGTGAAGCGCCCTCGGCGCGCCGAACGCGACTCCGGCTGAGCCTTTTCGCCCGCCCTGCCGTTCGCGTAGCTCATGACGTGGGCACACGCTCGCCAAGTCCCGGGGACTGCAG
>QHSA01000076.1 GCA_003220315.1 Candidatus Rokuibacteriota bacterium
CTCGGGCTCGCCTCGATGGCGGTCGCGGCCCTGTTCCTGTGGACCTCGCAGAACTTCAAGCGGATGCTCGCCTACTCGAGCGTCGAACACATCGGCATCGCCTGCCTCGGGCTGGGCTTCGGCGGCGCGTGGGGCGTGACGGGCGCGCTCCTGCACCTCGCGAACCACGCCCTCGCGAAATCGGCGCTCTTCCTCCTGGCCGGGCGGATCCGCGCCGCCTACGACTCCGCCGAGGTCCTGGACGTGCGCGGGCTGATGGGGCCGCTGCCGCGCACGGGCGGCGCGTTCCTTGCCGCGATGCTCGCGCTGATGGGGCTGCCGCCCTTCGGGCTCTTCACGAGCGAGGTGATGATCTTCGGCGCCGGCTTCGGCGAGGGCCCGGTCGGCGTCGCGGCGGTCGGCCTGGCGCTCCTCGTCCTGGCGTTCGCGGGGCTGCTCCGAACGACGCAGACGATGCTCCACGGCGTTCCGGCGCGGCCTCCCGTGCACGCGTCACTGGGCGCGTGGCCGGCGGTCCCCGTACTCGTGGCGCTCCTGCTGCTCGTGCTCACTGGCCTCGCGTGGCCTCCCGGCCTCGCCCTGGCACTCGACCGGATCGCGGCCGTGGTGGCCGGCTGAGATGGCGCGCGTGGCGTCCGATGCGCTGACGCGGGCCCTCGGTGAGTCGGGGGCGACAGGCGTGACGGCGCGCGCCGCCGACGCGCTCGAGGGCCGCGTGCCGGCGCGTGAGATACCGGCGCTGGCGGACCGGCTCGCGCGGCTCGGCGCGACCTGCCAGTTCATCGCCGCGGCGGACACGCGGGCGAGCTCGGGCGATTTCACGCTCGTCTACGCCTTTGCGCCCCCCACCCTCTCGCCACGCGCCACCGTGCTCGTCTCGGTCGCGCCGGACGACGCGCGGTTCCCCTCCCTCGCGACGCGGTCGTTCGCGGCGAGCCGATTCGAGCGCGAGATCCACGACCTCCTCGGCCTCGTGCCGGTCGGCCATCCGGACCTGCGCCGGCTCGCCCTCCATCAGTTCTGGCCCGCGGGGTATCACCCGTTGCGCCGAGACACCACGCTACGCGACGACTTCAGGGACGAAGGCCAGCCGTTCCCCTTCCGCCGCGTCGAGGGCGAGGGCATCTTCGAGATCACCGTCGGCCCGGTGCACGCCGGGATCATCGAGCCCGGCCATTTCCGGTTCAGCGCCCAGGGCGAGACGATCGTGAACCTCGAGACGCGGCTCGGCTTCGCTCACAAGGGTACCGAGAGGCTCTTCGAGACGCTGCCGCTCGACCGGACCCCGGCGCTCGCCGAGCGCATCTCGGGCGACACCAGCGTCGGCCACGCCCTGGCCCACTGCCAGGCGCTCGAGGCGCTCGCCGGCTGCGAGGCGCCGCCGCGCGCCCGGTGGCTCCGCGTCGTCCTGCTCGAGCTGGAGCGCCTCTACAACCACGTCGCCGACGTCGGCATGATTGTCAACGACACGGGCTTCGCCTTCGGGCACTCGCACTGTTTCCGGATCCGCGAGGAGCTGCTGCGGCTGAACGAGCGGGCCGCCGGTCACCGGCTGCTCCGCGGCGCGGTCGTGCCAGGCGGCGTGACGGGCCCCGTCGAGCGCACCCCGCTCGCCCCACTGGCGACGACCGTCGAGACGTTCGTCACCGAGTTCCTCGAGATCGCGCAGCTCTGCCTCGACAACACGATGGTGCTCGAGCGGCTGCAGGGCACCGGGCGGCTCTTTACGCACACCGCGCGGGAGATGCAGGTCGTGGGGCTCGTCGGACGGGCGAGCGGGATCGACGCCGACCTCCGGCGTGACGCGCCCTTCGCCGCCTACGGCGAGCTCGGGGTGCGCGCCGCCGTCTACGAGGCCGGCGACGTGTGGGCGCGGACGATGGTGCGCGTGGACGAGATCCGTGAGTCGGCGCGGCTCATCCGCGCCGCGACCGCGGGCATGCCCGAGGGGCCGACGCGCGGGCCGCTTCCGCCCCTGCCCGCGGGCGGCCATGCGTTCGGCCTCGTCGAGGCATGGCGGGGTCCGATCTGGCACTGGGTCCTCGCCGAGGCGCCGACGAAGCTCGCGCGGGTCAAGGTGGTGGACCCATCGTTCAGGAACTGGGCGGCGCTCGAGTACGCGGTGCTGAAGAACATCGTCCCGGACTTCCCGCTCTGCAACAAGTCCTTCAACCTCTCCTACTCCGGCAACGATTTGTAACGGGGACCGCGAGGCCGGCTCGGGCCGAGGGTGGCCTGAGCGAGGCGCGCGTGGCTCCGGTCGCCCGATCAGCCGCGCATGTCCGGACGCGCCGCGAAGCGGCGCATGTCGCCCTTGGCCCGCCGTCCGTCCGGCTCGATGACGAAGCCCGACGCCTCGACGGCGCGCTCGGTGTCGCGGTTCGGATGGCAGCCGCCGGACAACCCGACCCAGAACCGCTCGAGCGTGTCCTGAACCCGTGCCTTCCACGGCCTGACCGAGCGCACGTGCTCGAGCATGCGGAGCCGGCCGTCGGGACGGAGGACGCGGCCGACTTCGGCGAGGCCACGACGCGCGTCCGGGACGCTGCAGAAGACGAGGCCGCTCACCACCGTGTCGAACGTCGAGTCGCGGAACGGGAGCGCCTCGGCGCTGCCGCAGACGAGGCGCGCGCGCGGCGCGCGCCGCCGCGCGCGCTGGAGCCCGGCCCACGCGGGATCGAGACCGATGACCCGGACGCCCTCGCGATAGAGGGGTAGGTTCCGCCCGGTTCCACACCCCACGTCGAGCGCGAGCCCGCGCGCGCCCTCGACGAGCCACCGCCGCCACCGGTCGAGCCCCAGCCGCTCGTACAGCGCGCACACCGGATCGTAGAGCCACGGGATCTGTTCGAGACCGCGCAACGGTCAGGCCTCCGGGAACACGACGAGGGCGCCCGTGTAGTTGTGAAAGAAGTTCCGGCGGCCGACGGGCGCGAATTCGCCGTTCCCGAAGAACCCGACGAGCGGAAACTCGCCGAGGTGCTTCCGGATCAGCGCCACGTCGTGGTCGGCGACGCCGAAGAGCTCCTGCCCGCGCCCCGCGCAGTCGAAGTAACAGCCGAACGCGGGGCGGCGGCCGCCGAGGCGCCTCGCCAGTGCCTCGAGCGTCGCGGTGAGGTCCTCGCGCGACGCTTCCGCGTCGCGGATCTGGAACTGGATGGTCTGCCCCACGCGCACGCGCTCGGCGACGGCGACCGCTCCGCTCGCCTGGTCGATCCCCACGAGGTTGCGCACCAGGAAATCGCCGCGCTCGAGCGGCGATTTCGCCGGATCCATCGCGAGGCCGGCGAAGACTCCCGCGCGTCGGATCCGCGCCTCGCCCCGCGGCAGGGCCCGGATCGCGTCGCTCAGGATCTCGCGCGCGGGGCGGCCCGCGATCTGCTGGATCACGTTCCCGTCGGCGCGCGTCACGACGTACGCCTCGCCGATCGGCATACAGCCCTGCGCGACACCGATCATCGGCTCGAGGCCCGCGAGGGCGACGCCGGCGAGCGCGCCCCGCGCGGCGTCGGTCGCGTAGAGCTCGAACACGGACTCACCCGCCGCGACGGCGCCGACGACGGGGACGAAGCCGAGCGCCTCGTGGAGTCCATCGAGGAGCGCCCGAGGGCGGAGCCCGAGCCCGTCGGGAAGGACGAGCAGACATCCGCCCTCCGCGACCGTTGGCCCGATCCGCTGCGCCACCTCCTCGCCTGTCGCGGGCCCCTGCGCCGCGAGCAGAAACGGCGTCACCACGAGCCGCTCGTCCCTCGCCACGAGGACGGCCACCGCGGGTCCTTGCTCCACTTCGCGGCGCTCCGTCAGGACGCCCGCGCCGCTGCAGCCGAGGACGACGCGCGCGCCCGTCGCGCGTCGGACCGCGTGCAGCAGCTCGTGGGCCCGCGGCCCGGCGTCGCTCGACACGAACACGAGCGCCAGGTCCGCATGCGGGGCACCGCTGGCCGCGAGAGCGGCGAGCGACGCCTCGAGCGCGGCGTCGTCCGGCGCCCCACCGACGGCGAGCCCCGATCCGGCGGCCAGCACGGGGCGCCCTACCGCGCGCCGAGCCGGCAGACGTAGATGCTGTTCTGGGGCCCCGGCGCGTCGACGACCTCGACCGACGTGAAGCCTGCCTCGCCGAGCATGCGCCGCGCGGTCTCGACGCCCCAGGCCGTCCCCAGCCCCGCGCCGCCCTCGGCGAGCGACACGGTCATGCAGTGCAGGACGCTCACCCCGTACATGTATGGGGTGAACGGCTTTCCAATGTTGTCCTCGAGGTTGCTCGACGCCTTCGGCTCGATCATGAGATAGACGCCGTCGGGTCCGAGCGCCCCGGCGGCGCGCCGGAGCACCGTCGCGGGGTCACGCTGGTCGTGGATCGCGTCGAAGGATGTGATCAGGTCGAACTTCGGCTCGGCAGGCAACCGGGTAACGTCGAAGACCTCGAAGCGTGCGTTCGGCAGCCCCATCTCGCGGGCCTCGGCCCGCGCCCTGACGATGGCGTCGTCCCCGAGGTCGTAACCGACGAACGCGGAATTCGGATAGTGTCGGGCCATCAGGTTGATCGCGTGGCCGGTGCCGCAGCCGAGGTCGGCCACACGGATCCCCTTCTCGAGCCGCTCAGGCAGGCCTTTGACGGCCGGGAGGAAGCCCTTGATCAGCAAGCCGTCGTAGAGGAGACGCCAGGAGGCGTCCATGAACTCGGTGAAATCCGGCCGGTACTCGGAGTACGGGACGCCGCCACCATTCCGGAAGCACTCGACGATTCTGGGGAGCCGTGCCGCGAGCATGGGGAGGCCCTGGCTGCTGGCCGCGAGGTTACGGCTCGACGTGCCCGTGAGGCAGACGGCGTGTTCGGGCGGCAGGGAAAACGTCCGTGAGGCCGCGTCGTACTCGAAGACACCGCCCGCGGCGAGCGCGCAGAGCCACTCGCGGACGTAGCGCTCGTCGAGGCCCGCTCTGGCGGCGATCTCCTGGCTCCCGCCACGGCCCTTCGCGGCAGCCTCGAAGAGCCCCGTCGTGTGGCCGATGTCCACCATCAACGTGAGAACGCCGCTCGTGTAGAAGCCGAACAGCTTCCGCGCGAACTCCTGAGTCCGCTGCTTGTCGAGCTCGTGTTCCATGACTGGTCCCCCGGGGTACGGCCTCGGACGATGAGGGCTCGGACGATCGTCGCTCGACGCGAGCGTAGATCAAGCGCGACCGCGTGGCAAGGCGCCGGGGTACACTGGACGGCCATGGCGCTCCGAATCGTCCAGGTCGACGCGTTCACCGACACGCCGTTCCACGGCAACCCCGCGGCCGTCTGCGTCCTGCCCACGCCCCGCGACGAGCGCTGGATGCAGGACGTCGCGCGGGAGATGAACCTCTCCGAGACCGCCTTCCTCCACGACGAGCGCGACGGGTGGAGCCTCCGCTGGTTCACCCCCACGGTCGAGGTGGCGCTCTGTGGCCACGCGACCCTCGCGAGCGCCCACGTGCTGTGGGAAGATGCCCACCTCCCGCGCGACCGCCAGGCGCGGTTTCACACGAAGAGCGGTCTCCTCACCGCCGACCGGCGCGGTGACTGGATCGAGCTGGACTTCCCCGCAAAGTCCGTGGAGTCGGCGCCGGTGCCGGCGGGCCTCGTCGAGGCCTTAGGCGCGGCGCCCGCGTACGTCGGCAGGAACCAGTTCGACTATCTCGTCGAGCTCGACTCGGAGAAATCCGTGCGCGGCCTCACGCCGGACCACGCCACGCTCGCGAAGCTTCCGGTGCGCGGCGTGATCGTCACGAGCCGCGCGTCGGGCGACTACGACTTCGTCTCGCGCTTCTTCGCGCCGGCCTCGGGGATCGCGGAAGACCCGGTGACGGGCTCGTCCCATTGCGCGCTCGGCCCCTTCTGGAGCGCGCGGCTCGGCAAGCCTGAGCTCCTCGCCTACCAGGCCTCCCCCCGCGGAGGCGTCGTTCGCGTCCGCGTCGTGGGCGATCGCGTCAAGCTCGGCGGCCAGGCCGTCACGGTGCTGCGCGGCGATCTCGTGTAGCAGACTCCGCGCGGTTCGAGCCGCCGCCGCAATCGAATCCTGGGGGAGGCCTCGGAGGGGGCCGTCACGGCCCCCTCCGACTCTCAGAGGTGGTAGAGCATCCAGTAGACGAGCACGCCCGTCACGGAGACGTAGAGCCAGAGCGGGAGCGTCCAGCGGGCGATCCTCACGTGTCGCGCGAAGTTGCCGCTGAGCGCCCGGTAGGCCGTGGTCAACGCGAGCGGCACGATGACCGCGGCCAGGACGATGTGGGAGACCAGGAGGGGGAAATAGACGCGCCGCACCCAGCCTTGCCCCCCGAACGGCCGTGAGCCCGCGAGCGCGTGGTAGGTCACATAGGAGACGAGGAACAGGATCGACACCGCGAGCGCCGTGACCATGCAGGCGCGGTGGGCGGTCACGCGCTTTCGACGGATGAGGAGGAAGCCCGCCGTGAGCAGCGCCGCGCTCGTGGCGTTGAGACACGCGTTGAGGAGCGGCAGCGCCGCGACCCCCGGCGCGAGCCCCGCGTCCGGGCGGTGCCCGAGCAGGAGGTACCCGACCAGCGCGACGACCCCCAGGGAGACCGCGCCGATGAGCCGAAGGGCGGCGCGGTCACTCATGCCGACGTCAGGAAGAACGCCGCCGCGGCCGCCGTCATGACCGCTGTCGCGCCCCACCCGAGGACGTTCAGCCAGACGCCGTTGGTGTGCTCACCCATGAGCTGCGCGTCGTTGCTCACGAGCATGACGAGCACCAGGAGCGGGGGCGCGAGGATACCGTTGAGGACGGCGGACAGGAAGAGCATGCGGATCGGGTTCGTCTGGAAGAGATCGAGCAGCATGCCGCCCGCGATCGCGCCCGCGAAGACGAGGTAGAAGTGGCGGCCGCGCCGGGGGGAGAGGTCCAGCCCCGACCGCCAGCCGAAGACCTCGGCGACGGCGAACGACGCCGAGCCAGCCAGGACCGGGACCGCCAGGAGCCCCGTGCCGATCAGCCCCAGCGCGAAGAGGAGGTAGGCGGCGTTGCCGGCGAGCGGCCGCAGGGCTTCGGCGGCCTCGCGCGCCGTCGCGATCTCGGTGAACCCCGAGCGGTTGAGGGTCGCCGCCGTCGCGAGGATGATGAAGTACATCACGACGTTCGAGAAGAACATGCCCGTGTTCACGTCGAGCCGGGCGTCGGCGAGCTCGTGCGGCGTCGCGCCGCGCCGCTGCGCCGCCGTTCGCCTGCCGCGCGCCTTCTCCTCCTCGACCTCCTGTGACGCCTGCCAGAAGAAGAGATAGGGCGAGATCGTCGTGCCGAGGACCCCGACGAGCGTGGCGACGTAGGCGGCGTCCCAGCGGAGCGACGGCACCACGGTGGCCGCGCACGCCTCCCACCAGTCGGGATGCGCGAGGACCGCCGCGACGACGTAGGCGAAGAGCACCGCGGTCATCCACTTGAGATACCTCGCGAAGGTCGCGTAGCTCGTGTACACGGTGACGAGCATGATGCCGGCGCCGAAGAGCGGCACGAAGGCAAGCGTCGGGGCGGCGGTGAGCATCGTCGCGGCCTCCGCCATGCCCGCGAGGTCGGCGGCGATATTGAAGACGTTGGCCGTGAGGAGTAGGAGGCACGCGGCGTAGAGGAACGGGCGCGGGTAGTGACGGCGGAGCGCGCCCGCCAGCCCACGCCCGGTGACGAGGCCGATCCGCGCGCAGATGAGCTGGACCGCCGCCATCAAGGGGAAGGTCGCCACCGCCGTCCAGAGCATGCTGTACCCGAGCGAGGCGCCGGCCACCGAGTACGTCGTGATCCCGCTCGGGTCGTCGTCCGACGCGCCGGTGACGAGACCGGGGCCGAGCAGCTTGAAGTAGCGGACGAGCGGATTGTGACTGTGGCGCTCGGTCTCCTGGGTCTCGATCATGAGGGCGGCTCCATTATGCGCCCTCGGGCGCGTGGTACCATCGCGCTCGGCTCACATGGAGCTCATCGTGTCGCTCCTGACGTCGCCGTGGACGCTCGCGGCGCTCGGCGTGGTCGCCGTGGGCATTTACTGGTACTTCGGTCACATCCAGCAGCGCTGCCCACACTGCCGGCGCTTCGTTCGCCGCGCCGTTCGAGGTTGGTTCCGCTGCCCCTACTGCGGCCGCCAGTACCACCGGAGCGTCCCGCGCCAGCGCTGAGCCCGGGCGCCGGGGAGGGGAGACCCCGGGTGGGGGGTGGACGAGACCCGTTCCCGCCGCGTTGAATGCGGACGCTACGCGCCCAGGTGGAGCCCAGCCGCGACGAGTAATGCGCGCGCCTGCCGCGTGGTCGAGCCACCCCCCACCCGGGGTCTCCCCTGCCGGACGCCCGGCGAGCGCGGCTGGCGGAACGCTCAGCGCCGGTACTTGGCCGGGGCGCGCAGGGGCGCGAAGAACGGCGGGCGCGCCATCCGCCCGACGGGCACCTCGATCAGCACGGGGCGATCGAGCTGGACTGCGTCGCGGACGAGCGCTCCCACCTCGGTCGGCTCCTTCGCACGCATGCCGACCACGCCGTATGCATCGGCCAGCTTCATGAAGTCGGGGTTATGGAGCGCGGCCGCGTAGCTTCCGCCCCAGGCCTCGTCCAAGTCGCGCGCGACGTTGCCGTAGGCGTTATCGTTGAAGACGACGGCGACGACGTTGATCCGGTGAAGCACCGCCGTCGCCAGCTCCTGCGCGTTGTAGAGGAAGCCGCCGTCCCCGCAGATC
>QHSA01000077.1 GCA_003220315.1 Candidatus Rokuibacteriota bacterium
AGAACGCGCTCCTCGTTCCCCAGCGGGCTGTGCAGGACGTGCAGGGGGTGCAGCAGATCGCCGTCGTCAAGCCCGACGAGACGGTCGAGGTACGGGCGGTCAAGGTCGACGCGCGCGTAGGCTCTCAGTGGATCATCGCGCAGGGGCTCAAGCCCGGCGAGCGAGTCGTCGTCGAGGGAGCCGATCGCGTGCGACCCGGCCAGAAGGTGCGGGCCGAGGCGAGCACGGCCCCGGCGCCCACCCCAGCGAAATAGGCCTGAGATGGCCAAATTCTTCATCAACCGGCCCATCGTCGCGATGGTGATCTCGATCCTCATGATCATCATCGGCCTCGTCGCGATGGTGCAGCTTCCCATCGCGCTGTATCCCAACATCGCGCCGCCGGAGATCCTTCTGACCGCGCGCTACCCGGGCGCCGACGCGGTGACGCTCGAGCAGTCGGTGGCCACGCCGATCGAGCAGCAGATGAGCGGCGTGGACAACATGCTCTACATGTACTCGCTCAACCAGGCCGCCGGCAGCCAGATGCAATTGCGCGTGGACTTCGACGTCACCACCGATCCGAGCGTCGACCAGGTGCTCGCCAACCTGCGATACTCGCAGGCCGCCTCCCAGCTGCCCCCCGACGTGGTGAACCAGGGCGTCAGCGTCACGAAGTCCGTCACGAGCCCGCTGGGGCTCTTCGTGCTGTACTCGCCGAAGGGCACGTACGACCCGCTGTTCCTCGCCAACTACGCGTACGTCAACATCAACGACCCGATGACGCGCGTGCCCGGTATCGGCCAGGTGCAGATCTTCGGCGCGGCCCAGTACGCCATCCGCCTCTGGGTCAATCCCGACACGCTGGCGAAGCTCGACATCACGGTCAACGAGATCGCGAGCGCCTTGCAGGCCCAGAACACCGTCAACCCGGCCGGCCAGCTGGGCGGCGACCCGGTGCCGCCCGGTCAGGAATTCACGTACACGGTGCTGGCCCAGGGACGCCTGGCGAGCCTGGCGGATTTCGAGAGCGTCGTGGTGCGGGCGAGGCGGGACGGCGCGCTGGTTCGCGTGAAGGACGTCGCCCGTGTCGAGCTCGGCGCGCAGAGCTACATCCGACGGGGCCGCCTGAACGGCCAGTCGGCCGCCCTCGTCGCGGTCTACCAGCTTCCCGGCTCCAACGCCATCGACACGATGAAGGGCGCGACGAAGTTGATGGACGAGATCAAGGCGCGGTTCCCTGCCGACCTCGACTACGTGACGTCGCTCGACACGACCCTGGCCGTGAGCGCCGGGATCCGGGAGATCGTCAAGACCCTGGTCGAGGCCCTCATCTTGGTCGTCATCGTCGTCTTCGTCTTCCTCCAGGGCTTCCGCGCGACCCTCATCCCGCTGCTCGCGGTGCCGGTGGCGCTCGTCGGCGCCTTCATGGTCTTTCCGCTCCTGGGCTTCTCGATCAACACGCTGTCGCTCTTCGGCCTCGTGCTGGCCATCGGCCTCGTGGTGGACGACGCGATCGTCGTGGTCGAGGCGGTCGAGCACCACATCGAGGCGGGGCTCTCGCCCCGGGACGCCGCCTTCAAGGCGATGGAGCAGGTCTCGGGACCGGTGGTCGCGATCGCGCTCATCCTGGCGGCCGTGTTCGTGCCGACGGCATTCATCCCCGGCATCACGGGGCGGATGTATCAGCAGTTCGCGGTGACGATCGCCGTGTCGGTCCTCATCTCCGCGTTCAACGCGCTCACACTGAGCCCGGCGCTCTCGGCGCTGCTCCTACGGCCGCGGCGGGAGATGCGCGGCCCGCTGGGGGCGTTCTTCCGTGGCTTCAACCGCTGGTTCGCCCGCGCCACCGACGGCTACGTCGGCGCCTGCGGCCATCTGATCCGCAAGTCGGCCTTGTCGATGATCCTCCTCCTCGTCGTCGCCGTATTCGCCGGCCTCATCGGCTCACGATTGCCGGGCGGCTTCGTCCCCGACGAGGATCAGGGGTACTTCTTCGTCAACGCCCAGCTTCCGCTGGCCGCATCGCTGGATCGCACCGCGGCCGTCAACGACAAGCTCGACGCCATCTTCAAGACGACGCCCGGCATCAAGTACTACACGGGGGTGGCGGGCTTCAGCCTGCTGAGCCTGGTGACGACCACCTACAACAGCTTCTACTTCATCACGCTCGACGACTGGGATGCGCGCAACAAGAAGGGGCTCACCGCCGACGTGATCATCCGCCAGCTGAACCAGCGGCTGGCCGGTGTGCCCGAGGCCCAGGTCTTCGCGTTCTCGCCGCCCGCCATCCCAGGCATCGGGACATCCGGTGGCGTGACCTTCATGCTGGAGGATCGCGCGGGCAGGGACCCCGCGTTCCTGGCCGAGAACACCGAGAAGTTCCTCGCCGCCGCGCGGAAGCGACCCGAGTTCGCCCGGCTCTTCACCACCCTGCTGCCGAGCGCGCCGCAGTTCTTCGCCGAGGTCGATCGCGACAAGGTCCTCAAGCAAGGGATCACGCTGGCCTCCGTGTACCAGGCCCTGCAGGCGTTCCTGGGCGGCGCCTTCGTGAACTACTTCAACCAGTATGGACGCGTCTGGCAGGTGTACGTCCAGGCCGAGGGGGAATTCAGAACCCGGGCCGAGAACGTCGGTCAGTTCTACGTGCGCAACGCGGCCGGCCAGCCGGTGCCGCTGTCCACGCTGGTCACCATGCGGCAGGTCAACGGCCCGGAGTTCACCACGCGGTTCAACGAGTACCGGGCGGCGCAGATCAACGGAATCCTCGCGCCCGGGTTCAGCACCCGACAGGGCATGCGCGCGCTCGAGGCGGTCTTCGCGCAAACCATGTCCCGCGAGATGGGCTTCGATTACTCGGGGATGTCGTTCCAGGAGAAGGTGGCCGAGGAAGGCATCCCGCCAACCGCCGTCTTCGGCTTCTCGCTGCTCGTGGTGTTCCTGCTCCTGGCCGCCCAGTACGAGAGCTGGACGCTGCCGTTCGGCGTCCTGCTGGGCACGCCCATCGCCGTCCTCGGCGCCCTCGGCGCGCTCTGGCTCGGCCGGCTCGAGCTGGACGTGTTCTCCCAGATCGGACTGGTCATGGTGATCGGCCTGGCCGCCAAGAACGCCATCCTGATCGTCGAGTTCGCCAAGGAAGAATACGAGCATGGCGCCTCGCTCGTGGATGCGGCCCTCGCCGGCGCCCGCGTCCGGCTACGCCCGATCCTCATGACCGCCTTCGCCTTCATCCTCGGTGTTTTTCCCCTCGTGATCTCGAAAGGCGCCGGCGCCAACTCGCGACAGATTCTGGGCACGACCGTCATCGGGGGGATGCTGGCCGCGACGCTCATCGCCGTCTTCATCATCCCGGTCACGTTCTACGTGAGCGAGCGCTTCCGACGACAGTCCGGACACGCGTTGCTGCCGGACGCGGTGCCCGCTCCGATCAGCGGCGGGACGAACGGCGAGCATTCAACGGAAGGCAAACACCCATGACGCGCTCCGCGAGGATCGTCTCGAGCATCGTCGCGGTCGCGCTTCTGGGCGGCTGCGCGATCGGACCGAACTACACGCGCCCGGCCGTGGCCGAGCCGCCGACGTTCCGGGGCCAGGCGGCCGTGGAAGCCGCGTCGTTCGCCGACGCGCCCTGGTGGGAGGCATTTCAGGATCCCAGCCTGCAGGCGTTGATCCGGCAGGCCCTGAGCCGGAACTACGACGTGGCGATCGCCGCCGCCCGCGTGCAGGAGGCCCGTGCGAACCTCAGCATTGCTCGATCGGACCTCTATCCGTCGTTCGACTACAGTGGCAGCGTGTCGAGGGCCAAGATCTCACCGGGCATTGTGGGGGCGCTCGGCGGACCGTCGGCGAGCGCGAGCAACTTCTATTCCGCCGCGATGTCGGCGTCGTGGGAGCTCGACATCTGGGGCCGGATCCGTCGCTCGAACGAGGCGGCCCGGGCGACGCTCTTCGCCACCGAGGACGCCCGGCGCGGCGTGTGGCTGACGCTGGTCAGCGATCTGGCGCAGGCGTACTTCGAGCTCTTGGCTCTCGACGTGCGGCTGCAGATCGCCCGGAACAGCACGGATGCCTACCAGCGTACCTACGATCTATTCCTCGATCGCTTCAACCTGGGTGTCGCCTCGAAGCTCGAGACGTCGCGCGCCCAGGGCGCTCTCGGCGACGCCCAGGCCAACATCCCGCAGCTGGAGAGCGATATCGTCGCCAAAGAAAACCAGATCAGCGTCTTGCTGGGCGCAGTTCCCGGCCCGATTCCTCGTGGCAAGCCGATGTACGAGCAGCCGATCGTGCCAACGGTGCCGGCCGGATTGCCTTCGACGCTCCTCCAGCGGCGCCCCGACCTCCGCCAGGCCGAGCAACAGCTCGTGAGCGCCAATGCGCGGATCGGCGTCGCCAAGGCGGAGTTCTTCCCCAAGCTGAGCCTGACCGCTCTGCTCGGTACGGCCAGTCCCGAGGTGTCGGCCCTCACGGGAGGGACGGCGACGATCTGGGCGGTGGCGGGCATGTTCAGCGGACCGCTCTTCAACGCGGGCCGCACCCTGGGGACCTATCGCGCGTCCATCGCGCAATGGGAGCAGGCGCGGCTCCAGTACGAGCAGGCGGTCCTCGGCGCGCTCCGCGAAGTCTCGGATGCCCTCACCGCGCTGGGCAAGCTGAACGAGGCCGAGACGGGAGAGGACACGGCGGTGAAGGCGCTCGCGGAGGCCGTAGAGCATGCGACCGATCGCTATCGCCAGGGGCTGGCCAATTATTTCGAAGTGCTCGAAGCCCAGCAGCAGCTCTACCCGGCGCAGAACACGCTCGCGCAGATTCGCCGCAACCGTCTCCTCGCCTACGTGCAGCTCTACAAGGCGCTCGGTGGTGGGTGGAGCCTGACGGACGCCGAGTGGACAAGTCAGGATGAAGCGAGGACCAGATGAGGCCAGTGATGAGTCAGCAGGCCATGGAGTGGATCGGAAGCTGGGCCGACGGAACAGCGCCTGACGAGCCAGGCCGCCCACGATCGCAACGGAACGGGTGACTGACATGGACGGCGCCATCGGCGTTCTCGTTCGATACGGCTATGTGGTGGTCTTCGGTTCGGTGCTCGCTGAGCAGATCGGTCTGCCAATCCCTGCCGTACCGTTCCTGCTCGCCGCCGGCGGCTTGGCCGGCGCCAGTCGACTCGATCCGGTTGTCCTGCTCGCCAGCGCGGGAATCGCCTCGCTGCTGGCCGACACGGTCTGGTACTGGATCGGCCGCACCCAAGGCGCGCGGGTGCTCGGCTGGTTGTGCCGCATCTCGCTTGAGCCCGACTCGTGTGTGCGCCGGACCCAGCGCATTTTTGTCTCGCGTGGCGCGCGCTCGCTGCTCGTCGCCAAGTTCATCCCCGGCTTCAGCACGGTCGCCCCGCCGCTGGCGGGCATCACCCGGATGCCGTTCCGCGAGTTCCTCGTGGCCAGCGGTCTGGGCGGCGTGTTGTGGGCCGGCGCGTTCGTCGCCGTCGGCTGGGTGTTCAGCCAGCAGCTCGAGTTGGCCGCGGAGTACGCCCTCCGCTTCGGGCGCTGGAGCCTCACGGGGCTGGCGGCCGCGCTCGCCGGCTACATCGCCTGGAAGTATGTCGGGCGCCAGCGCTTCCTGCGGCAGATCCGAATCGCGCGGATCTCGCCCGAGGAACTCAAGAGGCGGCTCGACGAGGGCGTGGACATGTTGGTGGTGGACGTGCGCGACCGGCTGGACTTCGAGGCCGAGCCGTCCATCATTCCGGGCGCGCTGCACTTGACGCTCGAGGAGCTGGAGGATCGGCACCACGAGATCCCGCGCGAGCGGGAGATCGTCCTCTATTGCACGTGACCCAACGAGGCGTCGAGCGCCCGTGTGGCGCTCCTCCTCAGACGGCGCGGAATCCAGCGGGTGCGGCCACTCGCCGGCGGGTTCCGGGCCTGGCGTGACCGCGGTTACCCGATGACGGGTCTGGCGCCCGCGATGAGTGAAGGCCTTTGACATAGCGAGGGAGGCCGTATGCCAACACAGAAAGCAGAGGCAGAATGGAAAGGTAATCTGGCCGAAGGCAGCGGGCGGCTGAAAGTCGGGAGCGGTGCCTTTGACGGCCCATATTCGTTCAAGTCCCGATTTGAAGCGGGCCAATCGGCTACCAACCCTGAAGAGTTGATCGGCGCGGCCCACGCCGGCTGCTTCACGATGGCGCTGACCGCGCAACTTTCGCGCGCAGGCATCACGCCGAAGCGCATCCACACCGGCGCGACAGTGAAACTGGAAAAGGTCGGCGACGGGTTTTCCATCACAAAAATCGAGCTGGAGACCGAGGCCGACATTCCTGGCATTGACGGTGCGACATTTCAACGACACGCGCTGGACGCCAAACAGAACTGTCCCGTGTCGAAGGCATTGGCCGGAACGGAAATTCACCTGAGCGCAACGCTGCTGTAGTCAGAGGGTACGTCTGGCTGAGCCCGCGACTACGCCTTGCAGTACGAGGGCACCCAGCTCTTCTCGATCATCTCGGGCGCGATGGTGCTGTAGTCGAACGCCTTCCCGCCCTGCACCATGTGGTCGACGTTGAAGAGCAGTTTCGTCTCGGGAATGTCGCGGAAGAAGGCCCGATACATCGACGCGACCATGACCTGAGCCACGCGCAGCCCGAGGGGACCGAGGAAGTTGCGGCGCTGGCCAACGTGGGCCAGCTCGTCGGTCATGACTTCCCGCAGGAGCGTGCGGACGCGCTCGCGGGCCTCCGGCTCGTCGTCGAGGATGTCGTCCAGGACACCATCGAGATGCTGGTACACGGTCAGCCCCATCAGCTCGCTCACGAAGGCGGGGGGGGCGAGCACGGCCTCCGGGAACAAGGGGAAGAGACGGTACATGCGACTCATCCATTTGCCAAGCGGGACCCATTCCACCTTGTCGAGGTGAAACGTGCGGAAGATCTCCTGAAAGAGACGCATATGACTGAATTCCTCGCAGAGGTGATAGAGGCCGATCTTCGCGATCATCGAGGTCGACTCGGTCATCCGCTCCGTCGTGTTCCAGGCAGCGGAGATGCCGACGTATTCGTGCCGGGCGAACTTGTAGAGGAAGGTCAGCAGTAGCGTCTTGCGGTCGAGCGTTTGGGGATCGTCCTGCATGATGACGTGGTTGCGATAGAAACGCGCGGGTGGCCGAGACGGCGCGGTCGTAGCGAAAAACCTCCACCGCCTCTACAGTGACCCAACGCTAGGAGGACAGGTGCGGGACTCCCTCGACGATCAGCAGGGCGGTGCGATCTGCGGCGTCGGTGGTCGTTGTCATGGGTTGTCCGCCCTCCGCCATGAACGGCCTACACTTGAGCCATCCCGCCATCCACGAACAATTCCGTTCCCGTGATGTAGCTACTGTCGTCGGATGCGAGAAACACGACGGCCTTGGCGATCTCTTTGGGTGTACCGAGCCTGCCGAGCGGAACAATGTTGGAAAGCATCTTCAAGCGTTGCTCGCCCGCCCCCGTGGAAGCCACCAGGTCGTTCAGTCCGGGCGTGTCGATGGGGCCTGGGCTCACTGCGTTCACGCGAATGCGGCGATCCTTTAAGTCCGTTGTCCATGTCCGCGCGAACGAACGCACGGCGGCTTTGGTGGCGCTATAGACACTATTCGCCGTCAACCCTTTACTGGCGACGATGGACGCATTCAGGATGGTCGAGGCATGATCCGGCATCAGCGGAAGGGCCTTCTGCACCGTGAACAGGAGGCCTTTCACATTGGTGTTGAAGATCGAGTCATAATGCTCCTCAGTTATCTGGCCGAGGGCAGCATACTTCGCCGCCCCGGCATTCGCGAAGACAATATCGAGCTTGCCCTTCTCCCGCTTGATTTGTGCGAAGAGACGATCGAGATCGCCAAGGTTCGACACGTCTCCTTGTACGGCGGTGACAGTGCTCCCGATCTCCTTGACCGCCGCAGTCAACTGCGGATCACGGCGCCCCGTGATGAAGACGTAGGCGCCTTCGTTCACAAACTCCTTCGCCGTCGCAAGGCCAATACCGCTAGTGCCACCGGTGATGAGGCCGATCTTTCCTTCAAGCTTACCCATGTATTTCCCCTTGGTTTCGGGTGAGGACCTACCCCTCGGTCTTCCAGTCGGGGCTCGCCATCACCAGGTGAAGGCGCGAAGTTGGAGCGTCTTCATCGTACGGCCTCAGCCTGGAACTCCTTCATGTTCCTTGAGACGTTGTTCGGAGCCGCTGGGGTGCATGGTTAGATGTGCACACATGGATTAATCATGTATCGACATGTGATTGGTTCCCTGGCAGGGCCTGGTCAGTTCCTTGACAACTGCCGGGTGTTTGCTACTCCCAATCATGGGAGGACCCCGCGGGGCGGTTGCGGGGAGGGACCTCCTGACTCGCATTCCGAACCGAGGGTTCGGGGCGTGCGTCTCGAGCCTTTCGGTTCGGTTCGCGGGCCACGAGCTCAGATCGGAACAGGAGGTGGCAGTATGTTCACGCCGGCTCGGCGTTCTCCCTGCCGCTCGCAAAGGCACTGACGGCGCGGCCAGCGCCGATCAGCGTA
>QHSA01000155.1 GCA_003220315.1 Candidatus Rokuibacteriota bacterium
GATCCCGAGCGACCCCGCCACCGGGCGCTCGCGGAGGATCCCCTCGAGCGTCTTGAGGCGCCCGGCGGCGCGGCGGACGTGGAGCGCCCCGTCGTCGAGCACCGCCACGCCGGCGGAGTCGTAGCCGCGGTACTCGAGGCGCTTGAGCCCCTCGACGATGATCGACACCGCGTTCTTGTCGCCCACGTAACCGACGATCCCGCACATGGTTAGTCCTCCGGCCCGGTGTGCTTCTTCGCCTTCCGCGCGGCCCAGCCTTCCTTCACGACCTGGTGGCCGCGGCCGACCGCGAGCGCGCCGGGTGGAACGTCCTTGGTGATCGTCGAGCCGGCGCCGATGTAGGCGCCCTCGCCGATCGTGAGCGGAGCCACGAGGCTCGAGTTTGTGCCGACGAACGCGTGGTCGCCGATCCGCGTTTCGTGCTTCGCGACGCCGTCGTAGTTGCAGGTGATGGTGCCGGCGCCGATGTTGACGCCCTCGCCCACGGTCGCGTCGCCCACGTACGAGAGGTGGGGTACCTTCGAGCCCCGCCCGATGCGCGACTTCTTCATCTCGACGAAGTTGCCGACCTTCGCCCCCGGACCCACGTGGCAGAGCGGCCGCAGGTGGCAGAACGGGCCGAGCTGGGCGCCGTCTTCGACGGTCGCCTCGGTGAGGACGCAGTAGGGCCTGAGGTGCACGCGGTCGCCGAGGCGTGAGGCGCTGATCTGGGAGCCGCTCCCGACCACGCACTCGGCCCCGAACGTCGTCACGCCCTCGATGACGACTTGGGGGTAGACGACGCTGTCGGGGCCGATCGTGACCGTGTCTTCGATGTACGTGCTCGCGGGGTCGACGATGGTGACGCCGTCGGTCATCAGGCGGTCGAGGATGCGACGGCGCAGGATCGCCGCGACGGCCGCGAGTTGCTTCCGGTCGTTGATCCCGAGGGCCTCGGCCGGATCCCCGGCCACGACGGCTTCGATCCGGCCGCCCGCCTTGGCGAGGATGCCGATGACATCCGTCAGGTAGTACTCGCCCTGCTCGTTGTCGGGACGCACCTCGGCGAGCGCCTTCCAGAGGCGCCGTGCCTCGAAGCAATAGACGCTCGTGTTGATCTCGGTGATCTTCTTCTGGTCGTCGGTGGCGTCCCGGTCCTCGACGATGCGCTTGACGCGGCCGCCCTGGCGCAGGATACGCCCGTAGCCCTGCGGCCGATCCACGACCGCGGTGAGGACCGTCGCCGCCGCGGACGTGGTCCGATGATGGCTCACGAGGCGCTCGAGCGTCTCGCTCGAGAGCAGCGGCATGTCTCCGGCCAGGACCACGACGGGCCCGTCGCCGCACGCGGCGCGGGCCTGCTCGAGCGCGTGCCCCGTGCCGAGCCGCTCGCGCTGCTCGACGAAGGTGACGCCGGCGTCCGCGGCGGCGCGCACGGCGGCCGCGTTCGGTCCGATGACGACGACGGTACGGTCGGCGACGGCGCGTGCCGTCCGGAGGGCGTAGGCGATCAGCGGGCGACCGCAGAGCGGGTGGAGCACTTTCGGCTGTCGGGAGCGCATCCGTTTCGCTTCCCCGGCGGCGAGAATGACGGCGGTCAGCTCCATGGGGCTCCTCACGTGTGTCCCTTATCCTAGCATCCCCTACGGGGGTTTGCCGTTCGAGCGCCGGCGTGGGAGTGCGAAGCCGCAGGGCGTCCGACGCCCGAGGCGAGCCTGAGTGAACCAGCGCAATTCGGTTTGCGGCGAGGGCGCCGCGAGTGACCGGGGGGAGCGGCGTCGCTCCCCCAACGTTGGTTAGTTGCGCAGGTGAGTCAGGAGCCGCTCGATCCGAGCCGGCGCCGGTGACGCGAACTCGAGGGTGCGTCCCGTCGCCGGGTGGACGAATGCCAGGCGGGCGGCGTGGAGCGCCAGGCCCTCGACCGGGGTCGGGAGCGGCTCTCGGCGCCGGCCGCCGTAGACGTCGTCGCCGGCGACCGGGTGGCCGAGTGAGGCCAGGTGCACGCGGATCTGATGCGTGCGGCCCGTCTCGAGGCTCATCTCGAGGAGCGTGAAGCCGCGCAGGCGTTCGAGCACCCGGTACCGTGTGACCGCGCGCCGGCCCTGGCCAGCGGGCCGCACCGCCATCCTCACGCGGTCTCGCGGGTGACGGCCGATCGGCCGGTCGATCACGCCCTCGTCGGCGCGGACGCGGCCGTGGACGACCGCGAGATACCGGCGCGTGACGCTCCGACGCGCGAGCTGTGCCACGAGCGCGTCGTAGGCGGCCTTGGTCTTGGCGACGACCAGCAGCCCGGAGGTGTCCTTGTCCAGGCGGTGGACGATGCCCGGGCGCCGCGGCCCGCCGACCCCCGCGACCTCGGGCGCGTGGGCCAGCAGCGCGGCGGCGAGCGTGCCGCGCGCGTGACCGGCGCCCGGATGGACGACGACACCGGCGGGCTTCTCCAGGACGAGGACCTGCGCGTCCTCGAAGACAATGGCCAGCGCGGCGGGCTCCGGAACGAGCTCCTCGGGGGCGGGGGGCGGGATTTCCACCTCGACGCGCTCGCCGCCCGCGAGCCGTGCCGCGGCCTTCCGGACCGCGCCGTCGACGCGGACGCGGCCGGCCTCGATCAACGCCCGGAGCCGCACCCGGGAGAGCTCCGGCAGCCGGTCGGCGAGCCAACGGTCGAGTCGCATGCCCGCCGCGGCACGATCGACGGCGAGCGTGGTGCGCCGTGGAGCGGCGGGCGCCTCCCTCACGAGCGCGGAGCCGACGCGCGATCCCCGAGGAGACGGATGGCGAGCAGCGTCACGCCGACGGTGATCGCGGAGTCGGCGACGTTGAACGCCGGCCAGTGCCAGCCGCGATAGTAGACGTCGACGAAGTCGACGACGGCGCCGAAGCGGGCCCGGTCGATCAGATTCCCCACGGCGCCGCCGAAGATCAGGCCGATCGCGCCGTGATCGGGCCACCTGCCGCGCGGCAGGACCCGGAGGGCCACCTGCACCAGGATCACGAGCGCGCCGACCGACAGGAGCGCCACGACCCACCGCCACTCGGCCGGGACGCTCGCGAGGAGACCGAAGGCGAGGCCCGGGTTGAGCACGAGCGTCAGCGACAGGAAGCCGTCGATCACGCGGATGGGCACGCCAGGCTCGAGCCGCCCGAGCACGATCAGCTTGGTGATCTGGTCGAGCGCGACCACGACGCCCGCGAGGACGGCGACCCGTGTGGGCGCGGCCGGCGTCATCCCTCGAACGCGGTCACCGCTCGCCTCGCGGACGCCGCTCAGCTCGCACTGCCTCTGGCGAGGACCACCGGCACGCAGCGCTCGCAGAGCCCGGGGTGCGCGCGGTGCTCGCCGACCCGCTCGCTCCACGTCCAGCAGCGCTGGCACTTGCGGCCGAGCGCCTTGTCCACGCCGATGACCAGGCCGGGGATCTCCTGGCTCTCGTACTGGACGGCCGCGCTCGTACGCGCCCCGCCGAGCTCGACCTGCGACACGATGAAGAGCGTGGGCAGGAGCGCGCGCTTGGCGCGGAGCAGCTCGGGCAGGTCCTCCGGCGCCGCCGCGACGCGCAGGCGGGCCTCGAGCCCGCTGCCGATCAGCCCCTGCGCGCGGGCCGTCTCGAGCGCCTTGGTGACCTCGCGACGCACCTCGAGCAGGCGGCCCCACTCGCGCGCGAGCGTGTCGTCGAGCCACTCGCGCGGAACCTCCGGGAACCGCTCGAGGTGGATGCTCTCGGCCTTGACGCCGGGCGTGTGCCGCCACGCCTCCTCCGCGGTGAACGTGAGGATCGGCGCCATGAGGCGGGCGAGCGCGCCGAAGATGTCGTAGGACGCCGTCTGCGCCGCCCGCCGCCGCGGGTCGTCCGCGGCCGAGGTGTAGAGGCGGTCCTTGATGATGTCCAGGTACTGCGCCGAGAGGTCCACGGCGCAGAAGTTGTGAACCGCGTGGAACACGGTATGGAGCTCGTAGGTCTCGTAGGCGCGCGTCACGCGGCCCACGAGCCGGCCCAGCCGGTCGAGGATCCACCGGTCGACCTCGTCGAGTCGCGCGGACGACTGGCGATCGCGCGCCGGGTCGAAGTCGGAGAGGTTGCCCAGGAGGAACCGGAACGTGTTGCGGATCCGGCGGTACGCGTCGGCGAGGCGGTCGAGGATCTCGCGGGAGACCCGGATGTCCTGGGTGTAGTCCTCGGCCGCCACCCACAGGCGAAGGATCTCGGCGCCGTACTTCGGCAGGAGGTCGTCGAGGCCGATGACGTTGCCGAGGGACTTCGACATCTTTCGTCCGTCGCCGTCGACGAAGAACCCGTGCGTGATGACGCTCTTATAGGGTGGCGCGCCGCGCGTGCCGACCGACTCGAGGAGCGAGGACTGGAACCACCCGCGGTGCTGGTCCGAGCCCTCGATGTACATCTCCGCCGGCCACCGGAGCTCGGGCCGCGTCTCGAGGACGGCCGCGTGGCTGCACCCCGAGTCGAACCAGACGTCGAGGATGTCGGTCTCCTTCGCGAACCGGTCGCCGCCGCACTTGGCGCAGCGCGTGCCTGGGGGAAGAAGCGCGCGGGCCTCCCGCACGTACCACTCGTCGGCACCTCGGCCGTCGCGGAAGATCCGCGCGACGTGGTCGACGATCCGCTCCTCGAGGAGCAGCGTGCCACACCCCGCGCAGTAGAACGCGACGATCGGCACCCCCCAGACCCTCTGCCGTGAGATGACCCACTCGGGCCGGTGCGCCACCATGTTGTAGATCCGCTCCTCGCCCCACGGCGGGATCCACTGCACGTCGCGCTTGATCGCCTCGAGCGCGCGCGCGCGGAACTCCTGTTTGTCGAGCTCGATGAACCACTGCTCGGTCGCGCGGAAGATCGTCGGGTTCTTGCAACGCCAGCAGTGTGGGTACGTGTGGTCGAGCGTGCGCTCGGCGATGAGCATCCCGATCGATCGGAGATAGTCGATGATCTTGGGATTCGCCTCCCAGACGGTGAGGCCGGCGAAGCGCTCCACCCCCGGGACGAAGCGGCCGTCGTCGTCCACCGGGTTGAAGATCGGGAGTCCGAGTGATCGGCCGAGCTCGTAGTCCTCCTCGCCGTGGCCGGGTGCGATGTGGACGAGGCCCGTACCCTGGTCCATCCCCACGAAGTCCGCCGCCGCGATCGTGCCCTCGCGGTCGATCCACGGATGCCGGAACGTGTGGCCGACGAGGCTGTGGCCCTCGAAGAATCCGAGCACGTCGTACTTGGGCGCCTGGAAGAGCGAAAGAAACTCGGTCACCCGCGCCCGAGCCACGAGGTAGACCTCGCCAGACAGCGCGAGCGCCTCGTAGCTCTGCGTCGGATGCACCGCGATGGCGAGATTGGCCGGCAGCGTCCACGGCGTCGTCGTCCAGACCACCGCAAACGCGCGGCGGCCGGCGAGCTTCGCCTGGAGCTCCGCCGGCACCGACGTGAGCGGAAACTTCACCCACACCGAGGGCGTCCGCTGCTCCTCGTACTCGACCTCCGCCTGCGCGAGCGCCGTTTTGCAATGCATACACCAGTGGACGGGCTTGAGCCCCTTGTGGACGAGCCCCCGGCCGACGAAGCGGCCGAACTCGCGCGCGATGATCGCCTGGTAGGCGGGGGCCATCGTGACGTAGGGGTTGTCCCAGTCCCCGAAGACGCCCAGGCGCTTGAACTCGTTGCGCTGGATGTCGATGAACCGGAGCGCGTACTCGCGGCACTTGCGGCGCTTCTCGACGGGATCCATGGCGCGGCGGATATCCACCGAGGGGTCGTCGAGCCCGAGCTCCTTGTCCACCTGGTGCTCGATCGGCAGCCCGTGACAGTCCCAGCCCGGGACGAAGACGGCGTTGAAGCCGAGCATCGCGCGCGACTTCACGACCACGTCCTTGAGGACCTTGTTGAGGACGTGGCCCAGGTGGATGTTGCCGTTCGCGTACGGCGGGCCGTCGTGCAGGATCCAGAGCGGGCGGTCCGCGGCCACCTGGCGCAGGCGCTTGTAGATCCCGAACTGCTCCCACCAGGCGAGCATCTTCGGCTCGCTCTCCGGGAGGTTGGCCTTCATGGGGAAGGCCGTTTTCGGCAGGTTCAGCGTGGCTTTGTAGTCCATGGGTCAGATCACGAATGGTATCACGACCCTCCGGAGGCGGGGCGCGCTCCCCACTCGGCGCGACGCTCGCTCGGAGCCCGCCCAACGCTTATGGGTTCTTGGGCGCGAGGGTGGCGACGCCGCTGTCGGAGTCGATCGAGACCTTGAACTGGTCGAGGAAGTCCCGACCGAGGAGACCGTCCACGGCTGCCTGCTCGATGTCGTGCGCGATGACGAGAAGCTTGCTGACCTTCGCGCCGCCGACCTCGAGGGAGTCGAGCGCCGCCGCCTGCACGCTCGCGGTCCCGGTCGCGCCGCGGATCTGGCCGGTCGCCCCTTGCGTCAGGGCCACTCCGGCCGCCTCGAGGACGCGCGGATTGATGACGGTCCTGTCCGCGCCCGTGTCCAGGATGAGCTTTGCCGAGGCTCGGCCGTTGATCGTCGCGTCGACGACGATCGCCTGTCCCTTCGTGAACTTGATCTCGGTGCCGGCGGCGCCCGTCGCAGCGGGCGCGCGCGCCGGCACCGGGGCGTTCCGGATCACGATGGGCGCCGCCGTCGCGCGGTACCGCTCGGGGACGCTGTCGATACCCTGGGCGTAGTGGGGCACGCCCTGCTCGTCCACCCAGCGATAGATCTGGGCGTCGGCGGGTGCGGGGGAAACCAGGACCAGGAGCGCCAGGACGAGCGCTGGCACCAGGATCATTGGGCGCATCATACCGTACCCGGGAACGAAAACGGGACAACCGCCGTTGGGGATGAGATCGACGCGGTCGACCGGCCAGCCGAACGGGTTACGACGCCTTCTTTTCTTCTTCCTTCTTGGCGGCGGTCGCGTCGTCCTTCGTCGCCTCGCTGACGCCTTTCTTGAATTCCTTGACGCTCGATCCCAGCGACCGCGCCAGATCCGGCAACCGGTTGGCGCCGAAGAGGATCAGCACGATCACGAGGATGATCAGTAGCTCCTGATAGCCCAGCCCAAACATGTGAGGCTCCTTTCGGCGGCTTCACCATACTCCGCCCCTACCCGCCCCGCAAGACCCGCTTCTCGCCCGTCCGGACGGTCACCCGGCGCGCGTCCAGGTGCTCGAGGAGGGGGATGGCGTACTTCCGGGAGATCCCGAGGAGGTCCTTGATGTCTCCCGGCCCGATCTCCTTCCGCTCGCGCAGGAGGGCGACGACCTTGTCCTGGATCGTGTCGAGCGCCGCGGCGTGGAAGTAGAGCGACTCCTTGACCCGGACGAGCTTCCTGCGCTCGACGAGGAGCTGGAAGAGCTCGTGCTCGTCGCCGCCACCCACGCCGGCGCGGCCGAGCGCCTCTTCGGGACTCGGCGGCGACGCCTCGGCCTTCCTGAACTCCTGCTCGACACGATCCACGATGCGCTGCTGCTCCGGCGTCAGGCGCACCTGGTGGGACGCGAGCCGGACCTTGTCCCGGTCGCTCGCGAGGGCGCCCTCGGCCTCGAGCGCGGCGAGGAGCGTCGCGAACACCCGCTCGTCGGCGCCGCCCGTTCGCACCCGCAGCTCCTCACGCGACATCCCGGGCTTGAGTGGGTTGGCGCGGTGGAAGGCCTCCAGGGCCGCGAGGACGAGCGCCCGGAGGCGCGCCGAGCTCTCGGAATGGAGGTACCACTCGCGATCGACCACGAGCACCCGGCCCTGCGCCACGAGGCCGTCGAGCAGGCCGCGGAGCTTCTCGGGCCCGAAGGGCACGCGGCCGAGCAGGGTCGCGAGCCGCGCCCCCGAACCGCCGACGTGGCGCACGTGCTCCTCGACGACCTCCTCGGGTGAACCTTCCTGCAGCAGCTTCAAGTGCGCCAGGTGAATGGGCGCCCTGAGCTTGAAGCGCGGGGGATCCACGTCGAGGATCGTCCCACCCCCGATCGTCACGCTCGGCGAGTACGAGCGCACGACGAACCGGTCGCCGGGGAGCGCGACGAGCGGCGCCTCCAGACGGAAGCGCGCGGCGGCCGTCTGGCCCGGTCCGAGCTCGGGCATGTCCAGGAGGAGGACGCGCGCCATGATCTCGCTCGTCCCGACGTGGAAGCGGACGCGCGTGCGCGATTTGACCGGCCGCGGCGCGTCCTTGAGGAGCTCGAGCGTGCCGTCCACGAGCCGCGAGGCGACGAGCGTCCCGGCGAGACCGACGACGTCGCCGCGCTCGACCGCCGCCCGCTCCACGCCCTGGAGGTTGATGGCGGTGCGCTGGCCGGCGAACGCCTCCGTCACCGGATGGCCGTGCGTCTGCAGGCCCCGGATCTTCGCCTCCACGCCCTTCGGATAGACCTGGACGCGGTCGTCCACGGCGAGCCGGCCCGCCGTGAGCGTCCCGGTGACGACCGTGCCGAAGCCGCGCACGGTGAACACCCGGTCGACGGGCAGGCGCGGGAGCTGGCCCAGCCCGCGCGCCGCAACCGTCTCGGCGAGGCTCCGGAGCGCAGCGCGAAGCTCCAACAGCCCCTCACCCGTCTTCGACGAGACGGCAAGGAGCGGCGTGCCCTCGAGGAACGTGCCGCGCACGAGCGCCGCGACCTCGTCCTTCACGAGCTCGAGCCAGTCGCGCTCGACGAGATCGGTCTTGGTCAGCACGACGAGGCCGCTCTTGACGTGCAGGAGCGAGCAGATCGCGAGGTGCTCGCGCGTCTGGGGCATCACGCCCTCGTCGGCGGCGACGACGAGCATCGCGAGGTCGATGCCGCCGACGCCGGCGAGCATGTTCTTCACGAAGCGCTCATGCCCGGGGACGTCGACGATCTCGATGACGAGGCCCGCGGGCTCCTCGAGGAAGGCGAACCCGAGATCGATCGTGATCCCGCGCGCCTTCTCCTCGGGCAGACGGTCGGTGTCGATGCCGGTGAGCGCCTTCACCAGCGAGGTCTTGCCGTGATCGATGTGGCCCGCCGTGCCGACGACGACGTGCTTGGTCATTGGAGCGGAGCCCGCGAGCCCGGTGCACGTCGTGGGTGGCGTGCCGTGGGCACGACGTGGCTCCGTTGGAGCGGAGGCCGCGCGCCCGGCGCACGTCGTGGGTGGCGTGCCGTGGGCACGACGTGGCTCCGTCGGAGCGGAGGCCGCGAGCCCGGTGCACGTCGTCGGGGGCGTGCCGTGGGCACGACGTGGCTCCGTCGGAGCGGAGGCCGCGCGGCCCGCGTGGTGGTGCGAACCCGCAGGGCATCCGACGCCCGAGGCGAGCCTGAGTGAGTCGGTGGGAGTGCGAAGCCGCAGGGCGTCCGACGCCCGAGGCGAGCCTGAGTGAGTCGGCCTGAGACGAGGTGCGACCCGGCTCCGTCCGGCATGTCGCTATTCATTCCGGCGGTCTAGACCCGCCGCCGCCGCGAGGGCTCGCGCGAGGCCGACGACCTGGTGCGGGAGGACCGTCCGGCAGTCGAGGAGCAGCCGGTCGTCCACGATCCGTCCGACCACCGGCGGGTCGCCCTCCCGGAGGCGCGCGTCGAGGCTCATCGCGTCCGTCGGGCCGTCGCCGATCGCGAGGGCGGCCGTCGGCAGCTCCACCGTCGGCAGCGCGCCGCCGCCGACCTGGGCCCGGTCGTCCACGACGCGCGCGGCGAGGCGCGCGCGCGTTGCCGGCGGGAGGCGCCGGAGCACCGCCCGCGCGCGGCTCCGGACCCGGGCGAGCGGCTCGGTGAGGAGCCTGAGCGTCGGGACCGTCTCGAGCGCGGTGCCGGCTTCGTAGGCGTAGAGGGTGGCCTCGAGCGCGGCGACGGTGAACTTGTCGATCCGGAGCGCCCGGTTCCAGGGGTTCTTCTTGAGTCGCGTGACGATCGCCCGCGTGCCGACGACGACCCCGGCCTGGGGCCCGCCCAGAAGCTTGTCGCCCGAGAACGACACGAGGTCCACGCCGGCGGCCACCGTCTCCGGCACCGTCGGCTCGTACGGGAAGCCGTACGAGCGCAGGTCCACGAGCGAGCCGGAGCCGAGGTCCTCCATCACCGGAACCCCACGCGCGCGGCCGAGCTCGACGAGCTCACGCGAGGGGACGTCCGCGGTGAAGCCCACCACGCGGTAGTTCGAGGTGTGGACCTTGAGGAGCAGCCCCGTGTTCGGCGTGATCGCCTCGGCGTAGTCTCGGAGATGCGTCCGGTTCGTCGTGCCGACCTCGCGCAGCACGGCCCCGCTGCGCAGCATGATGTCGGGGATCCGGAATTCGCCACCGATCTCGATCAGCTCACCGCGCGAGACGACGACCTCGCGGCCGTGGGCGAGCGTCTCCAGCGCCAGGAGGACGGCGGCGGCGTTGTTGTTGACGACGAGCGCGTCCTCGGCGCCGGTGAGGCGGGCGAGCAGCCCCTCCACGTGGCTGTAACGCGAGCCCCGCTCCTTGGTCGCGAGGTCCAGCTCGAGGTTCGCGTAGGCGGCGCCGACCGCCGTGAGCCGTTCGAGGGCCAGGGGGCTCATGAGCGCGCGCCCCAGGTTCGTGTGGAGGACGACGCCGGTCGCGTTGATCACGGGACGGAGGGAGAAGACCCCGGCGCGCTGCGCGCGCTCGATGGCGCGCGCCGCCAGGGCGTCGGCGCCGGCCGGCGCGCCGCGCCCGTCGAGCACGCGCCTGCGCTCGGCGGCGAGGAGCTCGCGCACGAGCGCCGTCAGGCGGCCGCGCGGCAACGCGCTGAGCTCCGGCCGGTCGGCGAGGCGGCGGAGCAGCTGATCTACCGAGGGCAGGCTGCGGAGCGCGGTCGCGCGGTCAGCGCTCATCGAGCGCGGCCTCGACCCGCTTCCGCAGGCGGGCGACGACGTCCTGCGTCTCGTGGCGCCACGCCTGGGGCGTCCACTTGCTGTCGCCCGCCTGCCGGCCGCGGCGCACGGCGTCCTCGACGAGCCCCGCCCACAACTCGTCGAGGTCGGCGCGCGACAGGCCCTGGCCGCGGAGGGCGCGCGCCCAGTCCTCGGCGAGGCCGTCGATGAGCCGGTCGCGCTCGGCGGCGAGGCGCCGTGCCTTCCGGATGAGGTCGGCCAACCGCGAGGGCATGCGCCTAGTGCCGCACGAGCTCCCGCACGGTATCGAGGAGGTTCGCCTCGAACCGTCCGGTCGACGCGCACTGGAAGACGGGCGTGGGACGGAACTTGCCGCTCCCGCCCCTCCGGTACATATGCGTGCGCATCCGCGAGTTGATCTGGACGTTCGTGTGGGTGCCGTTGGGCTCCACGAAGAGCGTGAAGGACACGAGGGCCTCGCCCTCGAGGAGGTCGTCGCCGATGCGGCCGCAGTCGGCGTAGACACCGATCGGCGCGACGAAGTCGTCCGACGCGATGACACCAGAGTCGCGCGCGATCGCCCGGAGCGCCACGTTCTCCTTCGCCAGCGCGCGCACGATCGCCGCCCACGCGGCGTCGTAGCCCGCCGTGATCTCGTCGCGGTGCGGTGGTGGCGCGAGCGGCGAGACGTAGGGGCGCGCGCAGGCCACGAGCAGCAGCGCCGCGGCCACGACGGCGGCGCGGCCGGCGCTACTTGTGGTGGTCGATCCCACGGTACGCCTCGATGAACCGCACGATCCGCTTCTCGTCGGGCTCCTCGAACGCGTCGAGGCGCGTCCACGCGGTCAGCACGATCCGGCTCTTCATCGGCGGGTACGGCGCGAGGATCACGTGCCGGTCGTACCGGCGCACGATCGCGCGGAGCTTCTCGACCAGCTCCGGGCACTCGCAGTTGTACTGGACGAGCACGCCCCCGTCCTCGAGGTTGTGCACCTGGAGCGGCGTGGGGATCGGGCGCGTGTGCACGCCCCACGGGGCGATGTACGGCAGGTGCGGGCCCGAGGTCGGCGGGTCGGAGTTGTAGGGCTCGTGCGGGCTGTCCGCCGTGGGGATGTGGAGGTTCCCCTGGTCGGGCATGAGGACGCCGGGCAGGTTCGCGGCGGCCCGGTAGGCGAAATAGCCGACGACGACGGCGACGACAACCGCCGTGGTCGCGGCGAGGATGAGCCGCTGCCGGCGCGAAATCCACCGGCGAGGGCGCGGTTGCCGGTCGTGCTTGGCCATGAGTCTCCTGGCGGAAGCGTATGGGAGTCGAACCCATCGACCGTTTGTCTAGAACGGTCCACCGGATTTGAAGTCCGGGAGGCCCACCGGGTTCCTAGACGCTTCCGATACGAACGATGCTTCGTTTAAGCGCTAAGAGTGTACCACCGGCGGTCGAGATCGCTGAGGACCCCAGGGCGGATCCACGCCCCGGGCGCGCTCCCCTTGCGAACGCGCGAGCGCCCGGCTTATGGTTGACGCGTCGTGCTGCGGATCCTGACGGCCATGTCCTACCCGGTCCTGATCTACGCTGGCCTCACCCTCGTCCGCCCTCGGACCCTCGCCATCATTCTGGCGGTCCTCCTCCTCGTGCACGGTGTCGTGACCTGGCCCCAGCGCGGCCTGGCTCAGGTGTCGCGGCTCGTGCTGTTGCCCGTCGTCGTCGTGTTGCTCCTGGCGGGGCTCTTCAACCAGGGACAATTCTTCCTCCTGGTGCCGGTGCTGATCAACGCCGTGCTGCTCATCGCCTTCGGGCGCACGCTCCTCTGGGGTCCGCCGATGGTCGAGACCTTCGCCCGGCTGCGCGGACGCGAGCTCCCGGACGAAGAGGTCGTCTACTGCCGCGTCGTCACCGGCCTCTGGTGTCTGTTTTTCGCGTTCAACGGGGGAGTCACCCTGTGGCTCGCGCTGGGCGCGACGCTGGCCCGGTGGACGTTGTACACCGGGGTCGTCTCCTACATGCTGATCGGGACCCTCTTCGCGGCCGAGATGGTCTATCGCTACTGGCGGTTCCGACCCTACGACGGGTCGGTGACGGATCCGCTCTTTCGCGGGATCTTTCCGCCCCGAGGACAGGGATGATGTCGGAGAACCCGAACGATCGCGACCCACGCAGGGTGTCTCCGCACCCTGTCCTCACCGCCTACTACCGGGACGAGGCCGGGCACCGACGTTTCCTGACGCGTCTCTTCGACGACACCGCCTCGCAGTACGATCGCATCAGCGATCTCATGTCGCTCGGCTCGGGCGCATGGTACCGCCGCTACGCACTGCGGCGCGCCGGGCTCACGGAAGGGATGAAGGTCCTCGACGTCGCCGTGGGGACCGGTGCGTTCGCCAGCGCCGCCATGACCATCGTGGGGCCGTGGGGTTCCGTCGTGGGCGTCGACCCCAGCACGGGGATGCTCGCCCAAGCGCACAAGAAGCTTGGGATCCGCCTCAGCCAGGGCGTGGCGGAGGCGCTGCCGTTCCGCGACGAGCACTTCGACTTCACGACCATGGGATACGCGCTTCGCCACGTCGCGGACCTCCGGTCCATGTTCGCCGAGCACTTCCGCGTGCTGCGGCGCGGAGGCACGCTTCTCATCGTGGACTTCACGCGTCCGCGTTCGCGGGTCGGTCTGGGCGTCGGACGCTTCTACCTCAAGGTCGTCGTCTCCTGGATGGCCCGCCTGGGCACAGGCGGCAAGGAGGCGCGGCTCCTCGTGCGATACTGCTGGGACACCCTGGAGCATCTCGTCACCTCAGAGACGATCCTCGCGGCGATGACGAGCTCCGGCTTCGTGAACGTCAGACGCGTCGGTTGGTTCGGGATCCTGAGCGAGTACGTCGGCCGGAAGCCCTGAGCCGATTGCACAGGGGGGCTCCGTCGTGAGGGAAGACGATCTGCTCGAGGGGATCTACGTCGAGCATCACCGTCGCGACCAGACGGGCGGGAAGCGGATCGGACAGGCGTTCCTCGAGACCGAACGGGCCGGACTCTTCGGCGGGTGGATCGGCCGCGGCAAGGACGTGCTCGATCTGGGATGCCGAGACGGGACCCTCACCCGCCACTTCCGGGAGGGGAACCGGGTCGTCGGCGCCGACATCGACCGGCGGGCGCTGGAGTCGGCGCGCACGCAGTACGGGATCGACGTCCAGCGGGTCAATCTCAACGCTTCGCTTCCGTTTCCGAACGCGCGATTCGACGCGGTCGTGCTCGCGGAGACCCTCGAGCACCTTCCGTACCCCCGCATCACGCTCGGTGAGGTCAAGCGCGTCCTCCGGCCGCGGGGCATGTTCGTCGGCAATGTGCCGCTCTTCTACCACCTCCACGGGCGCTGGCGTGTGCTGCGCGGCAAGCGCCTCGACAGCGATCCCACCCACTGCCAGTACTTCTCGTTCGATTCGCTGCGCGAGCTGCTCGAAGGCTTCTTCACGATCGAAGCGATGGTCCCGCTCAAGGGGCGCCTCGCTCGGTACTCGATGCGCCTGTTCGCCCGCAACGTCGCGTTCCGTTGCCGGACGTCCTAGGACGCCCGCGCTCTTGACGGACCGAGGGCACACAGACCGGCCGGCAGCGTCTCCCTGGCGGCTCGGGGGACGCTCGGTCTGGCACCTCGTCCAGCGCGTGTTTCGGCGGGTTTGCGAGGACGAGATCCTCGACCGCGCGGCGGGGCTCTCGTACTACTTCGTGTTCGCGCTCCTGCCCACCCTGCTGTTCCTGACCGCCCTGGTCGGGCTCCTGCCGCTCCCCGATCTGATGAGTCGGCTCCTCGATTATGCCGATCGCATGCTGCCGGGCGACGCGGCGTCGCTCCTCAGGAAGACGCTCGCGGAGGTCGTGAGTGGTGCGAGCGGCGGCTTGCTGTCGATCGGTGTGTTCGTCGCGCTGTGGGTCGCCTCGAGCGGGATGCTGTCCATCGTGACCGCCCTGAACGTCGCCTATCGCGTGGGCGTGAGCCGTCCCTGGTGGAAGTCCCGACTCGTCGCCCTCGGGCTCACGATCGGGTTCTCACTCTTCACGCTGACGGCGCTGCTGCTGCTCGTCTTCGGCGGCCGCATCGGCGAGGCCGTGGCGAGGTGGGTCGGCCTGGGCCCCCTCTTCACGCTCGCGTGGACGCTGCTCCAGTGGCCGGTCGCGATCGTCCTGGCCCTCACGGGCCTCACGCTCGTCTACCATCTCGCGCCTGCGGTGGGGCGGCGTTGGCACTGGATCACCCCGGGATCGATCTTCGCCCTGGTGGCGTGGCTGGTGATGTCCTCCGCGCTCAGGCTCTACGTGACCGAGTTCGTGAACTACAACGCGACCTACGGCTCGATCGGCAGCGTGATCTTGCTGATGCTCTGGCTCTACGCCAGCGGCGTCGCGCTGCTCGTCGGCGCCGAGATCGACTCCGTGGTCGACGAAGCGGACGGCCGGGACGCCGCACCCCCGCCGACGCCCCCCGCCAGCGGCGGGAAGATCGTGACGACGTCGCCTCCGGTGAGCGGGCGTCCGGGCGGTGCGTCCTGACCGTTCACGAGCACCACACGCGCAAGGTCGGCGGGAATCCCCAGGCGCCGCGCGATGTCGTCGACGGTGGAGGCTTCCGGGACGTCGAGCGTCACGGCGCCCTGCGGCGCGGGAGCGGGCAGGTATGCGAGAAACGCCGCGAAGAGCCGGACTTCGACCTTCAGCGGAGTTGGGCGATCCGCAGCCGATCGCCCGGCCGGATGTGGTCCTGGCGCTCGAGGCGGTTCCAGCGGAGCACGTCGGCGACCGACAGCCCGTACAGCTGGGCGATCGAGCTCACCGTCTCCTGCGGCCGGACGACGTGGATCTCGTGCGCGGCCACCGCGCGGCGGGGCGCCTTGGCGACCGGACGCCGGGGCGCCAGCGCCGCGAGCACCCCCTCGCGAGTGCCGGGCGGAACGCGGACGTCCCACCTGGTGCCCGGCGGCGTGATTCCGCGCACGAGCGTCGGATTCAGTCCCCGCAGCATCTCGAGCGAGAGCCCGGCGCCCGTGGACAGCCGACGGAGATCCGTCGAGCCAGGGACGGTGACACGCTCGGTGTCGTCCCACGCGTCGCCGCCGACCGCGAACCCGTACTGGTCCGGGTCGCGACCGATGAGCGTCGCCGCCTGGATGGCGGGGACGAATTCGCGGGTCTCGCGCCGCAGATGTGTCGTGCGCGTGAGGTCCCAGAAGTCCGACGACCCAGTCACTCGGATCGCCCGGATCACCGTCACCTCGCCCGCGTTATACGCCGCCTGCGCGAGCTCCCACGAGCCGAACTGACGGTACAGATCGCGCAGGTACGCGGCGGCGGCGACGGTCGACTTCTCGGGATCGAGCCGCTCGTCCACCCACCGGTCGACGCGCAGACCGTAGCGGCGCGCCGTGGGCGCCATGAACTGCCAGAGCCCTTTCGCGCCGACGCGGGAGACGGCGCGCGGGTTGAAGCCGCTTTCGATCATCGCCGTGAAGGCGAGATCCATCGGCAGGCCTTGACTCCGGAAGACCTCCCGGATCATCGCGAGGTAGCGTCCGGATCGGCCCATCCACAACTCGACGACCTCACGCCGGCTGCCGGTGAAGCGGTCGAGGAAATACCGGACGTCCTCGTTCAGCGCCACCGAATACTCGGCGAACTCGGACCGGAGCCGCGCGACGGCATTCAGGCGGGCCGACTCGGCAAGCGCGTCCGCCCACGGGTCCATCTCGGTCGCCTCTCCGGAGCCCTCCTCCGACTCACCTCTTCCGGACTCTAGTTGAGGGGTGGGCACGGCGGCCGCTTCGAGCGGCGTGGGCGGGAGCGATTCGGCTGCGACGGGGGCGACGAGACCCATCGCCGGAATGCCCAGGAAGCCCGCCGTGAGCAGGAGACCAGCGGCCCGAATCGCCATGGAAAACGTTCGCCCTTGGTAGCACAGGCCCGCGGCCGGGGTCAACTTTTTCGGCCTCGCGCCGTGGCATTTGCGTCGAGCTCGCCGCATCGAGAAACCTCCTTGGAGCGTTGCAGGCGTACAAGTGCAAGTCATCAGCCAATTCCGGATTGGCACGGCATCTCACGCCCTTCGTCGTTCTGGCAATTCGCGTTATTTGCTCGAAAACGCTGCGCGACGGTTCGACTCGACGCCCGAGAGCCGCGCCACCGGCTTCTGCCTCGAAGCCACTCGGACACGGCCATGGCTAGGAAGCGCGAGTCCTTCGTTGGTCACTTTCTTTCACGCCCGTACCGCTTCGGGCCGGCGCTGGAGAATTTACGGAAGGGCCCGACGGAGCCTTCCTCCCCCTGGGAGGAAGCATGTGACTGATCGGACCAGTCGTTTCTTTCTCATAGATTTCATCGATACATAGACGGAGAATAAGGATCGGTCGCCGCTCGTCGTACGCCCAAGAGGCGGGGAACCAGCTCTTTAATCCCTTGCGTGGAGGAGGAACCGTCGTGAAGAAGCTACTGGCCTTGGTTGTCGCACTCGCATTCGCCGCCGGATCCGCCGGGGTGGTCGTGGCGCAGGCGCCGACACCCGCACCCGCGGAGAAGAAGGCGGAGATGAAGAAGATGCCGGTCAAGAACGCTAACGGCACGGTGAAGGCGGCATCGGCCGACAGCATCGTGGTGGCCGGCAAGGAGAAGAGCAAGGAGGTCGAGTGGACCTTCGCCGTCGACCCGAAGACCTCGATTCGACGGGGCGGGAAGTCGATCACGGCTGCCGACCTCAAGCCAGGTGATTCGGTCCACGTCCGCTACATGGATATGGACGGCAAGGCCGTGGCCCACTCGATCATGGCGAAGGGCGGCGGGATGATGAAGAAGGAAGCGAAGACCGAGAAGAAATAGCACTCGACCGCTGGACGCCGGTCTACGGGCCGGCGTCCAGCGCGCGCTCCTCCTCGATCCCCGTAAACCAGACGTTTCGATCCATCAGCTCCACGTCTTCGGTCCGACCCGCGGAGACCGTGAGCTCGCGTACCCAGACCGACACCGTGCTGAAGCCCCTCAGGCGGAGTGCGGGGGCGTACGTTTCACGCTCGCGCTTCGCGATCCGGGGCGAGGCCCGGTCGACAACGACCGACCGGGTGGCGATCAAGAGCCAGGCGCCCGCGGGCAGGTCCTCCATCCTGAACCCACCGGTGGCGTCGACGACACTCGCCCTGACGAAGTCGGGTGCCCCCGCCTCCCACAGCGCCTTCTCGTAGGCCTCTCGCGCCAGGCGAATCGCCCGCCCCGATGCGCGATAGGCATTCGCCGAGTCTCGGGCGTGCGTCCGGATCTCCTCGAACCGCGCCAGCAGCGCGGGCGAGTAGGGAACCAGTGTCACCACGGTGCCGAGGAGCGGCCGCTCGACGTCGCCCGGCTTCAGGCGCTCCTCCCGTGCATGGCCCGTGACGGTCCCGACCGCCCCGGCGGAGGCGGCCTCGCGATACGCGTCGACCCGCACGTCGGTGACGGACGCCGCCGCGACGCTCCAGAGCGCCAGCACCCCCGCGAGCGCGCGCGCGATCACGGCCCCCCCTCCGCGGCGGGCCGCGTGCGCCAGCGATCGTGCGTCCACAGCCACTGCTCGGGGACCTGCCTGATCGCGGTCTCGATCGCCGCCGTGCAGCGCATGGTCAGTTCGACGACGGCACGCTCGACGTCATTCACCGCAGGAGGGGCGAGTGGGGGGTGAATGGTGACGCGGTGGCGTCGGCCTTCGCGGCGGATGAAGATCGGGACGACCGGCGTCCGCGTGCGGACGGCCAGCACCGCGAGGCTCTTCGACGTCGACGCCGTGCGCCCGAAGAAGGGCACGAACACGCTCTCGCGTCGGGTCGCATTCTGGTCCAGCAGGATCGCCACCATGCGCCCGTCGGCGAGGGCACGGAGCACCGGCCGGAGCGCGCCGCGCTTGTCGATCAGCTCCGCGTCTGACTTCCGCCTGAGTCGCTCCGCCAGCGTGTTCAGCGGCGCGGAATCGAGCGGCCGAACGACGATCGAGAGCGGATAACCCGTCAGCCGATGGGCCGCGGTGAGCAGCTCCCAATTGCCAAGGTGCGCCGTGAGCACGAGCGCCCGGCCGTGGGTCGCCATGACGCCGCGCAGGTGCTCGAGGCCCTCGAGGTGGAGCGTCGCCAGCGTGCGCTCGAGCGGACGCGCCAGGGTCGCCGCGAGCTCGACGAACAACACGCCGAAGTGCTGGAAGGAGCGCCGGCCGATCCGGCGTCGCTCCGCCGGGCTCAGCGCGGGGAACGCCTGGGCGAGGTTGGTGAGGGCCACGCGCCGTCGCGCCGGCAGCGCCACGAACGCGAGGCCGCCGAGACCCCGCCCGAGCCGGGCCCCCGCTCCGGCAGGCAGCCGCCCGACGAGGGTGGCGATCGCCGACAGGATCAGGCCGCCCGCCGCCGACGCTCCCTCAGGATCTCGACGACGATCGGAATCATGGAGACGACGATCACGACGATGACGACGATGTGAATGTAGTCAGCGATGTTCGGGACCGCGCGGCCCAGCAGGTAGCCCATCCAGGTCATGCTGGTCACCCATCCCACACCGCCGGCGACATTGTAGAAGAGGAAGCGGCGGTATCGCATCTGGCCGACGCCGGCGACGACCGGCGCAAAGGTCCGAATGATGGGGACGAAGCGCGCGATCACGATCGTCTTGGCGCCATGGCGCTCGTAGAAGCGGCGGGTCCGCTCGACGTGGCGCGGATTGAAGAGCAGCGACTGCTCGCGCGTGAACAGGCGCGGGCCGAGGCGCGCGCCGATGGCATAGCCGACGCTGTCGCCCACGATCGCGGCGACGATCAGCAGGCTGTTGACCCACCAGATGTTGAGGCCGCCCGCCGCGGCGACGAGCCCGGCCGTCACCAGGAGCGAATCGCCGGGGAGGAAGAAGCCGACGAGGAGCCCGGTCTCGGTGAAGACGATTCCGACCAGAATGGCGTAGCCGCCCCACCGGATCAAATCGTCGAGGGAATGGGCCCCGGTGAGGACCCCGAGGAGGAACTCCACGGAGCGCTTACTTGCCCCGCGCGACGGCGCCCACGCGCCCCGTCCCGGCGGCGGGCGCCGGGACCCGGATCCGCATCGCGTAGAACGACCGCCAGACGAAGACGACCGACACCGCGAAGAAGAGCGCGGCGAGGAACAGGGTCAGCCCGGCGCCCCGTTCGGCCGTGAGCGTGACCGCGAGCTCCACGGCCAGGAGGCCGAAGAGCGTGGTGAACTTGATGATCGGGTTCATCGCCACCGACGACGTGTCCTTGAACGGGTCGCCCACCGTGTCGCCGACGACGGTCGCGGCGTGCAGCGGCGTCCCCTTCTCTTTCAGGTCCACCTCGACGATCTTCTTCGCGTTGTCCCAGGCGCCGCCCGCGTTGGCCATGAACACCGCCTGGAACAGCCCGAAGAGCGCGATCGAGATCAGGTAGCCGATGAAGAAATACGGCTCGAGGAAGGCGAAGGCGAGGGTCGCGAAGAAGACCGTCAGGAAGATGTTGAACATCCCCTTCTGCGCGTACTGGGTGCAGATCTCCACGACCTTCTTGCTGTCGCTGACCGAGGCTTTCGTCACGCCCTCGAGCTTGATGTTCGCCTTGATGAACTCCACCGCGCGGTAGGCGCCCGTGGTCACCGCCTGCATGGCCGCGCCCGTGAACCAGTAGATCATCGCGCCGCCGGTGATCAACCCGAGCAGAAACGGTGGGTGGAGGAGCGAGAGCTTGTCCAGGTTCTGCGTGAGGCCGTGGGTGAGGAGCACGATGATCGAGAAGATCATCGTGGTGGCCCCGACGACCGCCGTCCCGATGAGGACCGGCTTCGCGGTCGCCTTGAACGTGTTCCCCGTGCCGTCGTTCTCCTCGAGGAGGTGCTTCGCGCTCTCGAAGTTCACGTCGACGCCGTACGCCTTCTTGAGCTCCCCCTTGATCCCGGGGATCTGCTCGATGACCGACAGCTCGAAGACCGACTGGGCGTTGTCGGTCACGGGACCGTAGGAGTCCACCGCGATCGTCACCGGCCCCATGCCGAGGAACCCGAACGCGACGAGGCCGAACGCGAAGACCGCCGGCGCCACCATCAGCGCGCCGAGGCCCGCCGTGCTGACCAGGTAGGCGGCGCCCATGAGGACGACGACCGCCATGCCGAGCCAGTACGCGGAGAAGTTCCCCGCCACGAGCCCGGAGAGGATGTCGAGCGAGGCCCCGCCCTCCCGCGCGGAGGTCACGACCTCCCGCACATGGCCCGACTCCGTGGACGTGAACACCTTGACCAGCTCGGGGATGATCGCGCCGGCCAGCGTGCCGCACGTGATGACGGTCGAGAGTTTCCACCAGAGCGAGCCGTCACCGAGGTCGCGGACGAGCGCGTAGGAGGCGAGATAGGTGAGCCCCACGGAGACGACGGAGGTGATCCAGACGAGCGAGGTGAGCGGCGCCTCGAAGTTCATCCGGGCGACCGCGGCATACCGGGCGCGCGCGACGACGTCGTTGATGAGGTAGGAGGCGCCGCTGGCGACGATCATCAGCACGCGCATGACGAAGATCCAGACCAGCAGCTGCACCTGCACGGCCGGCTCTCGCACCGCCAGCAGGATGAAGGAGATCAGGGCGACGCCGGTGACGCCGTAGGTCTCGAAGCCGTCCGCGCTCGGCCCGACGGAGTCACCCGCGTTATCGCCCGTGCAGTCGGCGATGACGCCGGGGTTCCGCGCGTCGTCCTCCTTGATGTTGAATACGATCTTCATCAGGTCGGAGCCGATGTCCGCGATCTTCGTGAAGATCCCGCCGGCAATCCGGAGGGCGGCGGCACCGAGCGACTCGCCGATCGCGAAGCCGATGAAGCACGGTCCCGCGTAGTCCCCCGGGATGAAGAGCAGGATGCAGAGCATCAGGAACAGCTCGACGCTGATGAGCAGCATCCCGACGCTCATCCCGGCCTTGAGCGGGATCGCGTACACGGGGAAGGCCTTGCCCTGGAGACTCGCGAACGCAGTGCGTGAATTGGCGAAGGTGTTGATCCGCATCCCGAACCAGGCGACGCCGTAGCTCCCGCCGATCCCGACCAGGCTGAACAAGAGGATGATCAGCACCTTCACCGCCTCGAACTTCAGGAGGACGCCGAAGTAGAGGACGATGATGACGCCGATGAACGCCTCGAGGATCAGCAGGAACTTCCCCTGCGTGATCAGGTACGTCTTGCACGTCTCGTAGATCAGCTCGGAGATCTCGCGCATCGAGCTGTGGACGGGCAGGTTCTTGAGCTGGACGAAGATGACCATCCCGAACACGAGGCCGAGCGCGCACACGACGAGCCCCCACATCAGGAGCGCGCGCCCGTTCACCCCACCGAAGGTCACCCGCCCGAGGTCGGGCACCCTGAGGCTCGCCTCGCCAGCGTCGCCCGCCGCGAGCGCGGGGGCGGCCAGCGCGACGAGCGCGAGGACGACGAGCGCTGGCAGAATCAGGCGTGTGGCGCGACGACTTCCGAGGTCCATCCGATTCATACGCTGGCTCCTTCGAGGTAGGACGTGACGCACGAAACTCTACGCGACGCGTCCAAGACTGTCAACGCGAAACCTCCCGCGCGTGACGACAAAGTGCGCGAGTTGACAGGCTTTGTCGGCGGCCGGTACGATGCAGCCACGATGGACGACGAGGCCGTCGCTCGTCGGCCGCGCGAGCGCGGCGTGACGTGCCCGACCTGCCGAACCCGGACCTCCTGGCAGGGCAACCCGTATCGCCCGTTCTGCTCGCTCACCTGCCGGCTCGTCGATCTCGGCGTGTGGCTCGACGCGCGATACCGCATCCCGGTCGAGAAGCGCGACGACGATGTTTCGTAAGACCTCGGGCGCGATCCTCTGCCCCTCCTGCGGTCGCCTGACCAACGCCGAGGCGCCCGTGTGCCTGGTGTGCGGCCGGCGCAATCCCGGCATGTGGGGATTCGGCGGGCCGCTCGGCGCGCTCTTCCGCCGCTGGAACTTCACCAACGCCGTCACCGCGGCGTGCGTCGCGCTCTACGTGATCTCCCTGATCTTCGATCCGCTCGCCGTGCTCCGGCCGCGGGGCTTCCTCGAGATCTTTTCGCCGAGCGCCGACGCGCTCTGGGCGCTGGGTGCCGCGGGAGCGATCCCGTGGCACTACGGGCGCTGGTGGACCGTGGTCACCGCGATCTACCTCCATGGCGGGTTGCTCCACATCCTCTTCAACATCCTCTGGATCCGCCAGCTCAGCCCCGCCGTCGAGCAGGTCTACGGGCCCGCCCGGCTCGTTGCCATCTTCACGATCTCGGGCGCCGCCGGCTTCGTCGTCTCCAACTCGCTCGGCGTGCCGTTCACGATCGGCGCATCCGGCTCCATCTTCGGCCTCCTCGGGGCGATCGTCGCCTACGGCCGGAAGCGCGGGGGCGTCTACGGGCGGATGGTCCTGCAGCAGTACGGGCAGTGGGCACTGATCCTGTTCATCATGGGCTTCTTCATGCCGGGCGTAAACAACTGGGCCCACGCCGGCGGGTTCGCAGGCGGCTTCATCGCCGGGCTCGGGCTCTCCCTCGCCGAGTACCGCGACGAGACGCCTTTCGACAAGGCCCTCGCCGCCGCTGCGATCGTGCTGACCCTGGCCGGCTTCGCGCTCGCCCTCTGGACGGCGTTCGCCGGCTGAGCCTCCTCGGGGACCGAACACACGAACGCCCGGGCTGTGAAACCCGGGCGCCGAATCAGCCGCGTTCGAGCGCGGGCCTTCGCCCGCGCAATCTGTTCTTGGGGGGAGGGGGAGCTCGAGGGGGGCGCCTCGCCCCCCTCATCTCAAATTAAACCCGGCAGCGACCTACTCTCCCACGCCGTTGCCAGCGCAGTACCATCGGCCCGGGAGGGCTTAACTTCCGTGTTCGGGATGGGAACGGGTGTGGCCCCTCCGGCATTGCCACCGGGAAGTCGTCCCGGCGTGCAGTGCGCGCCGGTGACCGAATACGGAGATCCTCGAGTGCAGCCAGACGCTGCGTCTCCGATCAGGAATGGATGAGAACAACGTGGTCAAGCCGCACGGGCGATTAGTACCGGTAAGCTGAACACCTCACGGTGCTTACACCTCCGGCCTATCAACCTCGTAATCTACGAGGGCCCTTCAGGGGGCTTACGCCCCGGGAGGTCTCATCTTCAGGCGGGTTTCGCGCTTAGATGCCTTCAGCGCTTATCCCTGCCGGACATAGCTACCGAGCAATGCTCCTGGCGGAACAGC
>QHSA01000156.1 GCA_003220315.1 Candidatus Rokuibacteriota bacterium
ATGCTGAGAGCCGTCGCCGCATCGATCGCGTTCGTCCTCGCCCTGGCCGGAGCCGCGGGAGCGGCGGGGCCCGAGCTCAAGACCGACGAGCAGAAGACCCTCTACGCCCTCGGGCTCGTGATCGCCCGGAACCTCACCGGCTTCTATCTGACCAACGCTGATCTCGAAGTCGTCGAGGCCGGCCTCACCGACGGCATCCTCAAGGCGAAGCCGAAAGCCGACCTCGAGACCTGGGGCCCGAAGATCCAGGAGCTCGCGACGGCGCGCGCCTCGACGGCGGCCATCGCCGAGAAGAAGGCGTCGCAGGCGTTTCTCGACAAGATCGCCGCCGAGCAGGGCGCGGTCAAGACGGCCTCGGGGCTGATCATCACGACGCTGAAACCGGGCGACGGCGCCACGCCGGCGGCGACCGACAAGGTGAAGGTCCACTACGAGGGGAAGCTCATCGACGGCACGGTGTTCGACAGCTCCGTCAAGCGCGGCGAACCGCTGACGCTCAGCCTGGGCAGCATCATCAAGTGCTGGAGCGAGGGCTTGCCCATGATGAAGGTCGGCGGCAAGAGTCGGCTCGTGTGCCCCTCCGACCTGGCGTACGGCGATCAGGGCCGGCCGCCCACGATCAAGCCCGGCGCGACGCTCGTCTTCGAGATCGAGCTTCTGGAAATCGTGAAGTAACGACGGAGCCGTGGCGGGCATCCTCGACGTCCAGCGCTACCCGGAGGCGTGTCAGACCTTCCGCTGGAGCGACCTCTGGGACCTCTTCGAGGGCGATCCCGAGCGGCTCAACCTCGCCCACGAGTGCGTGGACCGTTGGGTCGGGCGGGGACCGGCGCTCCGCCTGAAGCACGCCGACGGCCGCACCGAGGAGCGGAGCTTCGAGGCGCTCGCCGACTGGTCCTCGCGCTTCGCCAACTTCCTCGAGGCCGACGGGGTCGCGAAGGGTGACCGCGTCGCCGTGATGCTCGATCCCTCGCTCGCCTTCTACGGCGCCGTGTTCGGGATCCTGAAACGCGGTGCGGTCGCGGTCCCGCTCTTCACGCTGCTCGGCCCCGACGGCGTGCGGCTTCGCGTGGACGACTGCCGGCCGCGCCTGTTGCTCGTCGGGCGCGACGCCGAGCGCTGGCAGGGGCTCTTCCCACGCGTCGGCGTGGTTGCGGTCGACGACCGGTTCCTGGAGCGGATCGCCGGTGAGAGCCCGCGCTACGCCCCGACGACACGCGCCGACGACCTCGCCGTCCTCCAGTACACCTCGGGGACGACGCGCGGGCTCCCCGAAGCGGTACGCCACACCCACCGTGCGGTCGTCACGCTGATGGTGGCCGCGCTCTACGGCCTCGGGCTCCGACGAGGCGACCGCTACTTCTGCCCGTCCTCGCCGGCCTGGGGCCACGGGCTCTGGCACGGCACGATCGCGCCGCTCGCGCTGGGCGTCGCCGTCGGCGCCTACTCGGGGAAGTTCCACGCCGGGCGACTGCTCGAGGCGCTCGAGGAGTTCCACGTCACCAACCTCGCCGCCGCGCCGACGGTCTTCCGCATGCTGCGCGCCTCCGGGCTCGCCGACGGGCGGCGGCTCGCCCTCGAGCGCATCTCGTTCACGGGCGAGCCGATGGACTCGCGGACGTGGGAGTGGATCGAGAAGACCATCGGCGTCACCCCGTGCAGCATGTACGGCTCGACCGAGGTCGGCGTGATCATCGTGAACTATCCCGGCTTCGCGGGCTACGTGGTGAAGCCCGGTGCGCTCGGCCGACCGGCGCCCGGCTGGGAGGTCGCGATCGTGGATACGCGCGGCGAGCCGGCCCCGCCCGGCACCGTCGGTGAGATCGCCGTGCGACGCAAGGGCGGCTGGTTTCCCGTGAAGGACCGCGGCTGGATGGACGCGGAGGGCTACGTCCACCACGAGGGCCGCTCTGACGACGTGATCATCTCGGCGGGCTGGACGATGAGCGCGGTCGAGATCGAGGACGCGCTCCTGAGCCACCCGGACGTCCGCGAGGCGGCCGTCGTCGCGGCGCCCGACGCGCTGCGCGGCCAGATCGCGAAGGCCTACGTCGTCGCCGGGCGCGCCGACGCCGCGTTCACGCGTGAGCTCCAGGAGTGGGTGGGCGCGCGGCTCAGCCAGCACGAGTACCCGCGCGCCGTGGAGCTCGTCGAGGAGCTGCCGAAGACGCCGGCGGGCAAGACCGACCGGCGGGCGCTCCGCGAGCGGGCGGGAGGGCACGCGTGAGCCGCTTCCCGACGATCAGCGACGAGGCGCTCGGCGCGCTCCGCGCGCTGGTCGGCAAGGAGATCCGGCGCCCCGAGCCCTACGTGGAGGTCGCGACGCGCGACGCGATTCGCCACTGGGCCCACGGGATCGGCGACCGCAACCCGCTCTGGGCCGCGGCACGGCTCGCCCCGCCGACGATCCTCTTCGCGATGGACCGGATCGTGTCGGGCTACGTCACGGGGCTCCCGGGCATCCACGCGATGTACGCGGGCACCGATTTCCGCTGGCGCCGCGCGGTCCGCGAGGGCGACCGCGTGCTCGGCCGGAGCGTTCTGCTCGACCTCGAGGAGAAGGCCTCGACGTTCGCGCGTCGCGCGATCAGGCAGACCTACCGCACGACGTTCGTGGACGACGCGGAGGCGATCGTCTGCGAGGCGGACTCGTGGTGCTTCCGGACCGAGCGCGACACCGCGCGCGAGCTCCAGAAGTACCGGGCGCTCGAGCCCCACCGCTACGCGCCCGAGGAGATCGAGCGGATCCGCCGTGCGTACGCGGGGGAGGCGATCCGCGGCGCCGCGCCGCGCTACTGGGAAGACGTGACGGTCGGCGAACCCCTCCCGGAGGTCGTCAAGGGGCCGCTCACGGTGACATCGGTCATCGCCTTCGTCCAGGGCTGGGGGAGCCTCTACGTGCGCGCGCACGGCCTCGCCTTCGACCTGTTCGAGCGCCACCCCGCGCTCGGGATCCCCAACGAGTTCGGCGTGCCCGAGCCGCCCGAGCGCGTCCACTGGGACGCGGATCTCGCCCGCGCGGTGGGCGTGCCGGCGCCGTACGACTACGGTCCCGAGCGCGTCGCATGGCTCGGCCACCTCGTCACCAACTGGATGGGGGACGCGGGCACTCTGGCGCGGCTCAACGTCCAGGTCCGACGCCACAACCTGATCGGCGACACCACGTGGTGCCGCGGCCGCGTCGCGGCGAAGACCGTTCTCGAGGCGCGCGGCGAGGTCACGCTCGACCTCGTCGCGGTGAACCAGCGCGACGAGACGATCGCGCAAGGTCAGGCCGTCGTCGTCCTGCCGCGCCGCTCGCTCGCGCCCCGGGAGGGAGCCCGGCACCCCTCGTCGACCACGCTAGCACTCTGAGGGTGCGATCCATTCAGACGGTCGACGACGAGACAACGCCCCGAAGCTACGGGTCTCCGAAGGAGTGCCCGGCTCCCTCCCGGGGCGCGAGCGGCGCCGCGGCGGGCCGCCTGGGCTACTTCGCGGACGCGAGGACCGTCGGGCCGGTCGGCGCCGGCACGCCGCGCTCCGGCTCGAGCGTGACGGCGAAGACCCGCACGCCGCCCTCCACCGGCTCCGCACGGTGAGTCGCCCGCCCGAGGGCGTCCACGCGGAAGACGCCCGCGGGCCGCGGCGCCCCCTCACCGATTGTCCACAGCTCGTACGCCTTACCCGGCGGCGCCGGCGGCAGGTTCGCGACGACGAGCTGGCCGCCTGCCGCCGGGTGCCAGATCATCCGGCCCGTCGCCCCGGCACTCGGGCCGAGGCCCCGGAGCGTCACCACCTGCGTCGTCGGGTCGCGCAGGAGGTCCGCAGCGTTCCGGTAGAGAGCGACTTCGCGCTGCAGGCGCTGGCGCGTCGCCGCGAGCTCGCGGGCCATCTGCCCGAGTTCTCCCTCGTAGCGCCCGGCGACGAACGCGCCCGTGAGCGCGGCGGCCACGATCGCGGCCGCAGCCGTGCCGACGATCCACGGGAGGGAGCCGCGCACCGGAGCCTGACTCGCTAGGCGAGGGCGCCTTCGCAGCGCAGGCGGTCGAGCGAGCGGTCGAACGCGTCCACCATCTGATCGATGTCGGCGTCGGTCATCGCCGCGTTGAGCCAGCCGATCGCCGAGCCGCGGCTGTAATCGACCCCGTTCAGCAGCATCGCCAGGTGGAGCTTCGCCCCGAGCGGGCCCATCCCCCGGTCCAACCGTGCGGAGTCGAACGTCCAGTCCTCGAGCCCGAGGGCGTGGGCGTCGGCGCCCAGGTGGATGCGAACGATGGACGACGCGCCGTAGACGACGCCCGGGATACCGCGCGTCTTGAGGACGTGGTTCATCGGCGGGCTCCTCCCGGCTCATTTTCGCACACGGCGGGGGACGCGACGCGCGCCGTGAGCTGTGCGTCAACGGGCGAGCGCGATCAGCACCAGGCCCGCGAAGATCACCGCGGCGCCCGCGATCCGTCCCGCCGGGTGGCGCTCGCGCAGGACGAGGGCGCCCAGGATCGCCGCGACGACGACGCTGACCTCGCGCGCGGCGACCACGTAGCTGACGGGGGCCTGCGCCATGGCGGCGAGGACGGCGAGGTACGCCGCCATCATCAGCACGCCCACGACGATGGTCCGGCCCCAGGGCGTGTCGCGCACGCGGGTCCCCGCGAGCCCGCCGTGCAGCCAGCGCGCCAGAGAGATCAGCGTCGCGTCCACCGCGAAGACCAGAAGGGCGTAGAGCGGCACCGGGACGAGCGCAACGCCGAGCTTGTTCACGAGTGAGTAGCCCGCCGTGAACACTCCCGTGAGGAGCGCCAGCGCGAGCGCGCGACGGTTCACCCGCGCGGGCCCGCCGGGGAACCCGCCGTGGCCGGCGGCGATCCCGAGCACGACCAGGCCGATCCCGACGAGACCCTGCCACGCGGGGCGCTCGCCGAGGAGGACGATCGCGAGCGGAACGACGAGGAGCGGCGGCGTGCCGCGCGCGACCGGGTAGACGAGCGACAGGTCGCCCGCCCCGTACGCCGCGGTGAGCGCGAAGACGTATCCCGCCTCGAAGAGGCCCGACACGAGGACCGCCCCCCAGGCCGCCGGGCTCACGGCGGTGAGGGGATAGATCAGGAGAGCGGGGGAGCAGAGGACGACACCGACGAGCAGTGCGCCCGACTGGATCTCGAGCCGGCGCGCGTCGCTCTTCACGAGGAGGTTCCAGACGCTGTGGCAGACGGCCGCGCCGAGCACCAGCAGGAGCGCGGCGAGCGGCATTGCACGAGTCTGCTATGCTTGGGGCCCGATGTCCACCCGCGAGACGCGAGGGGCCGAGCCATGAGCGACCATCACCACGACCACGCGAGCGAGCCGGGCTCACCGCTCGCCGAGACCGATCTCCGCGTGCGGGCACTCGAGTCCCTCCTGGTCGAGAAGGGGCTCGTCGACCCGGCGGCCCTCGACGCTGTGATCGACACCTACGAGACCAAAGTGGGGCCGCGCAACGGCGCGCGGGTCGTGGCGCGCGCGTGGGTCGATCCCGCGTTCAGAGCACGGCTCCTCGCCGACGCCACCGCTGCGATCGCCGAGCTCGGCTACATGGGCCGGCAGGGCGAGGACATGGTGGCGCTCGAAAACACGCCGAAGGTCCACAACCTCGTCGTCTGCACGCTCTGCTCCTGCTACCCGTGGCCGGTCCTGGGGCTGCCGCCCGTCTGGTACAAGTCGGCGCCGTACCGGTCGCGCGCCGTGCTCGACCCGCGGGGCGTCCTGCGTGAGTTCGGCGTCGAGCTCGGGGACGACGTCGAGGTACGCGTCTGGGACTCGACGTCGGAGATGCGCTACCTCGTGCTGCCGGAGCGTCCCGCGGGGACCGAGGGCATGAGCGAGGAGGCGCTGGCCCAGCTCGTCACACGCGACTCGATGATCGGCGTCGCCAAGGTCACGCCACCGGCGCGGGGAGGCCCGCGATGAACGGCGTCCACGACATGGGCGGCATGCACGGGATGGGGCCGATCGAGCGCGAGGAGCACGAGCCCGTCTTCCACCACGAGTGGGAGCGCCGCGCGTTCGCGCTCACGATGGCCGCGGGCTTCCTGGGCGAGTGGAACATCGACATGGCGCGCCACGCGCGCGAGCGGATCCCGCCCGCCCGGTACCTGGCGTCGAGCTACTACGAGAAGTGGCTCCTGGGCCTCGAGACGCTCCTCGCGGAGCGCGGCCTCGTCACGCGCGACGAGCTCGTGACGGGACGGCCGCGCGGCCGGAGCTCGCCGGGGCGGGTGCTCAAGGCCAGTGACGTCGGCCGGGTGCTCCTCAAGGGCGGCCCGGCGCGACTCCCGGAGCGCGTCCCGCCGCGGTTCAAGCCGGGCGACCGCGTCGTGGCGAAGAACGTCAATCCCGTCGGCCACACACGGCTCCCGCGCTACGCGCGTGGGAAGCGGGGAGTCGTCGATCGCGACTACGGCGTCTTCATTTTTCCCGATGCCCACGCGATGGGGCTCGGGAAGAAGCCCCAGCACCTCTACGGCGTCCGCTTCGCGGCACGGGAGCTGTGGGGGCCCGACGCCTCACCGGGCGACGCGGTCTACGTCGATCTCTGGGACGATCACCTGGATCCCGCGTGAGGTCGGAGCTCGCCGTGACGACGCCCGATCTCGCCGCCCTGCCGCGGCTCCCGCGCGACGCGGAGGGCCCCGTCTTCAGGGCCCCGTGGGAGGCTCAGGCCTTCGCCATGGCGGTGACCCTCGCCGAGCGCGGCCTCTTCACGTGGAAGGAGTGGGCGACGTACCTGGCCGACGAGATCGCGGCGGCCCGGGTGCGCGGCGAGGCGGACGACGGCAGCCGCTACTACCATGACTGGCTCGCGGCACTCGAGAAGATCGTCGCCGACAAGGGGCTCGTCGCGACGGACGCGCTCCTCACGCGGAAGGACGAGTGGGACCGGGCCGCGCGCGCGACGCCACACGGCCAGCCGATCGTCCTTCCGCGCCGCCCGTAGCCTTTCGCTCCTCCAGTTCCTCGAGCGTCTGCGGCCAGTCCTCCCCGAGCAGTCGTGAGAGCGCGCGGTCGGCGAGGAGCCGGCCGCCCGTCTGGCACCGCGCGCAGTAGTTCGTCTCGTTCTCGGCGTGGACGATGCGCTGCACCGGAGCGCCGCACGCCGGGCACGGCTTGCCGTAGCGCCCGTGGACGGCCATCCCTTCGCGGAACGCCGTGACCCCCTCGGGGAATTTCGCGCCGGCCTCCCGCCGCAACCGTTCGCACCAGTCGAGCAGCGTCGCGCGCGTGGCCTCGAAGAGGCGCGCGCTCTCCGCGTCCGTGAGCTGCCGCGAGAGCTTCACGGGCGACAGGCGCGCCCGGTGGAGGATCTCGTCGGAGTAGGCGTTGCCGATCCCGCTGAAGAGCCGCGGGTCGGTGAGCGAACGCTTGAGCGTGTGGTTCTCCGCGACGAGCGCCGCACGAAACGCCGCGAGGTCCGCGCCGAGCACCTCCAGCCCGCCCGGGTCGTGCGCGCGGACCCCCTCCTCGCCCCGCACGAGATGGATCGCCGCGCGCCTCTTCGTGCCCGCCTCGGTCAGCACGAGGGTGCCCGTGGAGAAATCGAGCGCGGCGAGGCCGATCTTGCCCGGTGGCCGGGCGCCGGCCGGGCGCCAGTGGAGGCGCCCCGCGATCATCAGATGGAGGAGCAGGAAGAGGTCGCCGTCCAGCCCGATGACGATGCGCTTGCCCAGACGGCGGAGCCCGCTCACCGCCCGGCCCGCCGCCGCGGCGAGGGGCGGGTCGACCGAGCGGAGCACGAACGGGCTCAGGAGCCGCACGCGCTCGAGCCGGGCGCCCCGGAGGCGCGGCTCCAGCGCCTCGATGTAGAGCACGACGTCGGGCAGCTCGGGCATCCTGCGTATACTCTGCCTCATGACCGAGCTTCAGGCACCGTTCGATCGTTATCGCGACCACGTCCGGCCCGAGTGGATCGACGGGAACGGCCACATGAACGTCGGCTACTACCTCGTCGTCTTCGACTACGCGACCGACGAGTTCCTGAGCTGGGTGGGGCTCGACGCGCGCCACCGACGAGAGCATCGCGTGACGACCTTCTGCCTGGAGGCGCACGTCTCCTACCACCGCGAGGTGCGGTCGGCGGACCCGCTCCGCTTCACCACGCTCCTGCTCGGTCACGACGCGAAGCGCCTCCACTACGTCCACGCGATGTACCACGCGACGGGGGGACATCTGGCGGCGACGAACGAGCTGATGTCGCTCCACGTGAGCGAGGCGACGCGGCGGGGCGCGCCGATGGCGCCGGAGATCCTCGAGCGCCTCGCGCGCGTCCAGAAGGCGCACGACGCGCTGCCGCGGCCGCCGCAGGTGGGGCGGACGATCGGGCTCACGGCGCCTCCGACGACGCACCGTTGACGATCGCGCGTTCTGAGGTCACAGTAGCCCCGTGACGATCGACCCCGCGTCGATCAGAGCGCTGACGTTCGATGTCTTCGGCACCGTCGTCGACTGGCGGTCGAGCCTGATCTGCGAGGGCGAGGCGCTCGGGCGCGCCAAGGGCCTGAGGGTCAGCTGGTCGGCGTTCGCCGACGCGTGGCGCGGGTTCTACCAGCCGATGCTCGAACGCGTGCGGAGCGGCACGCTCCCGTGGACCAAGCTCGACGATCTCCATCGGATGGCCCTCGACCAGCTCCTCGTTCAGTTCGGCGTCATCGGGCTCACCGAGGAGGAGATCGACCACCTGAACCGTGCCTGGCACCGGCTCGACCCGTGGCACGACGCGGTGCCGGGCCTCGTGCGCCTCAGGCGGAAGTTCATCCTGGCGACGCTCTCGAACGGCAACGTCGCGCTCCTGGTGAACATGGCCAAGCGCGCCGGGCTCCCGTGGGACGCGATCCTCGGCGCCGAGGTCGCGCGCCACTACAAGCCCCAGCCCGCCGCGTATCGCACCACGGCGGAGCTCCTCGGGCTCGCCCCCGCGCAGTGCCTGATGGTGGCCGCACACAACGGCGACCTGGCGGCGGCCGGCGCGCTCGGCTTCCGCACCGCCTTCGTGCACCGGCGGACCGAGCACGGCCCCACCCAGACGACCGACCTCCGGCCGGCGCGCGACTGGGATGTCGTCGCCGACGACTTCATCGACCTCGCCGAGCAGCTCGGCTGCTGACGTCTGGTCGCGAGGCCGGGTCAGTCGCTCACGATCGTGAGACCCGGAATGTCGCGGAAGTCGTGCGGGTTGAGCGTCCAGAACGGGGCGCCGTGGACGAGCGCGCACGCGGCGATCGCGAGGTCGATTTCGCGCTCACGCGGCCGTCGAATGACTCGGTAGAGCTCGGCCGCGAGGGAGGCCTCCTGCCAGCCGAACGCCACGACAGACTCGTTCGGAAGCAAGGCCTCCTGCGCCGCCAGTTCCTCGGGCAGTCGTGGCCCGCGGCGCCATTCGTAGAGGACGAGGGTGCTCAGGGCGAGGCGCTCTCCTCGCTCGATCGTTTTCCTGAGCGCGCCGGAAGAACGTCGAGGTCCTGTGAGAGCGTCGACCAGGACGGAGGTGTCGAGGTGGATCACCGAGCCCGACGCCCTTGCCGCCGTCCACCCCGTCGCCGTGCGGCGCGGATGGCGCGCAGCTCGGCGTCCACGCGGGCGACGGGTCGAAGCGGGATCGCCGGGACGACCGTGTCGAAGAGCTTGAGAAGGCGCGTCCGCTCCTCTTCGCTGAGCTTGCCGACTCGCTCCGCGTAATCCTTGACCGCTTCGCGAACGACCTGGCTCTGAGGCTTCCGGACGCGCGCGGCCGTCCGCCGCAGTCGGTCGATCGTCGCCTCGTCGAGCGTGAACGTCACCTTTACCATATCGATACCATACTACCATACCAGCAGCCGACCGACCGGACCCGAAAGCCTGGACGGAGGCGGTACACTTTCCCTTGCCGACCGTGCCGACACCTCCCGTCGCGAAGAAGATCCCGAAAGTCGACATCGTCCACGGCGACCGTCGCCAGGACGACTACGCCTGGCTCCGGCACCGGGACGACCCCGAGGTCCTCGCGCACCTCAGGGCCGAGAACGCCTACACCGACGAGATGATGACCCCGACCGCTCCGTTCCAGGCGGCGCTCTACGCCGAGATGCTCGGCCGGATCAAGGAGGACGACACGACCGTCCCGTACCGGCGGGGCAACCACTTCTACTACTCGCGCACGGAGAAGGGCAAGCAGTACCCGATCCTCTGTCGCAAACACGGGAGCCTCGAGGCGCCCGAGGAGATCACCCTCGACCTCAACCGGCTCGCGGAGGGCCATGCGTTCCTGGCGCTCGGCGCCTACGCCGTGAGCGACGACGGCCGGCGCCTCGTCTACACCGTGGACGTCACGGGGTCCCGCGAGTACACACTCTACGTGAAGGACCTCCAGACGAGCGCGCTCGAGCCCGACCGCGTCGAGCGTGTGGCGTCCGTCGCGTGGTCGGCGACGCCCGCGACGTTCTTCTACGTCACCGAGGACCACGCCAAGCGTCCGTACCGCCTCTGGCGACACCCACTGGGCTCGGTCGCGGACGATCTCCTCTACGAGGAGACCGACGAGCTGTTCCGGCTCGGCGTCGCGCGCGCGCGGAGCCTCGCGTACCTCTTCCTGTACTCGGCGAGCCACACGACCACCGAGGTGCGTTACCTCAGGGCCGAGGACCCCGGCGGCGTGTGGACCGTGGTCGCCCCGCGAGAGCGCGAGCACGAGTACGAGGTCGATCACGGCGGTGACGTCTTCTATGTCCGTACGAACGGCGGCGGGCGGCGCAACTTCCGGCTCGTCACGGCGCCCGTGGCCGACCCGCGGCCCGAGCGCTGGACCGAGCTGGTCCCGCACCGCGAGACCGTCATGCTCGAGGGCGTGGACGTGTTCACGGACCACTACGTCCTGCAGGAGCGTGAGGACGGGCTCGTGCGCCTGCGCGTGACGGCGCTCCCGTCGCACGTGTCCCATCACGTCGCGTTCCCCGAGCCGGCCTACGAGGTCGAGCCGGAGGGGAACGCCGAGTTCAGGACGCGGGTCTACCGGTTCCGCTACCAGTCGTTCGTGACGCCCCCGTCGGTCTTCGACTACGACACCCTGACCCGCGAAATGCGGCTCCTCAAGCGGACGGAGGTGCTCGGCGGGTACGACCCCACGCGCTACCGGTCCGAGCGGCTTCACGCGACGGCCGCCGACGGGACGCGCATCCCGATCTCGCTCGTCTGCGCCAAGGACGCGCCGCGCGACGGCACGAGCCCGATGGTGCTCACGGGCTACGGCGCGTACGGGATGCCGTACCCCGTGACCTTCTCGTCGAACCGTTTGAGCCTTCTCGAGCGCGGCGTGGCCGTCGCGGTCGCCCATGTGCGCGGGGGCGGGGAGCTCGGGAAGCGCTGGCACGACGACGGGCGGCTCCTCAGGAAGCGCAACACGTTCACCGATTTCATCGCGTGCGCCGAGCTCCTGGTCCGCCAGGGCTCGACCGCGCACGATCGGCTCGTGATCGAGGGCGGGAGCGCGGGCGGCCTCCTGCTCGGCGCCGTGCTGAACATGCGGCCCGACCTCTGCACGGCCGCCGTCCTCCGCGTGCCGTTCGTGGACGTGCTCAACACGATGCTCGATCCGTCGCTCCCGCTGACGGTGGGCGAGTTCGAGGAGTGGGGCAACCCGAAGCTCCCCGAGCACTACGCGTATATGAAGACCTACTGCCCGTACACGAACCTCGCCGCCCGGCGCTACCCGGCGATCCTCGTGCGCACCGCGCTGAACGACAGCCAGGTGATGTACTGGGAGCCCGCCAAGTGGGTCGCGAAGCTCCGGACGCTCAAGCTCGACGATCGCCCGCTGCTCCTCAAGGTCAACCTCGAGGCCGGTCACGGTGGCGCCTCGGGCCGCTACGACGCGCTCCGCGAGCTCGGCTTCGACTACGCGTTTATCCTGGGACAGGTCGGTCGAGGGAGCTGACGCCCGGCGGTACAATCGGCGATTGTGACGAGGGCGTCCGACGCGGTCGAGATCGAGACGGGTCCACGCCCGGCAGCATCGGTCATCTGGATGCATGGGCTCGGCGCCGACGGCCACGACTTCGAGCCGATCGTGGCGGAGCTCGAGCTGCCGGAGACGCTCGCCCTCCGGTTCGTTTTCCCCCACGCGCCGATGCGGCCCGTGACGATCAACCGGGGGTACGTGATGCGCGCCTGGTACGACGTCGTCGGCGACGGCAGCGAGGACGCCGCCGGGATCCGGGCGTCGCAGGCGCGGGTCGAGGCGCTGATCGCGCGTGAGAAGGCGCGCGGGTTCCCCGCGGCCCGGGTCCTGCTGGCGGGCTTCTCCCAGGGGGGCGCGATGGCGCTCCACACGGGCCTCCGCCACCCCGAGCGTCTGGCGGGAATCATCGCGCTCTCGTGCTACCTCCCGCTCGGCGACACACTCGCCGCCGAGGCGAGCCCGGCCAACCGCGACGTGCCGATCTTGATGGCGCACGGGACCGACGACCCGATCATCCCGCTCGGTCGCGCGCGACGATCCCGCGACAAGCTCACCGACCTGGGCTATCGTGTGACGTGGCGCGAGTACCCGATGGCACACTCGGTGTGCGAGGCGGAGGTCGACGACCTCTCCGCGTGGCTTTCCGGGGCGCTCGGCGAGAAAGGCGAGGCGAGATGAGGGCGCGTACGGTCGGCGAGCTCCGGGCCAGCGGCTGGCAGGCGAAGTCGGTCAAGCAGGAGCTGCGCGACAACCTGGTCGCGCGGCTCCAGCGCGGGGAGCCGCTCTTCCCCGGGATCGTGGGCTACGAGGAGAGCGTCGTGCCGCAGATCGAGAACGCGATCCTCTCGGGCCAGGACATCGTCTTCCTCGGCGAGCGCGGCCAGGCCAAGACGCGCATGGCGCGCCTCCTCCCGACCCTGCTTGACGAGGCGGTGCCCGCGCTCGCCGGCTGCGAGATCAACGACGACCCCTTCGCGCCGATCTGCGGCGCCTGCCGCGCGCGGCTCGCCGAGCAGGGCGCCGCGGCCGAGATCGTCTGGATCCCGCGCGACCGCCGCTACGGCGAGAAGCTCGCCACGCCCGACATCACGATCGCCGACCTCATCGGCGAGGTCGACCCGATCAAGGTCGCCGAGGGCCGGTACCTCGCCGACGAGCTGACGATCCACTACGGGCTCCTGCCGCGGACCAACCGCGGTGTCTTCGCGATCAACGAGCTCCCCGACCTCGCCGAGCGGATTCAGGTGGGGCTCCTCAACATCATGGAGGAGCGCGACGTCCAGATCCGCGGCTACAAGGTGCGCCTGCCGCTCGACCTCTACGTGGTCGCGAGCGCGAACCCGGAGGACTACACCAACCGCGGGCGGATCATCACGCCCCTCAAGGACCGGTTCGGCTCCCAGGTCCGCACGCACTACCCGAAGCGGCTCGAGGACGAGATCGCGATCATGGAGGCCGAGCTGACGCGCTTCCCGGCGGACGGCTTCCAGACCGTCACGCCGGCCTATATGAAGGAGATCGTGGCCGAGCTGACGCAGCTGGCCCGGAAGGCGCCGGAGATCAGCCAGCGCTCCGGCGTCTCGGTGCGGGTCAGCATCTGCAACTACGAGAACCTCGTCTCCAGCGCGCTGAAGCGCGCGATCCGGCTCGGCGAGCAGGCGGCGGCGCCGCGCGTGAGCGACCTCGGGGCGGTCCTCGCCTCGACGAGCGGCAAGATCGAGCTCGAGACAGTCGGCGAGGGCGGCGAGGACAAGGTGCTCGGCAAGCTGGTCCAGCGCGCCGTGCTCAACGTGTTTGGCCGGTGCTTCCGCGCGGGCGAGCTCGACGAGGTGGTGGGCGCGTTCCAGGGCGGGCTCGCGATCACCGTGTCGGACACGATGGCGTGCGCCGAGTACGTGAAGCAGGTCGGCCAGCTCCAACCCCTCCAGGCCGCGGTGAAGAAGCTCGGCGCCGCCGACCCGGCCAGCGCGGCGTCGGCGGTCGAGTTCATCCTGGAGGGGCTCCACCTCTCGCGCAAGCTCAACAAGGACGTCCAGGCGGGCCGCGCCCGGTACCGGGGCTCGGCCGGCAGCGCGCCCTCGGGACGCGACTAAGTCGAATTCGTCCGCGGCCGGTCAGGCCGGACGCCAATTCCATGAGGTCGAGATTTACACCCCACGCGGCGGATGTCGGATATGACCGGTCTGCGTAACACGAGAATGCGATAGCTGCGAGTGGGTGCCAAGTTCGCGGCAGTCAAAGGGATCGGCAAACTGGGCCCGGCTGGTTATCTTGTCCGGGCCACGCCGTATTATCAAGTTCTGTATACATCGAGTTCGCCCTTGAAAGGTTAGATGTGACGGATGCGACTAGAAGATGAGCGAGACGCTTCGCCGGATCGTCGATCTCGTCCGTGCCGGCGAGGTTCGGATCTCTGCACACGGCTACGATGAGATCGCGGAGGACGGTATTCTTGCCGGTGAGGTCATCGATGGTATCGAGGCCGCGATCGTGATTGAGGACTACCCTACCTACCCCAAAGGACCCTGTGTTCTTGTCCTTCAGCGTGATAGAACGGCGAGGCCGATTCACGTAGTCTGGGGCATCCCGTGGGGGCAGATATCTCCGGCGGTGTTGGTGACCGCCTATCGGCCCGATCCGGCTCGCTGGACTGAGGATTTCCTGCGGAGGAGGCCATGAACGCGAGGCGTCATACCAAGTTCGTCCGTGAGGGCTCATATGCAGCAGAGGTCGACGTCGAGCTCATCGAGGAGGAGAACGGCTGGTCGCCATATCTTTCACTCGATGATGCCCGCAAGCTCGACGACGTCCGTGAAGCGTTGCGGCGGGGCGATCTCAAGGCAGCATCTCGACTGGCGCGTGTGTTTAGTCTCACGCCCATCCGTCGTTGAACCGCCGGGCGAACAAGCGCATGCAGCGGACGCGGCTGCGCCGCGCCGCTGATACGCAGCGTTCGACCACAAGGAATCGCATGTCGGTGCAGGCGTTCTACGATGAGTTGGCTCCGCTGTACCACCTCGTCTACGAGAACTGGGAGGCGAGCGTTGCCCGGCAAGGGACAGCATTGGCGTCGCTCATCCGCGAACATTGGGGGGCAGGCGCGCGCACGGTGCTCGACGCCGCCGTCGGTATCGGCACGCAAGCGCTTGGACTCCTCCCGCTCGGGTTCCGGGTGACAGGCTCCGATCTCTCGCACGCCGCCGTGAATCGCGCCCAGCGCGAAGCAGCCACGCGTCATCTTCCGCTCACCTGTCTCGTCGCCGACTTCCGCGCTCTGCCGGTCCGTGCGGCAAGCGTTGATGTGGTAATCGTCTGTGACAACTCCCTCCCGCATCTGGAGACGCCGAGGGACATCGAGACAGCGCTCGGCGAATGCTTCCGTTGCGCTCGGCCGGGTGGTGGCTGTCTAGTCTCACTGCGCGACTACGGAGCACCGCCACCTTCCGGGACGGTTGAGGTGCGGCCGTACGGCGAGCGTGCCTGGGCGGGGCGCCGCTATCATCTGCGCCAGGTCTGGAGTTGGCGGGGAACACGATACGACCTTTCGTTTGAGATTGCGCCTGCGGACAACGCTGCGGACTGCGCCACCATTCTGAAGAGCTCCTATCTCGCGATTCCGGTGGCACAGGTCGCTGAGCTCATGAACGTGGTCGGCTTTCAAGGCGTTCGACGGGTGGACGATCGATTCTTCCAGCCCGTCCTCGTGGGCACGCGTCCCGTGGTCTAACTTCGCGATGAACCCGACGTCGGCTTCGCGATGCTCAGCCGCCGCAGGTTATCGCGGGTGAAGCACACGTCGGGTTGACCGATGATCGCGAGAGCGGTTCGCTGGTAGGCGTGCTGCCCAAATCGAGTTCGGCGGACAACACGTATCAGCCGCCGCTCGTAGCGGCTTGGCAAGGAGGTATCGTGGACGAAGATCTCGACACGATGGTGCGCGAGCAGCTGATTGCCGAGGCGCGGCGGCTGCGCGCGGGCATCCGGACCCACAGGGACGGCACCGGACACGCGCTCTGCTGGCGTCAGCCGGCACTCTGGAGCCTCCTACCCGAAAAGACCGACCCGCTGCCGACGGTCCCAACGTGGCCGGAGTTTCTCCGAGGCTGTCTGCGGTACCGCCAGTCTCTGGACGAGCAGTTGCCTGATGCGCCCCGCTCCGACGCGCCGTATCGGCCGTGACCGTGGAGCGACAAGTCGCAGATGCTGGGGGCCGCCGAACACCACATGGGAGCGGTCCGCTGGCTCGCGTACGCTCGCCGCGGCCGCTCAACGTGAGCCGTCAGGCTACGCGACCGACACCGACGGGTGGCCGCCTATCCGAAAGAAGGGAGACGACGCATGTTGCGGCAATTGATCGTGCTTCTGCTCGCCGTCCTCGTCAGCTCTGCCTGCAGCAGCTACACGGTCCCTCGGTACGGTCTTTCGGCCGAAAACATCACCGGCCTCCGGAGGCTCGGCGCGAAGGTCACCGTTGGGAGGTTCACGGCGACGACTCCCGCCCAGACGGAGATTCGCTGCCGCGCCAGCGGGCCTGTGAGGACGCCTGACGGCCGCCCGTTCGAGGACTATATCCGACGGGCATTGGTCGATGAGCTCAAGGTCGCGGAGATGCTCTCGGATTCGGCTCCAGTCACGCTCACGGGTAATCTCGACAAGATCGATTTCAACTCCATGGCGGGTGACTGGACGATGCACCTCACCGCCACATCGTCGAACGGGCGCTCCCTGAGCGTCTCGAGCAAGTACGGCTTCAGCACGGGCCCCCTGTTCTACCTCGGCGGCGGCGGCACAGCGGCGGCAGAGCGGGCGTGCGCGGAGACAGCCCAAGCGTTCGCGCCGGCGGTGCAGGTGTTGATCGGAAAGCTCGTGCACCATCCCGAGTTCGCCGCTCTGCTGAAGTAGGCGAGCATCCTTGGCGGCGTCTCGATTCGCCCTGGCCTGGGTCGTCGCCGCCGTCCTCGCGGTCGCAATGGCTGGCTGCGCCCGCTATTACTGGTCGAAGTCCGGGGCCACGACCGAGCAGTTCGACCGGGACAACACGGAGTGCGCGCGCGAGGCGAGCGCGAACCCGACGGAGGCGGCGCACGGCATGGTGAACGAGAAGCTTTATCGCGCGTGCCTTGAGGCGCGCAACTGGGTGCGGAAGAAGGAGTTCGACCCTCCGCCGGCTGGCTCCTACCGAGGGTTCGAGTAACCTGGCGGTCGATGAGCCTGGCAGTCGCTCGCCGCGGCCGGTCAACGTGGGCGTGAGGCGGCGACAGACGGAGTGAACGCCGTCGAGACCAATCGGCTTCTCTTACGTCCCTGGCGTGAGGAAGACGGCGTGGAGCTTCAGCGCCTCTTTAACGACGCGGCCGTCAGGGGTGAGCGTAACCTGCCTCCGGACCGAATCGCCAGGCTCGCCGAAGGGAGCTTGCGACAATGGCGCGTGAACGGGTTCGGCCCGTGGGCGGCTATCGACAAGGCCACCGGCTCCTGGATCGGCAGGGTCGGTCTGGATGAGCTTGATGACTGGCCGGGTGCCGACAAGATCGAGGTAGGGTTCGAGCTGCACAAAGCATGGTGGGGCCGCGGCCTCGCCACCGAAGGTGCCCTGGCGGCGCTTGAGTTCGGCTTTGAGCAGCATAGCCTCCAATGCATCATCAGTGTCACTGCCGCCGCGCATGCCGCCGCGCGCCGGGTAATGGAGAAAGCGGGGCTCACGTACAGAGGCACACACTATTGGATGAATCCCGAAGTTCCGGTTGTTTGGTACGCCATCGACCGTGCGGCGTGGAAAGCGAGCAAGTCGGAAGCGAACACGCTGTGACGACCTTCCTCCGCCTCACCTCAGCTTGGAGCCGTCGGTGCTGCCGCACCGCGGCCCAACGTGAGCCGTTCGGCAGCTAGCGGAGTGATGCACCGTGGGTGATGTGCTGCGCGACATGAGCCTGGCGGCTTTGACGCAAGCGGTGGAAGCCAACCTCACCGCGTTCCATGTCGTTCCCGGAGAGCGCTTTTACGCGCACTATTCGCATGAGGAGCTGTTCGGCTTGTTCTGCGAATACGAAATGGCGAGATGCGGAGCGTTAGATTCCAACGGGGAACCATCATGAAAAAGCAATCGACCAGCATCGCGCTTATCGTTGTGTTAATGGCGGCGTGTGCCCCCATGCAGCGCGGCCGCTCGTATCAAGAGTCTGTCGTGGGGGGATTTGATCTCAAAGAGTGGACTGTGGGTCGTCAACGGTCAGATCAGAATCAACGTATCGTTGAGTTTGTAAGGCCCGGAGAGAAAATCGACAGTTGGACGGAGCTGTTCACGTCGCAAGTGCTGAGGAAGCCACCCAACCCCGGACCCATTGATGCCTTGGTCGCTCGCGTACATGCGGATGATGCAAAGTTATGCCCTAACGGTTTCGTACAGAACGTGATTGCACAGGGATTCCGAACCGAAACTGAAGAGGCGAGTATTCTTTATGAATCAAAATTCACGAACTGCCCTCCGCATGCAGACCAGCATGAAGTGGCGAGGGTCATATACGGCAAATCCAATATCTTTCGTCTGGCCTACGTCGCAAAGACCCAGGCGTTGGCGCCCGAGAAGCGAGACAAAGTGATTAAGGAGCTGTCGGCGGCCACGATCATGGTCACACGATAACGCGAATCTGCGCTCTGCCCCAGCTGCTGTCGGCGGCGGCTCGGAGCGAGCGTTACCGCCGCGCGTCGAGGATCGCGCGCGCGATGAGCCGGGCGCCCTCGTAGCACTTCTCCGGCGGCTCGTAGCTGAAGGCGAGGCGGATGAAGCGCTCGCCCCCGCCGTCGGGGAAGAACGCAGGCCCCGACGTGTACTGCGCCTGCGCCGCCACCGCGAGCGCTTCCAGCCGCGCGGGGTCGGTCGCCGCCGGGAGCCGGATCCAGATGAAGAACCCGCCCTGGGGACGGCTGATCTCCACGTCGATGCCCTCGAGCACCTCCCAGAGTCCGCGGAGCATGGCGTCGCGCTTGGCGCGATAGACGCCGATCAAGAGCTTCACGTGCGCTTCCATGTGGTCGCGCAGGTACCAGGTCGCCACGCGCGACATGAAGGGGCTCACGCCGCCGCCGAAGTTGAAGCCCTGGAAGGCGGGCAGCATCGCGCGCGGCGCGCAGAGCCAGCCGAGCCGCACCCCCGCGCCGAGGATCTTCGAGAGCGTGCCGGCCCGGATCACCCGCCCGCCGCGGTCCAGCGCGTACACGGGCGGCTTCGGCTCCCCCTCGAACCTGAGCTCGCCGTACGCGTCGTCTTCGAGGATGAAGGTGTCGAACTCTTCGGCGAGCCGGACCAGCTCCGTGCGGCGACGGAGCGACAGATCGGGGCCCGCCGGGTTCTGGAAGTTGACGATCGTGTAGATCAGCTTGCACCGACGGCCCTGCCGTCTGAGCCCCTCGAGTCGCTCGCGCACCACGCTCGTGACCAGGCCGTCGGCGTCCACGGGCACGTCCAAAATCTCTGGGCCGTGCCGCCGGATGTTGTTGAGCGACCCGGAGAACGTCGGCGCCTCGCAGATGATCGGGTCGCCCGGGTCCACGAAGGCGCCGAACGCGAGCGAGAGGGCGTGGCCGGAGCCGTTCGCGACGAAGATGTTCTCCGGCGTCACCTCGAGGCCCTCGAACACCCGGTACTTGTGGCACACGAGCTCGCGGAGTCCGCGATAGCCCTGCGGATCGCCGTACGTCAAGGCCTGCGCCCCCTCGGCCTTCATCATCCGCGCGGTGGCCTCGACCATGTCGTTGTACGGGAACGACGCGGGGTCCGGATAGCCGCCACCGAACTCGTAGCGCGGACTGGCGACGGGACGGGCCGCGGCCCCTGGGGCGCCCCAGCCGATGCGGGCACGGCTCGACAAGAGATGCTCGAAGCGGGCGGTCGGGGTTGTCATGACGCTAGGATACGACAGGCTCTATAATCGATGCACCCATGCTGATCCGCTACTCGCGGTGGGACGGCTCGCAGGCCGTCCCGGACCTCGACGCCGACGATCTCCTGTCCGCGATGTCCGACGACCTCATGCTGGACGGCGATCCCTGGCGCGCGCTCCGCCGTCTGTTCCAGCAGGGCCTCCAGCATCCGGCGGGTCAGCGAACGCCGGGACTTCAAGACCTCCTGAAACAGCTCCGCCAGCAGCGGCAGCAGCGGCTCGACCGCTACGACCTCGGCGGGGCGCTCGAGGACATCAAGAAGAAGCTCGCCGAAGTCATCCAGACGGAGCGCGAGGGGATCAAGGACCGCCTCGCCGGGACGTCGGCGGAGCAGAAACTCGCCGAGCTCGACAAGCTCCCGCCGGACCCGGGCGGCCAGATCCGGGAGCTGCAGACCTACGACTTCGTGGATCCCGAGGCGAAGCGCCGCTTCGACGAGCTCATGCAGTCGCTCCGCGCCCAGATGCTCGCGCCGCTCCTCAAGGGCATGCAGCAGGCCCTCCAGGGGATGACGCCCGAGGATCTGCGGCGCCTGCGCGAGATGCTCCAGGACCTGAACCGGATGCTCCGCCAGCGGGCGGAGGGCCAGGAGCCCGACTTCCAGGCGTTCAAGGACAAGTGGGGCCAGTTCTTCCCCGGCGCCGAGAGCCTCGACGAGCTGCTCGCTCAGCTCGGTCGCGGGATCGCGCAGATGCAGTCGCTCCTCGAGAGCATGTCGCCCGGCCAGCGCGGAGAGCTTCAAGACATGATGCGCTCGCTCTTCATGCAGGACGAGCGTCTCGAAGCCGCGCTGGCCCAGCTCGCCGGCCACCTCGAGGAGCTCCTGCCGCTCGACGAGCTGCGCCGCCGCTACGAGTTCGGTGGCGACGAAGAGGTGACGCTCCGTGAGGCGATGAAGCTCATGGAGGAGCTCCAGGGGATGGACCAGCTCGAGCGCCAGCTGCGCCGCGCGGAGAGCCCCGCCGACCTCGAGCAGATCGACCCCGCGCAGGTCGCCGAGCTCTTGGGCGAGGAGGCCGTGCGGGACCTCGAGAAGCTCCGCGAGATCGCAAAGAAGCTCGAGGAGGCGGGCTACCTCGAGCGTCGCGGCGATCGGCTCGAGCTGACGGCGCGCGCGATCAGGAAGATCGCCGACAAGGCGCTGCGTGACATCTTCGCCCACCTCAAGCGCGACCGCTTCGGCCGCCACGTCGTGAGCCATCGCGGCGCGGGCGGGGACCGCACCGACGACACCAAGCCGTACGAGTTCGGCGACCCCTTCCTGCTCGACCTCAAGGAGACGCTGATGAACGCGGTTGAGCGGGGCGGCCCGGGCACGCCGGTGCGCCTGGTGCCCGACGACTTCGAGGTGTTCCGCACCGAGCTGTCGACGCGGGCCGCCACGGTGGTGATGCTCGACATGAGCCGCTCGATGATCAACAACGGCCTGTTCATGCCCGCCAAGAAGGTCGCGCTCGCGCTCCACGCGCTCATCCGCGGCCAGTTCCCGCGTGACAGCCTCCACATCGTCGGGTTCTCGCTCTACGCGCGCGAGTTCACGGCCGAGCAGCTCCCGACCCTCACGTGGACCGACTGGAACGTCGGGACCAACATGCACGCGGGCTTTGCGCTCTCGCGCCAACGCCTCGGGCGCCAGAAGGTCGGCAACAAGCAGATCATCATGATCACCGACGGCGAGCCGACCGCGCACCTGGAAGGTAACGAGGCCGCGTTCGCCTACCCACCCACGCGCCGGACGCTCCAGGAGACCCTCAAGGAGGTCCAGCGCTGCACCCGCGAGGGCATCACGATCAACACGTTCATGCTCGACCGGAGCCCGACGCTGACCGCCTTCGTCCGCGAGATGGCGCGCATCAATCGCGGGCGCGCGTTCTTCGCCGCGCCCGAGCGCCTCGGCGAGTACGTGTTGGTGGACTACGTGCGTAACAAGCGGCGGGCGGTGTCCTAGGCTTAGTCGGGGAGCGTGTCGGACTCACCGGGGTTCGAGCGCGGGCTTCGCCCGCGCGATCGGTCCTGGGTCAGGCCGCCGCGTGATAACACTCAGGACCCGACGAGGATTGGGCCGAACTTTGTGCTGCCTTCGATGACGGGCATCGCACCGGCGACTCGCCAGGAGAATTTCAGGGTCGCGAAGGCGAAGGACGTTCTGCCCGAGGGGACGTTCACGGGCGCGGTCCTGGGCCGACACGGAGACCAGGCCGACAGTTTCTTGGGCTAGGCGATGTCGCACTTTCCGGAGGTCGACTCATTCATCTCGAAGCGCGGACCATCCGCTTTCGAAGTCGCCTTCAAGCGGCTCGAGGACGCGTTCCTCGCGAAGCAGGCGACGTTCCATTCGCTCGTCGTCCGCGCGCAGGGCCGCTCGCCCGGCGACGCGGGGACTACTAACACTGTAACGACCGTGCTCAGCCAGGTGAACATCGACGCGTTGACTTTCCAACTTGGTGTTCCCCCGGCCAGTCCGTTCGCAGCAGCCCTTTGGCAGTAGCCCAAGTTCTGGCGTTTACGTAAGCGGGAAGCGACCCGGAAAGACAACGGGCCGAGCGGTGATCTGCCCGGCCCGTCGTCGAGCAGCGGCGGGGTCGGAATTTGGGTTACGCTCGCGCCACCGTGCACCTGGGCGCGGTCTTTGGCTATTCCGCTGCCCGAGAGAGGGGGATCAACTCGCGGCTCCTGATCGCCTGGTTGGTCCTCGCGCTGGCAATCAGTTGCGCGCGGTTCCTACGATTCGCACTTGATGAGCCTGACTGGTTGGCGGCTCAGGTCAGCATAAAGGGCGTGGCCACAGCACTCACGCGCACTCGGCGCTGGCCGTCGCAGCCGAGGTGAGCAGGGAGAACGCGACGAGAAGTGAGGCCCCTCGTGCGGCACGCGTCATTTCGTGCCTGGGCGCGACGATCGCGAAAAGGTGACCCACCACGTCTTCGACAAGCGAAACTCCCCGGCCAGCGACTCGCCGCGCCTGTGCAGAACCATGGTGAGGCGTTCAGGGCTATAGCCGCCTTTGAACCACCCCTCGAGGACGACCGTGGTTGGCCCCTCGATGCGTGCGGTTCCGCTCGCATACCAGCTACCGCCGACCGTTGACGTGTACTGCCAGTTTAGGTTCGACGAGATCGTGAGGTCATATCCGCCTCCGCTGCCGTCCCAATTTCCGCGAAGCCACGTCCTAAAATCGGCGGGAACGGCGGCGACCTCGGTTGTGGGCGTCATCTCCAGAGTGGATGTCCCATCGTCCGGAATCATCCGCAGGGTCCGCTTGCCGTTGGCTTCCTGCACTGTTGCCGTCCCGGTTCGTCCGGTCGTGATCGACTTCCAGACCACGTTGCCGCCGCTCAACCGCCACGTGCCATCAAACCTCCCGGGTTTCAGTGTGGCAGACGT
>QHSA01000078.1 GCA_003220315.1 Candidatus Rokuibacteriota bacterium
CACGCGCCTAATACATATCTCCGTGCGGCATCGGCGGCGCGTCCTTCTTCTCCTCCGGCAGGTCCGTGATCAGCGCCTCGGTCGTCAGCAGGAGCGAGGCGATGGACGCCGCGTTCTCCAGCGCCACGCGCTCGACCTTCGCCGGGTCGATGATACCCGCCTGGAGCATGTCCACGAACTCCATGCTCTCGGCGTCGAAGCCGCGCGTAGCCACCGTCTCGGCCTTGACCTTCTCGACCACGACGCTCCCCTCGAGGCCCGCGTTCTCGACGATCTGGCGGATCGGCTCCTCGAGCGCCCGCTTGACGATCTGCGCCCCCACCTTCTCGTCGCCCTCGACCTTCAGCCGGTCGATGGCCTTGGAAGCGCGCAGCAGCGCGACGCCGCCGCCCGGCACGATGCCCTCCTCCACCGCTGCGCGGGTCGCGTTGAGCGCATCCTCCACCCGCGCCTTCTTCTCCTTCATCGCCGTCTCGGTCGCGGCGCCGACCTTGATCACCGCCACGCCGCCGGCGAGCTTGGCCAGGCGCTCCTGCAGCTTCTCCCGGTCGTAATCCGAGGTCGTTTCGTCGATCTGCGCCCGGATCTGCTTGATGCGGCCCTCGATCGCGCTGGCCTTGCCCGCCCCCTCGACGATCGTGGTGTTGTCCTTGTCCACGACCACCTTCTTGGCCTTCCCGAGGTCCTCGAGCTTGATGTTCTCCAGCTTGATTCCGAGGTCCTCGGTGATCGCCTTGCCGCCCGTGAGGATGGCGATGTCCTCGAGCATGGCCTTCCGCCGGTCACCGAAGCCCGGGGCCTTCACCGCGCAGGTGTGCAGCGTGCCGCGCAGCTTGTTGACCACGAGGGTGGCCAGCGCCTCGCCCTCCACGTCCTCGGCGATGATCAGAAGCGGCTTGCCCGCGCGCGCGACCTGCTCGAGCAGCGGCAGCATGTCCTTCATCACGCTGATCTTCTTCTCGTGGATCAGGATGAGCGCGTCTTCCAGGACGCACTCCATGCGCTCGGCGTCGGTGACGAAGTAGGGCGAGAGGTAACCGCGGTCGAACTGCATGCCCTCGACCACGTCCAGGACCGTGTCGGCCGACTTGGACTCCTCGACCGTGATCACCCCGTCCTTGCCCACCTTCTCCATCGCCTCGGCGATCAGGTTGCCGATCGTCTTGTCGTTGTTCGAGGCGATCGTCGCGACCTGGGCGATCTCCTTCTTGTCCTTCGTGGACTTCGAGAGCTTCTTCAGCTCCTCGGTCACCGCGCCCACGGCCGCCTCGACGCCTCGCTTGAGTCCCATCGGGTTGGCGCCCGCGGTCACGTTGCGGAGCCCCTCGCGGAAGATCGCCTGCGCGAGCACGGTCGCGGTGGTCGTGCCGTCACCCGCGATGTCCGACGTCTTCGAGGCGACCTCCTTCAGCATCTGGGCGCCCATGTCCTCGTAGGGGTCTTTCAGCTCGATCTCCTTGGCGACCGTGACGCCGTCCTTGGTGATCGTGGGACTCCCGAACTTCTTGTCGATGACGACGTTGCGGCCCTTCGGACCCAGCGTCGCCTTGACAGCTTCGGCCATGATGTTGATGCCCTTGAGCAGAGCCGCCCGGGCCTCCTCGTCGAACTTGAGCTGCTTCGGCATTGATCGCTTCCCTCCTTAGCGCGTGGCTGATGTAGTCGGTTATTCGAGAATGGCGAGGACGTCCTCCTCGCGCAGGATCAGATACTCCTTGTCGTCGAGCTTCACCTCGGAGCCGGAGTACTTCCCGAAGAGGATCTTGTCACCGGCCTTGACGTCGAGCGGGATCTTCTTGCCGTCTTCGGTCACCTTGCCGTTGCCGACGGCGATGACCTTGCCCTCCTGGGGCTTCTCCTTCGCGGTGTCCGGGATAATGATCCCGCCCTTTTTCACTTCCTTCTCCTCGAGCCGCTCGACGAGAATGCGGTCATGCAGGGGACGAATCTTCATCGCTTCTCTGCCTCCTTCATGTTCATGATGTTCATGGGCTGTTAGCACTCGATCAAAGCGAGTGCTAATATAGCCGCGCTCTCGCGACGGATCAAGCGAAAATTCCAGGGAGGCCAAATGGCCAAAAACGTATTTATTTCAAATAATTTACCTCAAGGCTCGGTCGGCCTCATCCCCCGGAGCTACTCGCTTGACTACAACGACAGCGACGCGCCCCTCTCGAAGGCGGAGCTGATTTCACGACTCAAGGGGAAGGACGGCCTGATCTGCCACATCATCAGCACGATCGACGACGAGGTCCTGGCGGCGGCCCCGACCCTCAAGGTCGTCGCGAACGTCGCGGTCGGCTACAACAATATTGACGTCGCCGCGGCCAAGCGCCGTGGCGTGATCGTCACGAACACGCCGGACGTCCTCACGGAGACCACCGCCGACTTCGCGTGGGCCCTCCTCATGGCGGCGGCGCGCCGCGTCGTGGAGGCCGACCGCTACGCCCGCTCCGGTCAGTGGAAGGCATGGAAGTGGGACCTCCTCTGGGGCGCCGACGTCCACGGAAAGACACTCGGCATCGTGGGGTTCGGGCGGATCGGGCGCGCCATCGCCCGGCGCGCGCAGGGGTTCAACATGCGCATCCTCTACCACGACGCCGTGCGGGCCGACGCCGCCGTCGAGCGGGAGCTCTCCGCGACCGCGACCGATCTCGAGACGCTCCTGCGCGAGGCCGACTTCGTGACGCTCCACACCAACCTCACGCCCGACACCCGCCATCTCATTGGCGAGCGCACGCTCCGCCTGATGCGAAAATCAGCGGTCCTCGTGAACGCGGCCCGTGGGCCCATCGTGGACGAGGCCGTGCTGGCGCGCGCCCTGCGGGAGGGCTGGATCGCCGGCGCGGGCCTCGACGTCTTCGAGGAGGAGCCGAAGATCCACCCCGACCTGGTCCCGCTCCAGAATGTCGTGCTCGCCCCGCACATCGCGAGCGCCTCGCGCGACACGCGCATCGCGATGGCCACCCTCGCCGTCCGCAACTGCGTGGCCGTCCTCGAGGGACAGCCGCCGATCACCCCCGTGTCCTGACGCCGCGCTTCAGAAGATGGCGCTCCAGGCGCGACAGCCGGTGCGCGAAGGCGTCGATCACTCCTGGCGGCGCGCCCGCGAGGTCGGCGAGCTCGAGCGCCTGCGAGACGGTCGCGCGCGCCGTGGGGAGGTCCCGCCGGCGATGCTCGTGAAACTTCGCGAGCTCCTCCCAGGGCTCCCGATCGAACGCGCCGTGACGTGCGGCGACCTCCCAGAGCGCGCACGCCCGGTCCCACCGGGCGGCGCGCTTCTCCCAGCGCGCCAGGCGCAAGCGCACCCGGTGGGCGGTGGGGCCCGCGAGGTCGCCGCCGAGCGCGGCCCGGTAACACGCGAGTGCCTGCTCGAGATCCACCGGTTCCCAGAGACGGCCGAGCCCTGCGAGGTCCTCGGCCCCCAGGTGGTCGGGCGTCGCGAGGGCGCGGCCGAACCAGCCGAGGAGCGCGACGAGTGAGAGGACGTCGTGGCGGTTGTGGTCGAACACCCGCGCGAGCGGCGCCGCCCGGCGCGAGCGGAGGAAGTCGAAGTAGAGCGCCGGGATCAGGGCGCCCGACACGTCGTCCTCGCGCTCGAGCCCGAGGACCTCGCGCTCGAGCGTCGTGAGCCGGCAGTCGGCGCAACGAGGCGCGAAAACGCGGCGGGCCGGCCGGAGGAGGTCGAGGTGGGGCAGTCGAGGGGGCCAGCGGCGGCGCGCGAGGACGAAGCGCGTCTCGAGGAGCGGCAGGTCGAAGGCCGAGCCGTTGAAGGTGACGACTCCCGCGGCCTGCTCGAGGAGCGGCACCAGCGCGGCGAGCAGCGCGGGCTCCTCGTCGAAGTCGCGCATGAAGTACTGCTCGACAATGAACCGGTCGCCGTCGAGGCGCCCGACGCCGACGAGGAAGGTGTAGGTGCCCGTCCCTCCCGCGAGGCCGGTCGTCTCGGTGTCGAGGAAGAGGAGCCCGCGCGAATTCCCGGCCGGCGTCTCGGCGCGCGCCACGGCGGAGAGAAGATCGAGCGGCGCCGCGAACGCCGGCCCGAGCGGCTCGCGGCCGTGGGTGTGCGTCAGCGGATACTCGCGCCGCACGACGAGGAGCGGCCCGGCGCCCGTCTCGACGAGCTCGCCGCCCAGCACTTCGTGGGCGGGGGGCGCGGCGGGACGCGGCGGCCGCCGCGTCTCGACGCGCCGGATCATGCGGCGGAGCTCGTCGAGCGACTGCATCGCCGCGGGTCAGCCGACCAGCGCGCGCAGCAGCGCCTGAGCCGTCGCCTTGGCCTTCTTCCCGACCTCGTTGACGGGCCCCACACAGGAGGGACAGCCGAAGGGGCACGGGCACGCGCCGAGCGTCTCGAGACCGCGCCCGAGGAGGTCCGGCAGGATCTCGAACAGCCGCTCGGCGAGGCCGATCCCGCCCGCGTGGGAGTCGTAGAGGTAGATCGTCGGGTTGAAGCGCGCGGCGCTCATGAGCCGCCGCTTCGCGGACTCGCGCGTCGCGACGGCGCTGGGGTCGGCGGGCGTCGTGTCGCCGAGCCACGACCCCAGGTCGCGGATGTCGCAGAGGAGGAAGATCGGCGCCAGGTGGTGGAGCAGGTACGTCACCGCGCGCAGTCCGTCGATCAGCTCCTCGCGCGAGGCGCTGACGCGCGCGAGGGTCTCGGGCGTCGCCGTGAGCCACGCCGCGGTCGTCTGCATCTCCTGCTGCGGCAGCTCGACCTCGCCCGAGCCCACGTTCTCGAGTGTTCCCAGCTTGATCTTCTTGAAGCCGACGACCTTCTCGGCGACGAGCACCTCGCCCTGCTCCGCGAGGTACGCGGGGTGAGCCTGATCGGCCAGGCGCTGGAGGATCCAGACGCCCTTGGCGCTGATCGCGTCCGTGAAGTAGTCCACCCGGACGCGCTTGACGTAGGCGACCTTCTCCTCGTCCTCGCGCCAGTGTAGCTCCTGCACCTCGTACGGTTCGCTCTCCACGAGGTAGATCGCCTTCGGATAGATCGTCGCGAACGCGCTCCCCCAATCCACCTCGGCGATGATCTGCCGCCGCTTCGTCTGTGTCTCGTCCCGCGCCGTGGTGTCGATCACGAGAAAGTTGTCGCTCGTCACCGTCCGGAGCGAGATGTGATCGGCGGGGTAGGTCTCGGCCGCCCAGTGCCAGCGGGAGCCCGCGTGGTGGAGGACACCTTCGTCTTCGAGTGCGGCGAGCAGTCGGCGGACGTCAGCATCCCCGAACGTCTCGACTCCCTCGCCTGCGGCGCCTGGACCGATGGGCAGCTCGAACGCGGCGCACTTGAGGTGATTCACCAGGATGAACGGGTTGTCGGGGTTCACCCGCGCGTGCTCGGGGGGCGTACCGAAGAGGTAGTCCGGGTGGGTGACCATGAACTGATCGAGCGGCGCGCTCGTCGCAACGAAGACGGCCGCCGAGGAGCCCGACCGGCGGCCCGCGCGCCCCGCCTGCTGCCAGAGCGAGGCGATCGCTCCCGGGTACCCGGCGAGGACCGCGACGTCGAGGTGGCCGATGTCGACGCCGAGTTCGAGCGCGTTCGTCGAGACGACGCCCAGCACCTCGCCCTCGCGCAGGCCCTTCTCGACTGCCCGCCGGCGCGTCGGGAGATAGCCGCCGCGGTAACCGCGGACGATCCCGCTGTCGCCGGTCTTGTCGGCGACGCCGTTCTTGACGGAGGTCAGCAACACCTCGGTCGCGAGGCGGCTCTGGGCGAAGACGATCGTCGCGATCCGCTCCCGGAGGAACCGAATCGCGAGCTTCGCCGCCTCCCCCAGGTAGGGCGCGCGGATGCCGAGCTCGTGGTTCACGACGGGCGGGTTGTAGCAGACAAACGTCTTGTCGCCCGTCGGCGCGCCGCTCTCGGCGATCGCCTCCACGGGCTCTCCCACGAGCCGCCGGGCCAGCTCGCCCGGGTTGGCGATCGTGGCTGAGGCCATGACGAACTGCGGCGTCGCGCCGTAGTGGCGGCAGATCCGGTGGAGGCGCCGGAGGACATTGGCGAGATGGCTGCCGAAGACGCCCCGGTACGCGTGGAGCTCGTCGATGACGACATAGCGAAGATTCTGGAAGAGCGTCGCCCATTTCGTATGGTGCGGGAGGATCCCCGAGTGGAGCATGTCGGGGTTCGTCAGCACGAGATTCGCCCGCGCGCGGACGGCACGCCGCGCGTCTTGGGGCGTGTCGCCGTCGTAGGTGAACATCCGCATCTCGGGCAGGCTCTTCGCCAACGCCTCGAGCTCCGCGAGCTGGTCCTGGGCGAGCGCCTTCGTCGGGAAGAGATAGAGGACGCGCGCGTCGGGCTGGTGCAGCAAGGACTGGAGGGCGGGGAGGTTGTAGCAGAGCGTCTTGCCCGAGGCCGTCGGGGTGACGACGACGACGTGATGGCCCTGCGCGATCAGCTCCCACGCGCGCGCCTGGTGCGAGTAGAGCTCGTCGATCCCGCGCGCGCGCAGGGCGTCGGCGATCCGGGGGTCGAGGGAAGGTGGGAACGGGACGAGCACGGGAGGTCGGGGGGCGAAGTGGCGGGTCGCCGTGATGCACGGCCCCGTCGACGGTGAGGTCAGCAGATCGTCGAGGATCTCGCCGAGCATCGCGCCAACTCTATCACGACGGATGGGCCCCGACCGACCTCTACGTTAAGATTTTCGCGTACGCCTCCGCGTTGAACCCGACGAGCAGCGTCCGACCGACCCGAAGCGTCGGCGCCCGGAGCCCGCCGGTCGGCCCGAGCAGAAGCTGGAGCAGCTCGGCCTTCGGCGGCCGGGACACGGTGAGGTCCACGCGGACGGCCTTCTTGCCCCTGGCGACCCAGACCTCGTCGACGTCCTTCGTCACGCCGAGCGCGGCCTCGCCGGTGATCGGCGACTTCCGCGTGTCCACCTGCTCGACGACGCTGACCTTCCTCTTCGCAAGAAACTCTTGCGCGCGGGCGCAGGAAGTTCAGCCCTTGCGGTGATAGCTCCAATCCACCCTGGCCATGCTCGGTATGATAACAGGCGATGCGTCCCGCCCACTGGCTCCCCCCGGTGCTCTGGATGGGTGTCATCATGCTTCTGTCGACCGACACCGGCAGCGCGGCGCACACGGGCGAGCTCCTCCTGCCCCTGCTCCACTGGCTCCTGCCCTGGGCATCGCCCGGCGACCTCGCCGC
>QHSA01000079.1 GCA_003220315.1 Candidatus Rokuibacteriota bacterium
CCCTTCGGCGACGTGCTCCGCGTGGCGGGGCGCGAGATCCCGCTGCAGGCGGTGACGCTGAACGTCGGAATCCTCTACGTGTTCGCGATGCTCTCGCTCGGTGTCTACGGCGTGATGATGGCCGGCTGGTCGTCGGCCAACAACTTCGCGCTCCTGGGCGGCCAGCGCGCCGCGGCCCTCATGATCTCCGCGGAGATCGCGATCGGCGCCTCGATCATGGGCGTGGTGATGATCTATGGCTCGCTCAACATGATGGACATCGTGCGCGCGCAGGGGCGCCTGTTCTGGGGGTGGCTCCCGGCGTGGGGGATCGTGACGCAGCCGCTCGCCTTCGTCCTGTTCCTCACGGCGGGCATCGCCGCCACCAAGCGGATCCCCTTCGACACGCCGGAGGGCGAGTCCGAGATCATCGGCTACTTCATCGAGTACAGCGGGATGAAGTTCGGGATGTTCGCGATGGCCGACTTCCTCGAGACCGTGGTGATCGCGGGGATGACGACCGCGCTCTTCCTCGGCGGCTGGCAGGTGCCCTACCTCGTCCCGGACGGCTTCCGGTTTCCGTGGGGCGGCGCGGTCGCGCTGCCTCACCTGCTCGTCACCCTGCTCCAGGTGGGCGCGTTCGTCGTCAAGGTCTGCGCGATGATCTTCGTCATGATGCTCATCCGCTGGACGCTGCCCCGCTTCCGCTACGACCAGGCGATGCGTCTGGGCTGGCTCGGGCTCTTCCCGCTGTCGATCCTGAACATCGTCGTCACCGGGATCGGGCTCCTGCTCTGGGGGGGGCGCGCGTGAAGCTGCTCCAGCGCTTCTATCTCGTGGAGGTGCTCTCGGGGCTGGCGCTCACGGCCGCCCACTTCTTTCGCAACATGGGCCTCCACCTCGCGCACGCGCTCGGACGGAAGACCGCGCGGGGCGCGGTCACGATCCAGTATCCCGAGGAGCGGCGGCCGTACTCGCCGCGTCTGCGATCGCTTCACAGGCTCGTGAGGCGCGAGGACGGCTCGCCGCGCTGCGTGGCGTGCATGATGTGCGAGACCGTGTGCCCGGCGCGCTGCATCTACATCGTCGCGGCCGAGCACCCGAACCCGGAGATCGAGAAGGTTCCCGCGCGCTTCGACATCGATCTGGGCAAGTGCGTCTTCTGCGGCTACTGTGTGGAGGCGTGCCCGGAGGACGCGATCCGGATGGACACGGGGATCCTCGAGTTCTCGTCCTACAGCCGGGACGGGATGATCTACACGAAGGAGATGCTGTTGGCACTCGAGCCCGCCGGCCGCGACGGCCGTCCGACCTCGCCCGTGCCGATCCCCGCGGACCGGAGGCCGTGATGGCGCACGCGGCCTTCTTCGTCGTCGCCGCGATCGCCGTCGTCGCCGCGCTGGGGCTCGTCCTCAGGCGCAATGCGATCCACGGGGCGCTCTTCCTCGTCGTGAACCTCGGCGCGATCGCCGTGCTCTACCAGACCCTCGGCGCCGAGTTCCTGGCCTGGGCGCAGGTGATCGTCTATGCCGGCGCGATCATGGTCCTCTTCGTCTTTGCGATCATGGTCCTCATCCCCGGCAAGGAGGAGACGGGCCCCGACCCGCGGCGCGCCTGGCGGCTTCTGGCGTTCCCCGCGGGCGCGCTCCTCTTCCTCCAACTGATCGTCGTGGTGCGTGGCGCGCGTGGCGGAGCCGGGAGCGGCGCCCCGTCCGTCGGCGGCGGCGTCGAGTCGATCGCCGGTCTCCTGTTCACCAGGTATCTCTTCCCCTTCGAGCTGACCTCGGTCCTGCTGCTCGCCGCGATGGTCGGGGTGCTCCTCCTGGCGCGGCGGAGGGTGTAAGGTATGGTGCCCGAGTCGTACTACGTCGGGCTGTCGGCGATCCTCTTCACGATCGGGGTGGTCGGGGTCGTCATCCGGCGCAACCCGCTCGTGATGTTCATGTCGATCGAGCTCATGCTGAACGCCGCGAACCTCGCGCTCGTGGCGTTCGGCCGCCGTGTCGGTAACGCCGACGGCCAGGCGGTCGTGTTCTTCGTCATGGCGGTCGCCGCGGCGGAGGCGGCCGTGGGGCTCGCGATCATCGTCGCGATCTTCCGTCTCCGCCGACGGCTGTCGGTGGACGACCTCAGCCTGATGCGCTGGTAGCTGGAGGGGAGGCATGGCCAAGACGATCCCGGAGCGGAAAGGGCCGTCGGCCCTCGGCGTGGACGCCGAGCTGGCGCGGCGGCTCCTGCACGACATGCTCCTGATCCGCCGCTTCGAGGAGAAGGCGGCGGAGGCCTACGCCCTGGGCAAGGTCGGCGGGTTCCTCCACCTCTACATCGGCGAGGAGGCGGTCGCGGTCGGCGCCACCTCGGTCCTCCGCGCCGACGACTACGCGATCTCCGCCTACCGCGATCACGGCCACTGCCTCGCCAAGGGCGCCGACCCGAGGCGGGTGATGGCCGAGCTCTTCGGCCGCCGGGACGGGCTCTCGAAGGGCAAGGGCGGATCGATGCACCTGTTCGACCGGAGCGTCAACTTTCTCGGCGGCCACGCGATCGTGGGCGCGCACCTGCCGCTCGCCGCGGGCGCCGCCTTCGCGATCAAGTACGAGGCGCGGGACGCGGTCGTCGTCTGCTACTTCGGCGACGGCGCCGTCCCCCAGGGGGAGTTCCACGAGTCGCTGAACCTCGCGGCGCTCTGGAAGCTCCCCGTGATCTACCTCTGCGAGAACAACCGCTACGCGATGGGCACCTCCACCGACCGCGCCCTCGCGCAGACCGAGATCTGGAAGTTCGGCCAGACGTACGGAATCCCGTCGGAGAAGGTCGACGGCATGGATGTCCTCGCGATCCGCGAGGTCGTCGGCCGGGCCGTCGCTCGGACGCGGCGGGACAAGACGCCGTCCCTGATCGAGGCGGACACCTACCGGTTTCGTGGCCACTCGATGCGCGACCCGGCGGGCGCGGTGTACCGGACGAAGGAGGAGGTCGAGCGGGAAAAGCAGCGCGACCCGATCGTGATGCTCCGCGAGCGCGCGCTCAAGGCCGGGATCCTCACCGAGGCCGACGTGCGGGCGATCGAGAAGGACGTCAACGACCGGATCGACGAGGCCGTCGCGTTCGCCGACGCCTCCCCGGAGCCGCCCGACGAGGAGCTGTTCACCGACATCTACAAGGAGGACTGAGATGGCGGTGATGACCTATCGCGAGGCTCTGAACCTGGCGCTCCGCGAGGAGATGCGCCGCGACCCGCGCGTGTTCGTCATGGGCGAGGAGGTCGGGCTCTACGAGGGCGCCTACAAGGTGACGCAGGGGCTTCTCAAGGAGTTCGGGCCCGCGCGGGTCGTCGATACGCCGATCGCCGAGTCCGGGTTCACCGGCCTCGGCATCGGGGCCGCGATGCTCGGCCTCCGGCCCGTCGTCGAGATGATGACGTTCAACTTCGCGCTCCTCGCCCTCGACCAGATCGTGAACTCGGCCGCGAAGATGTGTTACATGTCGGGCGGCCAGTACAACGTGCCGCTCGTCATCCGCGGGCCGGGCGGGCCGGCGGCACAGCTCGCGGCGCAGCACTCGCAGTCGATGGAGACGTACTTCTACCACGTGCCGGGGCTCAAGGTCGTGCGTCCGACCACGCCGATGGACGCGAAGGGGCTTCTGAAGTCCGCGATCCGGGACGACAACCCCGTCATCTTCATCGAGGCCGAGACGCTCTACCCCGTGAAGGGCGAGGTGCCGGAGGATCCCGACTTCGTCATCCCGCTCGGCCAGGCGATCGTGCGCCGCGAGGGCACCGACGTCACCGTGATCGCCTACATGGGCATGATGTACCGGTCCATGGAGGCGGCGGACGAGCTGGCGAAGGAGGGGATCTCGGTCGAGCTCGTCGACCCACGGACGCTCCGCCCGATGGACGTCGACACGATCATCGGGTCGGTGCGGAAGACCCACCGCGTCGTCGTGGTGGAGGCCGGCGCGGGGTTCGCCGGCATGGGCTCGGAGATCTCGGCATTCGTGACCGAGCACGCCTTCGACGACCTCGACGCGCCGGTCGAGCGCGTGACGGGGGCCAACGCCCCGATGCCGTACGCGCGGAACCTCGAAAAGCTCAAGACGCCTTCGAAGGACAAGATCGCAGCCGCGATCCGCCGCGTCTGCAATGCGAACGGGAGCTGACGATGGCCGTCACCAAGGTCGTCATGCCGAAACTCTCCGAGGCGATGGAGACCGGGAAGATCATCAAGTGGCTCAAGAAGGAGGGCGACCGGATCCAGGGCGGCGACATCCTCGCCGAGATCGAGACCGACAAGGCCGACGTCGAGATGGAGGCGTTCGGCGCCGGGGTGCTCCGCAAGGTCCTCGTGCCCGCCGGCGAGAAAGCGCCCGTCGGGACGCTGATCGGCGTCATCGCCGAGCCGGGCGACGACATCGCGGCGGTGCTCGCGTCTGCACCGGCACCGGCACCGGCGGCGGCCGGGGTCGGGGCGGCGGGGAGCGCTTCCGCTCGGAACGACGCTCGCTCAGCGCCCCCCGCCGCCCCGACCCCCAGCGCGGCACCAGCACCCGCGCCGCCCCCGCGACCGGCCGTGGTGTCGACACCGGCCCCCGCAGCGCCCGCCGTCAACGCTCCGGCCGTTGGCATCCCGGCCCCAACCGCTCCGACGGCGGTGGCGACCGGGCGCGTGAAGGCGTCACCATTGGCCAAGAAGATCGCGGCGCAGGCGGGTGTGGATCTGCGGCTGATCCGGGGCACCGGACCCGGTGGTCGGATCATCCGGCGCGACGTCGACGCGGCCGCCGTGACGGTCACGGCCGTGCCGGCCGCCGCGCCGACCGTCCCGGCCGTCGAGTACGAAGACCGGCCGCTCTCCCAGATCCGGGCGACGATCGCCAAGCGTCTGCCGCTCTCGAAGGCGCCCGTCCCGCATTTCTACGTCACGAGCGAGGTCGCGATGGATCGCGCCTGGGAGCTCCGCGAGGAGCTGAACGCGCTGGAGGGCCAGCCGAAGGTCTCGGTGAACGACCTCGTCGTGCGCGCCTGCGCGCTGGCGCTCCTCCGACACCCCGGCGTGAACGCCTCCTTCCAGGGCGAGTCGATCCGCGTCTGGCACCGCGCGCACATCGGCATCGCGGTCGCGCTCGACGACGGGCTCATCACGCCCGTGCTCCGGGACTGCCAGGCGAAGTCGCTTGCCCAGATCGCCGTCGAGGCGCGTGATCTCGTCGAACGCGCCCGGGTGCGGAAGCTGCGCGTCACGGAGCTCTCGGGCGCCACGTTCTCGATCTCCAACCTCGGGATGTACGACGTCGTCGAGTTCTCTGCGATCATCAACCCGCCCGAGGGCGCGATCCTCGCCGTCGGCTCCGTGCGGCGCGTCCCGGTCGTCGACGACGGGGGGCTCGGCGTCGGGCGGCGGATGGCGTTGACGCTCTCCTGCGACCACCGGGCGATGGACGGCGCGATGGGCGCGCGGTTCCTCCAGGACGTCAAGCGGTTGCTCGAAGAGCCGCTGCGGCTCCTGGTGTAGCACGATGGCTATTCGCGTGGCCGTGCGAAGCCGCAGCACGTCGGGGTTGCCGCAGGCGCCCCCGTGCGAGGCGAGCCTGTGAAGGGAGTGCGAAGCCGCAGCACGTCGGGGTTGCCGCAGGCGCCCCCGTGCGAGGCGAGCCTGTGAAGGGAGTGCGAAGCCGCAGCACGTCGGGGTTGCCGCAGGCGCCCCCGTGCGAGGCGAGCCTGTGAAGGTCGATGTCGCCGTCGTCGGCACGGGGCCCGGCGGCTACGTCGCCGCGATCCGGTGCGCTCAGCTCGGTCTGTCGGTGGCGGCCGTCGAGGACGATCGGCCCGGCGGTGTCTGCTTGAACTGGGGGTGCATCCCGACCAAGGCGCTCCTGCGCAACGCCGAGGTCGTGAACCTCTTCGGGCGCGCCGCGGAGTTCGGCATCCGGCTCGCGGGTTTCGAGGCGAGCTACGCCGAGGCGATCCAGCGGAGCCGCCGCGTCGCCGACCGCATGTCGAAGGGCGTCGAGTTCCTGTTCAGGAAGAACAAGATCACGCTCGTCCCGGGTCGTGGCGTCCTCAAGGCGCGCGGTGCCGTGGAGGTGTCCGGGCCGGGCGGGACCGAGACGATCCAGGCCACGTCGGCAATCCTCGCGACCGGCTCCGAGCCGAAGTCTCTGCCCGGCGTCCCCATCGACGAGAAGACGGTGCTCTCCTCCAATGGCGCCGTGCGCAACGAGCAGCCGCCCAAGTCGATCATCGTGATCGGCGCGGGCGCGGTCGGCGTCGAGTTCGCCGACGTCTACGCCTCCTACGGCGTCCAGGTGACGATCCTCGAGGCGCTGCCCCGCCTGGTACCCCTCGAGGACGAGGAGGTCTCCAAGGAGCTTGCGCGGGCGTTCCGGCGCCGGTCCATCGAGATGAAGACCGGCGTGAAGGTGGCCTCGGTGAAGCCCGGGGGCGCAGGCGTGGCCGTCGAGACCGACGCCGGCAGGCTCGAAGCCGAGCAGGTGCTGATGGCCGTCGGCCGCGCGGCAAAGGTGACGGGTCTCGGTCTGGAGCCGCTCGGCGTTCGCCTCGACCGTGGGTTCGTGACGGTCTCGCCACGGATGGAGACGTCGGTGCCGGGCGTCTACGCGATCGGCGACATGGTCGGGCCGCCGCTCCTCGCGCACAAGGCGATGGCGGAGGGCGTGGTGGCCGCCGAGGCGATCGCGGGGCGCGATCCCCGGCCGCTCGATTACGGGAACGTGCCAGCGTGCACCTACTGCCGTCCTCAGATCGCTTCGATCGGCGTGAGCGAGGCGCGCGCGAAGGAGAACGGGCGCGAGGTGAGCGTCGGGCGATTCCCGTTCACCGCGAACGGCAAGGCCGTCGCCCTCGGCGACACGGAGGGCTTCGTCAAGGTCGTCGCCGACAAGGCGACGGGCGAGATCCTGGGCGTGCACATCGTCGGCCCGGAGGCGACGGAGATCATCCACGAGTTCGCCGTGGGCCGGACCGTCGAGGCGACGCTGGAGGAGGTCATCCACACGATCCACGCCCATCCGACCCTGTCCGAGGCAGCGCTCGAGGCGACGCTCGGCGCGCTCGGTCAGGCGATTCACCTGTGAGCCGGGATCGGGTGGTGGCACGGCGGGCGGCGTTCGCGCTCCTCTTCACGGCGCTGGTGGTCGTGGCCCCCGTGATCGCCGCCGCCAACGTGCCCGATCCGACGTGGGTCGGCGGCTTCTACGACGGCGCGGACGGGGACGAGCTCCTCGCACTCGTGTGGGACCAGGCGCCGGCGCTCGTGTTCGATGGCATCGCGGTCGTCCCGCCGTCGCCTGCGCCGGCGTGGCCGCTCCCGCAAGACTCGCCTCCCGCGGGTGTGCGCGCGCTCCGGCGTGCGCCGCGCGCGCCGCCCCTCGCGTAGCGTTCGTCGGGCTCTCGACGCACACGAATGCCTTCGCGAGGAGGAGGTCGGCCATGTTTGGACTGGGGAGTCAGGAGCTCATCGTCATTCTCATCATCGGGCTCGTGCTATTCGGCGGGAGCAAACTGCCCGAGCTGGCGCGCTCCCTCGGACGCTCGATCAACGAGTTCAAGAAGGGCATCAACGAGGGCGCGCAGACGCCGGACGCGAAGGACAAGACCGCGAAGGACAAGGACGAAAAGACATAACGCTGCAGCCGCCGCGGGGAGGGTGCGCATGATGAGCCTCTTCGTTCCCGAGATCGGAATCTGGGAGAAGGTGCTACGGTCGGTCGTCGTCTACCTGTTCGTGCTCCTGGCGTTCCGGTTCACGGGCAAGCGTCAGGTGGGCCAGCTCACCCCCTTCGACCTCGTGGTGCTGCTGATCATCTCGAACGTGGTTCAGAACGCGGTCATCGGTCCCGACAACTCGCTCGGGGGCGGGCTCCTCGGCGCGATGGTCATCCTCGGCCTCAACTCCGCGGTCGTCGAGCTGACCTTCCGCTCGAAGCGGCTGCGCCGGCTCCTCGAGGCGACGCCGACGCTGCTCAT
>QHSA01000080.1 GCA_003220315.1 Candidatus Rokuibacteriota bacterium
GACATGCAGGAGGACAAGGAGCCGTTCTTCGACTCCGTGGACACGCTCGAGGCGATCGTCGGCGTCCTGCCGCCGCTCCTCGCCACGCTCACGTTCCGCACCGATCGAATGCGGCGCGCCGCGGGGGAGCACTTCTCGACCGCCACCGACCTCGCGGACTACCTCGTGCGGAAGGGCCTGCCCTTTCGCCAGGCGCACGAGGTCGTCGGCCGGCTCGTGCGTTACGCCCTCGACGAGGGCAAGACGCTCGAGGACCTCACGCTCCCCGAGTTTCGCCGCTTCTCGCCGTTGATCGACGGCGACGTCAAGGACGCGATCACGGTCGAGGCCTCGCTCCGGGCGCGGGCCGTGACCGGCGGCACGGCGCCGGCGGCCGTGCGCCGCACGCTCGCCCTGGCTCGCACGCTGATCGCCCACGGATGAGCCCCCGCGCACGCCTCGCCGCGGGCGTCCTCCTGACGACGCTCTCGCTCGCGGCGTGCGGGCGCAAGGGACCGCCCGCGGCGCCCGAGGCGCGCGTCCCGCGAGCCGCCGGCGACCTCGCCGTCGTCGTCCGCGCGTCGACGATCGAGCTCAGCTGGACCAACCCCACACGGCGTGTCGACGGCACCCCGCTGCGCGACCTCACGCTGGCGCGCGTCTTCCGCGTGGACGACGCGGGGGGTGGGGAGCCGAAGCCGGCGATGCAGGTCGACGGTCGGATCGCCGGCTACACGGAGATCACGGCCGTCTCTTTGGACGCGCCCGCGCCGGCGTTCGTGGCGGGTCACCGCGTCACCGTCACCGACGGCCGGGACCTCACGTACGGCCGGCGCTACACGTACGTGGTCGTCACCGCCGACGCGCGCCGGCGCACGAGCCCGCCCTCTCGACGCGCCTCGGTCACGTATATCGCCGCGCCGGAGCCGCCCGCGGGCGTCACCGCGCGTCCCGGAGAGCGCGAGGCGCACCTGGCCTGGCAGCCGCCCGCGCGGTTCGTGGACGGGAGCGCCGCGGCGGGCCCGCTCGCCTACGAGGTGCTCCGGGCGCCCGCAGCGGACGGGGAGCTCACGCCCGTGGCGACGGCGGCGCCCGGCCGCCTCGCGCTCACGGATCGCGGGCTGGAGAACGAGCGCACCTACTCCTACGCCATCCGCGCCGTCCGCACCGAGGGCGAGACGACGGCCTATAGCGCGCCGTCGGCGCGCGTCGCGGTGACCCCGCGGAAGACGACGCCCCCCGGGCCGCCGGAGAACCTCGTCGCCATTCCGTCGGCGGCCACGGTGCGGCTCTCGTGGAGCCCGAGCCCGGACTCCGACGTCGCCGGCTACGTCGTCTACCGCGCCGCGGCCGAGGGCGCCTTCGTCCGCGTGGGCTCGACGCGCGCGCCGACGACCGCGTTCGTCGACCGTGACGTGCCGCGGGGCACGTACCGCTACGCCGTGACGGCGCAGGATCGAGCCTCGCTCCCCAACCAGAGTCGGCACTCGAACGAGGTGACGGTCAGCGTGCCTTGACTTCACCCCGCGTGGATGCTACGAACAAACGTTACATGGCTCACTTCGCCTACCGCCACTCCGACCTCTGCTGCGAGCAGGTGTCGCTGCGCTCCCTCGCCGCCGACGTCGGCACGCCCGCCTACGTCTACTCGAAGGCGGCCCTGCTGGAGAGCTACCGGGGCTACGACGACGCCTTCGCCGAGGTCCCGCACGTCGTCTGCTACTCGGTCAAGGCCAACGGGAATCTCGGCGTGCTCGGCACGCTCGCGCGCGCCGGCGCCGGCGCCGACATCGTGTCGGGCGGCGAGCTCTTCCGCGCGCTGCGCGCGGGCTTTCCTCCCGGGAGGATCATCTTCTCCGGCGTGGGCAAGACGCGCGACGAGCTCCGCGAGGCGCTCAAGGCCGAGGTCCTCATGTTCAACGTCGAGTCGCTGAGCGAGCTCCGCGCGCTCGACGACGTCGCCCGGGAGACTGGCGTGCGCGCGCCGGTGGCGCTCCGTGTGAATCCCGACGTCGATCCCGAGACCCATCCGTACATCGCCACCGGGCTCAAGACCTCCAAGTTCGGGATCCCCTTCGCGCAGGCGCACGAGGTCTATGCGGAGGCGGCGAGCCTCAAGGGCGTGGAGGTCGTCGGCGCGGACATCCACATCGGTTCGCAGCTCACCAAGGCGGCGCCGCTCGCCGACGCCGTCGCGCGCATCGCCGCGCTCGTCAAGACCCTGCGCGAGCGGTCGATCGAGATCCGCATGGTCGACGTCGGCGGCGGCCTCGGCATCCGCTACCGCGACGAGGCGCCGCCGACCCACCGCGAGTACGCGAGGGTCCTGCTGCCGGCGCTTCGCGAGCTCGGCGTCACGGTGCTGCTCGAGCCGGGTCGGTCGATCGTCGGCAACGCCGGGATCCTCCTCACGCGCGTGCTCTACCGCAAGGAGACCGGGGAGAAGACGTTCGTCGTGGTCGACGCGGCGATGAACGACCTCATCCGCCCGGCCCTCTACGACGCGTATCACGAGCTCCAGCCGGTCGCGGAGGCGCGGCTCGACGCGCCCCGGGAGACGGTGGACGTCGTCGGCCCGATCTGCGAGTCGGGGGACTTCCTCGCGAAGGACCGCGCGCTGGCGCGGACCGAGGAGGGTGACCTCCTCGCCATCATGAGCGCCGGCGCCTACGCCTCCGCGATGGCGTCCAACTACAACACGCGGCCGCGCGCCGTCGAGGTGCTGGTGGACGGCAACCGTTACACGATCGTGCGCCGCCGGGAGACCTACGAGGACCTGGTGGCGGGGGAGACAGTCCTATGAGTGCCCCGTTCCAGGGTTCGTTCGTCGCGCTGGTCACCCCGTTCCGGAACGGCAAGCTCGACGAGGCGAAGGTGCGGGAGCTCGTCGAGCTCCACGCGAGCCACGGGACCGACGGCATCGTCCCCTGCGGGACCACGGGAGAGTCGCCGACGCTCTCGCACGACGAGCACAAGCGCGTGGTCGAGGTCGTGATCGAGGCCGCCCGCGGGCGGCTCAAGGTCGTCGCGGGCACCGGCTCGAACTCGACGGCCGAGGCGATCGACCTGACCCGGCACGCCGAGCGCGCGGGCGCCGCGGGCGCGCTGGTCGTCAACCCGTACTACAACAAGCCCACGCAGGACGGGCTCTACCGCCACTTCCGCGCGGTCGCCGAGACGGTCGCGATCCCGATCCTCGTCTACAACATCCAGAGCCGCACGGCCGTCAACGTCGAGACGGGGACGCTCGAGCGCCTGGTCCGCGACGTGAAGAACGTCCTCGGCGTGAAGGAGGCGTCGGGGTCGCTCGACCAGATGAGCCAGGTGATCGCGGCGTGCGGGCCCGACTTCTCGGTCCTCTCGGGCGACGACAACCTCACCCTTCCGCTCCTCGCGATCGGCGGCCACGGCGTCGTCTCGGTCATCGCCAATATCCTGCCGCGCGAGACCGCCGAGATGGTCCACGCCGCGCTCGAGGGGGACTGGAAGCGCGCGCGCGACCTCCACTACCGGCTCTTCCCGCTGGCGCGGGCCGCGTTCCTCGAGACGAACCCGATCCCGATCAAAGAGGCGATGGCGATGGCCGGCATGCTCGAGCCGGAGTTCCGGCTGCCGATGTGCCGGATGAGCGACGCGAACCGCGAGCGGTTGCGCGCGATCCTCACGCAGTACGCCCTCGTGAAGTAACCGGTCACGATGCCCGTGGCCTCACCGACCGCCGGTGCTTCGGCGCCCCCGGCGGGTCGTCCCGTCGACGTCGTCGTGGCCGGCGCCGCCGGCCGCATGGGGACGCGTGTCGTCGCGTGCCTCCAGGGCGCTCCCGACCTGCGCCTGGTGGGCGCGCTCGAGGCGCCCGCGCACCCCGCGCTCGGCCGGGACGCCGGGGAGCTCGCCGGGGTCGGGCGCGTGAGTGTGGCGGTGGGCGGCGATCCCGCCACGGTCGTCACCCCCGACCGCGTCCTCGTCGAGTTCTCCGTCCCGGAGGCCTCGCTCGAGCACCTGCGGCTCGTCGCCCGGAACGGGGCGCGAGCGGTGATCGGCACCACCGGCTTCACCGCGGCGCAGCGCGCGGAGATCATGGACCTGGCGAAGCGCGCCGCGATCCTCGTCTCGCCGAACATGTCGGTCGCCGTGAACGTCGCGTTCAGCCTCCTCGGCACGATGGCCAAGGCTCTCGGCGACGAGTACGACGTCGAGATCACGGAAACCCACCACCGCTTCAAGAAGGACGCGCCGAGCGGAACCGCCCTCCGGATGGCAGAGATCGTCGCCGCGGCCCTGGGGCGCGACCTCGACCGGGTCCTCGTGTGCGGCCGGCAAGGCCTGCCGGGCGAGCGCACCCGAAGCGAGATCGCCGTCCTCTCGCTCCGCTCGGGCGACGTGGTCGGCGAGCACACCGTGTCGTTCGGCTCGCTGGGCGAGCGTCTGGAGCTGACCCACCGGGCGCACAGCCGCGACACGCTCGCGCGCGGCGCCCTGCGCGCGGTCCGGTTCGTGGCCGGGAGGCCGCCCGGCCTCTACTCGATGCAGGACGTGCTCGGCCTCACCTAGCGACGCGGCCATGCAGATCGTGCGGTTCAAAGCGGGTGACAAGACACGGTACGGCGCGCTCGAGGGCGCGACCGTCGTCGAGTACGCGGGGACACCCTTCACGATCTTCCGGCGGGGCCGGCGCCGTCACCTGCTCAAGCACGTGGTCCTCCTGGCGCCCGTCCTCCCGTCCAAGATCGTGGGGATCGGCCTCAACTACCGGGACCGCGCGACGGAGCTGAGGCGGGCGATCCCGGCCGAGCCCGTCATGCTGCTCAAGCCGACGACGACCCTCATCGGGCCGGACGATCCGATCGTGTACCCGTCCATCTCCGCGCGCGTGGAGCACGAGGCCGAGCTCGCGGTCGTCATCAAGCGCCGCTGCCGCGACGTGCCCGTCGCGCGCGCCCGCGAGTTCATCCTCGGCTACACGTGCCTCAACGACGTGACCGCGCGGGACCTGCAGGAGAAGGACGGGCGTGGCACCCGGGCCAAGGCGTTCGACACGTTCTGCCCGATCGGCCCGTGCGTCACGACCGACATCGACCCGAGCGCCTTGGCGATCGAGGCTTACGTCAACGGCGAGGTCCGTCAGTCCTCGAGCACCAAGGAGATGGTCTTCCCGATCGAGGACCTCGTGGCGCGCGTCTCCCAGGTGATGACGCTGCTCCCGGGTGACGTGATCACGACGGGGACACCCGCGGGGGTCGGCCCGCTCCGGCCGGGTGACCGGGTCGAGGTGCGGATCGAGTCCATCGGGATCCTCAAGAACCCCGTCGTCAAGCTCTGATGGCGGACAAGCTCCTCCTCGAGGATGTGCGGTTCTACGGCCAGCACGGCCTGACGAAGGCCGAGCAGACGGTGGGCGCCTGGTTCTCGGTCGACGCCGAGCTCGCCCTCGACCTCGGGCCCGCGGCGCTGTCCGACGACCTGGGCGCGGCGGTCGACTACGGCGCGGTCGCCCGCCGCATCGTCGAGATCGGGACCGGCCAGCGCGTCAACCTCATCGAGCGCCTCGCCGGCCTCATGGTCGACGCGCTCCTGCGTGAGTTCCCGGCGCACGAGGTCCGCGTCCGCGTCCGGAAGCTCACGCCCCCGCTCCACGGGCTCGTCGGCACGCCCGCGGTCGAGCTCGTCCGGCGACGCTGATGCCGCGCGCGTTCCTCAGCCTCGGCTCGAACCTCGGCGATCGCCTGGCGCTGCTCCGTGAGGCGCTCGAGCGGCTCGCGCGGCTCGAGGCCGTCGAGATCGTCGGCGCCTCCCCGCTCTACGAGGCCGAGCCCTGGGAGAGCGAGCCGGGCCGGACGCGGGACGAGACGCGCTGGTACCTCAACTGCGTCGTCGCGGTCGAGACCACGCTGCCGCCGCGCGCGCTGCTCGAGCGGGTGCAGGCGATCGAGACGGCGCTCGGACGCACGCGGCCCTCGGGCACCCCCGAGGCGCAGCGCTTCGCCGCCCGGACCCTCGACATCGACATCCTCTTCTACGGCCGCGAGGTGGTGAGCGTCCCCGACGACCTCCACATCCCCCACCTGCTCCTCGCGGAGCGCGCCTTCGTTCTCCGGCCGCTCGCGGACCTGGCGCCCGACTTCGAACACCCGACGCTCTACCGAACCATCCGCGAGCTCCTCCAGGACGTCGCCGACGACCACGAAGTCCGCCCGGGCGACTATCCCCTGCGTTGGTTCGAGGGCTGAGCCGGCGTGCCCCAAAGCGAGTTCGAGCGGCTGGCCCTCGAGCACATCGACGCCCTCTACAACTTCGCGGTGTACCTGACGCGCAACCCACCGGAGGCGGACGACCTCGTCCAGGAAACCTACCTCCGGGCGTTCCGCTTCGCCGACCGGTTCACGCCCGGAACCCATCTCCGCGCCTGGTTGTTTCAAATCTTGAGGAACACGTTCCTGACCTTCTATCGGGTCCGCGAGCGCGAGTCCGCCATCGCGGACGACGGCGTGCCGGACTGGGACGTGCCCATGTTTCACGACGCGCCCGAGGACTCGTCGAGCGTCATGGAGGCGCACACGGACCTCGAGCGCGCGCTGCGCCGCCTGCCAGAGGAATTCCGGACCGTCCTCTTGCTCGCAGAAGTCGAGGGCATGCCGCTCGAGGAAGTCGCGCGCGTGATGGAGTGTCCCGTCGGCACCGTCAAGTCGAGGATCTTCAGGGCGAAGGAGCGGTTGCGCGCGTTGCTGCGCGACTACAAGCGGTGATGAACGAGCGTTTTTCGGACGCGTCGGACGAGGAGCTCGGGCGGCGGCTCCGGGCGGAGCTGCCTCGATACGTGGCGCCGGCGCGCCTCCACGCGGCGATCGTCGAGGCGGCGGCGCCGGCGCCGCCGCGCCGGTCCGCGTGGCTCGCGGCCGCGTTCGCCGCGGCCGCGACGGCGCTCGTGCTCGTGCTGGCGTTCGTGCCGCTGCTGCCCCGGATCCTGCCCGCCGATCCGGCGCAGCGGCTCATGCGCTCGGTCGTCGCCGAGCACGAGCGCGCGCTCATGTGGGGAGCGCGGCGCCCGGAGGCCATCCCGACGGCGCTTCCCTGGCTCACGCAGGAGTCGGGCATCGGCCTCACGCGGGTCTTCGGCGGCGACGACCGGCTCGCCTTCAGGGGGGCCGAGCCGGTGTACCTGGAGGGTCGGCGCGGCATCGCGCTCCACTACCGCGACGCGGACGGCCACCTCGTGACGTATATGGTGCTGCCCGCA
>QHSA01000081.1 GCA_003220315.1 Candidatus Rokuibacteriota bacterium
GAACCAGAACGAAGCGGAAGACGCAGGAGGAGAAGGTCATGATGGACGACCCCAAGAAGGTTCAGGAGTTCCTCGGTCAGGCCACCAGCAAGGCCGTCGAGACGATGACGGTCTGGGCCGATGCGAGCCAGCGCGTGGTGCACGAGCTCGTCGAGCTCGGCGCGTCGAGCGCGAAGGAAGGCGTGAAGCTCTACGCCGAGCTGCAGCAGGCCGCGATCGAGGCGCTCCGCGACTCGCAGGCCGCGGCGCTCCGCTGGCAGACGGCGTGGCAGGACGGTGCGAAGGACCCGGTCCAGCTCTACCAGAAGGCCCTCGCCGAGGGCGTCGAGAGCGCGCAGAAGGCGTTCAAGACCCTCGAGACGCAGGCCCAGGCGGTGACGCGGTCCGCCGAGCGGCTGCAGACCTCTGCGGAGCAGGCGGGCAAGGGCATCCAGGAGACGTACACCGCCGTCGTGTCGAAGATGAAGGACCTGTACGCGCAGAACTGAGCGCGCGCGCCCTACGCGCGATCCGAACGGCCCGGCGCCGACCCGCCGGGCCGTTCTATTTCGGCTGGGCCTTGCGCCTCTCCAGCCGCTCTTCGAGCGACTTGAGGCGCTCTCGGAGCGCGGACACCTCTTCGCGGAGACGCTCGGGGTCGGGCTCCCCGCCGTCGCGCTTGGCCTCGGCGCGAGCGCCGAGGCCCGCGCCGGGCACCATGGTTCCCCACCCCGCGCGACTCATCCACTCCTGGAAGACGCGCTCCATCTCACGCTGGTTGGAGACGATGCCCTCGAGGCTCGACTTCATCGAACGCTGCAGGAAGTCCTGCCAGGCCTCGCCGTGCTTGATGAGCTGGTGGAGGAAGCCGATCGGCAGGCCGCCACGATGGTTGCGCTCGTTCTCGAGGATGATCTGGGTCAGGGTCACGGCGGTGAGGTCTTCGCCCGACGCCGCGTCGACGACGGAGATCTCCTTGCCCGCGCGGATCATCTCTTCGATCTCCTCGAGGGTCACGTACCGACTCTCTTGGGTGTCGTAGAGTTTCCGATTCGAGTACCGCTTGATGACGTACGCCATGGCACTCCTCTGGGGGAGTCCCCCTGAAGTCATGATGAATCGCATAACACTCCGCGTCAAGGGCCACCCCTGGCGCCCGTGCTAGACTGGCCGCCCACCACGGCAGGAGGACACCATGAAGCTTAAGAGTCGCACCGCACTCGTCACCGGGGGTTCCCGTGGGATCGGCCGCGCTGTCGCCCTGGCGCTCGCCGACGAGGGCGCCGACGTCGCCGTCAACTACGTCTCGAGCGAGGCGGCGGCGAAGGATGTGGCCGAGCAGATCCGCAAGATGGGGCGGCGCGCGATGCTCGCGCAGGCCGACGTCGGCGACTTCCCCGACACGTTCCGGATGGCCCAGGAAGTTCTGAAGGAGTTCGGGCGCCTCGACATCCTGGTCAACAATGCGGGCATCAACTCCGACAAGACCTTCGTCAAGATGGACCACGCCTCGTGGCGGAAGGTGCTGGGGATCAACCTCGACGGCGTGTTCAACTGCACCAAGGTGTTCATCGATCAGATGCTCAAGCAGAGCTACGGGCGCGTCGTCAATATGACGTCCGTCATCGGCCAGATCGGGAACTTCGGCCAGGCCAATTACGCCGCGTCGAAGGCGGGGGTCGCGGCGTTCACAAAGTCGCTCGCCAAGGAGCTCGCCGGCAAGGGTGTCACGGTGAACGCGATCGCGCCGGGCTTCATCGAGACCGAGATGATCCAGGGGATCCCGGACAAGGTGAAGGAGAAGCTGCTCGCCCAGATTCCACTGAAGCGGTTCGGAACCCCGGAGGAGGTCGCGCGGGCCGTGGTCTACCTGGTCTCGGCCGACGGCGACTACATCACCGGCGCCGAGGTGTCGATCAACGGCGGGCTACTGATGTGACCATCGCCGCCCAGGCGCTCATCGTCTGGGCGGCCCACGACCAGGGCCCGAGGGCCAGTCGGGCGAGCGCCGCCGCCGCCCGTCGCTCCTCGTCGTAGACGATGTGGGTCCGGGACGGCATCACCCACGCCTCGCCCGCCAGGACCTCCTCCCCACGCTGGTTCGTGCAGGTCGTCTGGAGCCGGAGACGGTTGCGCTCGCGGATCACCTCGAGCACTTCGACTCGCGCGGTGATCGTGTCGCCGGCCTTGACGGGCTTCAGGAACTTGAGGCTCTGCGAGAGGTAGATCGCGCCGGGGCCAGGGAGCATGGTGCCGATGACCGCCGAGATGAGCCCGGCGGTGAAGATGCCGGGCGCGATCGGCTCCTTGAAGGGCGTCGTCGCCGCGTAGGCGACGTCGCCGTGCATGGGGTTGAAGTCGCCGACCGCGTCGATGAAGCTCGCGATGTCCTCGTGCTGAACGGTCCTGACGATCTCCGCGTGGTCGCCGCGCGTCACCTCAGCAATCGTCTTCCCGATCACTTGGGCACCGTGGCGTCGAGACGTCGCAGCACCGCGTCGATGCGGTCCTCGAGGCGCTCCATCCGCTCCTCGAGCTCCACGAGCATCTTCGCGACGGCCGTCACCTGACTCCGCGAGGGCAACTGGAGCGCCTGCAGCGCCTGCTCCGTCTGCTGCTCGGCGGCTCGCCGCAGGGGCCCGTGCGTCGCGAGGAACTGATCGAGCGACTGGCCCATGAGCTTGGCGAATTGCTCGGTCCCCATCGCCTGGCCGAGGACCTTCGACCACGCCTCGATCCACTGGTCGATGAACTGCTTCCACTGCGGCAGGAGCTCGGGGGTCGCGGGCGTCTGGGCGAAGAGCTTGGCCCAGGTCTCGAGCCCCTGGTCCAACACCGGACGCCAGAATGCCGTCGGGTCCGGTGGCGCCATGGTGGGGGCCCGCTGCGAGAGGAGGCGTGTCCAGGCCTGGGTCGACTCCTCGACCTGCTTCCGCCACATCTCGAAGAGCTGGTTGGGCGTCGCGTCAGCCATGGCTCGCCTCGCTGAGCTCCAGTGTAACGCCGCTTGACGCCCTGCGCTAACGGGATTCCAGTTGCGTCAGGAGCGGGGGCCGAGCCAGCCCGAGACCTTCGGCCAGCAGTGGCGCGCGGCCCCGCGCCCGGCGATGAGCGAGATGTGGCCGCCGGGCAGCTCGACGTACTCCTTCTCCTTACTGCCGACGACGTCGACGAGCGCTCGCACGCACGCGGGCGGGGCGATGTAGTCTTCCCTGGCGCCGACGACGAACACCGGACAGGCGATGTTCTCGAGGCGCACCGGGCGGCCGCCCATGACGAGCTCGCCCCGGTAGAGCTTGTTCTCCTGATAGAAGTCGCGCACCCACTGCCGGAAGAACTCCCCCGGGAAGGCGACGTACTCGTTCGCCCACCGGTTGAGCGCCTGGAAGCCTTTCACGTACTCGTCGTTCCAGAGGTTCCACCAGAGGTTGAGGTTCGTGGACAGGTCCATGGTCGGCTTGATGAGCTTGAACCCGGCCTGCACCAGGTCGGCCGGGACGCTGCCGAGCGTGTCCACGAAGCGGTCGACGTTGAAGTACTCCTTCTTGAGCCAGAGGCCGAAGAGGCCGACCTTCGCGAAGTCGATCGGGCCCGCCATGTCGACGAAGTTCCGGACGGGGACCTCGGGACGCGTCGCGATGAACGACGCCGAGATCGGCGCGCCCATGCAGTAGCCGAGCACCGAGAGCTCCGGCGCCCCCGAGCTCTCGAGGACCTTCGCGGCCATCTTCGGCAGAATCTTCGTCACGCAGTCCTCGACCGTGAGGTCGTTGTCCTCGGGCCCGAAGACGCCCCAGTCGAGCAGGTAGAAGTCGAATCCCTCGCGCGTCATGTGCTCGATGAAGCTCCCGCCCGGGAGGAGGTCGAAGATGTACGGCCGGCTGATCCCGAGGTTCGGGACGAACAGGAGCGGGGTCGCGTGGCGCCGTGACGAGGCGTACCGGTAGAGACGCGACTTGTTCTTCTTGTAGACCTCCTCGCGCGGCGTCTGGCCGACCTTGGGCTCGGGCTTGGTCACCAGTGCGTGCAGGTTGGCGAGCCGCCGGAAGGTCTTGTCGAGCTCTTCCTGCCATTCCATCGCGGCGTCACATCTGGAACATCGAGCCGAGCTTCATCGCGAGCCCCATGTCGCCCTTCACCTTCAGCTTGCCCGACATGAAGAGCATCTGGCCGGACTGCTTGCCCGAGAGCATGTCGAGCCAATCCGGGGCCGAGATCTGGAGCGTCAGGTTGGGGCTCGGCGCGGGCCCGGCCTTCACCGCGCAGGTCCCGTCCTTGATGACGGCGTGCCAGGTGCCGCCGCCGTCGCCGCTCACGTCGTACTGGATCACCGCGCTCGTGCCGGCCGCCTTGTCGGCGCGAAACCGGCCCGACATCGCATCGAACGTGTCCTTCACTGTCGGCATGGTCGCCCCCTTGGTGGCACTGTCGAGTGCCGTTAGAAGGTGAAGAGGTCCATTCCTCCCGTCACGGTGAGCACGGCGCCGGTGATGTACCGCGCGCGCTCGGAGCAGAGGAAGAGGACGGCGCTGGCGACGTCCTCCGGCTCGCCTTCCCGCTGCATCGCGACGCGCTTGACCATCCGGTCGTAGAGCGGGGACAGCTTCGCGTTGGGCGCGATGATGCCCGGCGCGATCGCGTTGCACGTCACGTTGTACCGCGCCCCCTCGAGGGCCACGGACTTCGCGAACCCGATGACACCGATCTTCGTCGTGGCGTACGCGGTTTGCCCGAACCCGCCCATGAGCCCGGCGATCGACGCCATGCAGACGATCCGCCCCCAGCGCCGCTCGCGCATCCCCGGGAAAATCGCCTTGGTCATCTTGTACGCGCCCGTCAGGTTCACGCCGAGGTTCAGCTCCCAGTCCTCGTCGCGCATGTCCTTCAGCTGGCCGACGGTGTAGATCATGCCGGCGTTGTTCACGAGGATATCCACGGCGCCGAGGTCGCGCTCGATCCGCGCGACCGCCTCCTGCACCTGCCCGGTATCGCGGATGTCGCACGCGTAGCCGCGCGCCCGGCCGCCCGCGGCCTCGATCTCCCGCGCCGTCTCCTCGGCGCCCTCGGCGTTGAGGTCGACGATCGCGACCCGACAGCCTTCGGCGGCGAGCGCGACGGCGTCGGCCTTGCCGAGGCTTCGCGCCGCGCCCGTGACCAGCGCGACCCGGTCGCGTATCCCGAGGTCCACCCGCTATCGCCCCTTGAAGCTCGGCTCGCGCTTGGCGAAGAAGGCCTGGATGCCCTCCGAGGCGTCCTCGGTCCTGAGCGTCTTCAAGAATGCGCGCACCTCGATCTCGCTCGCCTTGTCGATGGGCGCCTCGAGCCCCTCGTCGACCGCCTCGATGATCAGGCGCGTGGCGATCGGCGGACGCTTGGCGATCTGCCGCGCGAGGGCCCTGGCGTCGGCGAGCGTCTCGCCCTCCTTGCACAGACGGTTCACGAGCCCGAGGGCCAGACACTCCGGCGCCGGGATCTGCGTGCCGAGGATCAGGAACTCGAGCGCTTTCGTGCGCCCGATGAGGCGCGGCAACCGCTGGGTGCCGCCGTAGCCGGGGATGATCCCGAGGTTCGACTCGGTCTGCCCCATCCGCGCCGTCTCCTTCAGCAGCCGGAAGTGGCATGCCATGGCGATCTCGCAGCCCCCGCCGAGGGCGTGGCCGTTGAGCGCGGCGATCACCGGCTTCGGGAAGCGCTCGATCCTCCGCATCACGCCGTTGCCGAAGCGGATGAAGGTCGCCACGCTGCCGCCGGAGAACGCCGAGCCGAGGTCGGCGCCCGCGCAAAAGATCCTGTCGCCCGCGCCCGTGATGATCACCGACCGCACGGCGTCGTCCTCCTCCACCGAGCTGAGGGCGGCGTTGAGCTCGGTCATCAGCTGCTCGCTGATCGCGTTGGCCGGCGGGCGGTTCAGGGTGACGACGACGAAGCTCTCCTCGCGCGCGAATTCCAGGGTCTCAAACGCCATCGGTCGTGACTCCTTTGAGGAAGATCGACGCGACCGGCTCGGCTGCATCGGTGAGACGGTACGCGCGCTTGCCGAGCACCCACGAGGTCGCCAGCTGGTCCATCGCCCCGAAGAGCATCTTGGTGGCGACCTTGAGCGCCAGGTCGCGCCGGACGCGCCCGGCTGCCACGCCCTCCTCGAGCACCGACTGGATGACGTCGAAATAGGCGGAGACCTCGTGGGCGGAGGCGCCGCGGAAGAACTTGTTCCCCTGGCGAAGCTCGACCTGAACGACCTCGGCGAGGTCGGGGTTCTCCTGGAGGACCCGGAAGTGGAGGGCGACGATCTTGCGGATCTTCGCAAGGGGGTCGCGCTCGGCGGCGACCTCCTTCCGCACGAGGGCCACCCACTCGGCCATCTTCTCGCGGAAGAGCCGGACGAGGATGTCGTCCTTGGTCTTGAAGTAGAGGTAGATCGTGCCACTCGCGATGCCCGCCTCGCGCGCGATGTCCGAGACGCGCGAGTTGTAGTAGCCGTTGCGCGCGAAGACGCGGATCGCGGCGTCGATGATCGCTTGCGGCTTGTCGGGATCGCGCATTGCTGATGACTGAACCGCGGTTCATTCTACGGAGACGAGTTCCGAGAATCAACCCCTCGATCTCGCGCCTGGGCCGGCCCCGACATCGCGTGGAAATTCCGGAAACCGGCCGCTTTCTGAGCGAGCGGTCACAATGCGTTGTCGCGAAACTTGCCGGTACGTGTCCCGGCGTCATGCGCGAAAAAGCCAAGACGCTGATTTCGTACAACATCCGAAAATTCAGGGGGTTGGTACGCATCCTGCTTTCCTGACCATGGAGGAGTGTGTGCTGGCTCCGGGCGTTCCGGATCGTCGACTCGAAGAGAGGCGGAGAACATGAGACGGCCATCGATCCCCGCGGGACTCGCGCTGTGCCTGCTGGTGCTCCCGACCCTCACGCACGCAGAGCCGGCGCAGCTTGGCGGGACTGGCTTCACGCTCTACGAGGTCAGTGAGCGGGTCCATATGGACCTGAGCACCGGGGAGGCCGTCAGGGTTTCGCCGCTTCTGGGCTTCGCCGAGCTCGGCACGCCCATCTGTCCGTCCGCGGTCCTGGTCACGGTTCCGAAGCTCGAGAGCTGCACCGTGATCGCCACCGGCACGAATGTCGTGTCGCTGGCGACCGCCACCAGCCATGTGTTCGGCACGTTCGACGTCGTGCTGAA
>QHSA01000157.1 GCA_003220315.1 Candidatus Rokuibacteriota bacterium
GTCATCTTCGCATTCACATCAACAATCAGGACGTCAGCGGGATCGGCGTGGACACGGGAAGCCGGTATCAGATACCGACCACGAGCGACAGCAGCGCGTACTTTGGTTCGGCGACGACGATGACCCTGACAGTGAACACCCGCGTCGTCGCGCAGGGATCGACGCCGAACTTCAATATGCGCGAGCTGATCCACGTCACCGTGAACGCGAACGGCGTCACGACAGCGTCCGTCGACAACCCCTCGATGGACTGCAATTGACCCTGGTATCATGGGCGTCGGACGCGCGGGAGGATGCCGACCTATCGTAGCGACGTCGTAGGAAGCCTCCTGCGCCCGGCGTACCTCGTCGCGGCGCGGCGGGACGTCGAGGGCGGACGCCTCACGCCAGCCGAGTTCAAGGGGCTCGAGGACCGGGCCGTCGACGAGGCCATCGAGCTCCAGGAAACCGCCGGGCTCGCGGTCGTCACCGACGGTGAGATGCGGCGCTACGCCTTCTTCGGCCATCTGATCGAGGCGCTCGACGGCTTCGACAAGCTCGGGGGCTGGGCGATTCCCTTCCGCAACGAGCAGGGGGCCGAGCTCGTCTTCAAGCGCCCCGTGGTGGTCGAGCGACTCCGCTGGCGCCGGAGTATGTGCGCCGAGGAATGGGTCTATCTGCGCGGGCACGCCCGGCGCCCGGGCAAGACCACGCTCATCAGCGCCCAGCAGGCGGCCGCGTATTACGACCCGGACAAGTCGCGCGCGGCCTACCCGACCCGTGACGCCTACCTGGCCGACGTGGTCGACTTCACCCGGCGCGAAGTGGCGGAGCTCGTGCGTCTGGGCTGCACCTATCTGCAGATCGACGCGCCTCAGTACGCGGCGCTGCTCGACCCGTCGATCCGGGAGGGCTACCGCCGGCGCGGCAGCGATCCCGAGCGGCTCATCGACACGTGCATCGAGATGGACAATGCCGTGATCGGCGACCATCCCGGCATAACATTCGGTCTGCACATCTGCCGCGGTAACAATCAGTCGATGTTCTACGCGAGCGGGGGCTACGAGCCCATCGCCGAGCGGGTGTTCCGGCGTACGCGCTTCCAGCGCTTTCTCCTCGAGTACGACGACGAGCGCTCCGGGAGCTTCGAGCCGCTCCGTGCCGTGCCCGACGACCGGATCGTGGTGCTCGGCCTGGTGACGACCAAGAAGGCCCGTCTCGAGACGGTGGAGGAGCTCGGGGAGCGGATCGAGGCCGCCGCCAAGATCGTCCCGCGGGAGCGCCTGGCGCTCTCACCGCAGTGCGGTTTCGCCTCGACACTGGAGGGCAACCGCATCACGCCCGAGGCCCAGCAGAAGAAGCTCCAGGTCGTCGCCGCCACCGCGCGCGCCGTGTGGGGCGGCTAGGAGCTCCGAGGCCCGTCACCGGAGGGCCGGAATCACCTCGTGGGTGAGGATGCGCAGGGTCCGCTGCATCCGTTCCATCGGGAGGAGCCCGCCGGGGTTCAACTCGGCGACGATCCCGGTCAAGCCGAGCTCGTCCCGCAACCGCGCGAGGCGATCGATCAGACCGGCGGCGGTGCCGAACGCGACGCGCGTCTCTAAAATCTCCTCGTACGCCAGGTGCTCGAGCTTTTCGACCCGGGCGCGCCGCCGCTCGCCGGGCCCGGTGTCGGCGCGCCCGAGCCCCGAGCGCGCCAGCTCGGCGTGACGGCGGAAGAAGTAGGTGATGTTTTCGCAGGGCTCGTCGATGGCCTCCCGTTCTGTGGCGCCGGCGTAGACGGGGATGCGGAGGCAGACGTCGCCGTGCCCGGCGTGACCCGCGTCACGCCAGGCCGCGCGGTACGCCTGCAGATGGACCCCGAGCTCCGGGATATCCAGGTCGCGGAGCCCGACGAACAGCGGGAGTCCCTGCTGGCCGACGAAGGGGAACGTCTCCAGCGAGTTGGCGGCCATCCGGATGGGCGGATGGGGAAGCTGGTACGGGCGTGGTGACACCGTCGCGTTCTCGAATCGATAGAACTTGCCCTGGTAGCTGAACGGCGCACCCTTCCACGATTCGAGGATCACCTCCAGCGCTTCCTGGAAGCGCGCCTGGCTCTCGGCATAGGGAATACCGAGGGCGTCGTAGGCGCGCGGGGAGCCGCTGCGACCGACGCCGAAGTCGAAGCGACCCTCGCTGAGGTGATCCACCGTCGCGACCTCTTCGGCGATCCGCAATGGATTGCCCAGCGGAAGGACCTGCACGGCCGTCCCCACTCGGACGCGCCGCGTGCGAGCGGCGATGAAGCTCGCCAGCGCGAGCGGCGCCGACTGCACGGAGCGAGCCGGATTGAAGTGGATCTCGCCGAGCCACACGCCGTCGAGTCCCCAGGCCTCTGCCGCGTCCGCCAGCTCGAGCGTCTCGCGGAACGCTTGAGCCTCGCCCGCCCCACGGCGTCTCTCCTCGAGGAAGATCCCGAAGTGCATGGTTCCCCCGGACAATGCCCTAGTCGGGCGTCACTGTCAAAGTGCGTGATAATTTTCGGCCAATGGTAAGTTTCCGTAAATGTCAGCTAGCCGAAAGAACGTCAGTCGCTTCGCTGACATCTCGTCCCGTCACATCGAAATCAAGCGCGCGAATTCTTTTGCTTTGCCAGGGTGCCTCTCCTGTGGCACACGCGTTGCTCCACTCGTCCCCAGAGGGCGGTCACTGGCTTCGCTCATCTGGGAGCGGACTCACCGTCGTGGAGCACTCCTATGAAAAAACTCAAGATGCTCATGACCATTGCCGCCGTCGTGCTGGTTGCGGCGGCCGGGGCCCGGGCCCAGTTCTTCGCAAGAGACCCAGGGGTGCGCGTTGGGCCCGCGGGCGCCGGTGGGATGCTGGACGGCCTGACAGGGCTCCAACCGGACTTCTTCACCACCGGGCTCGGCGAATTCGAAGAAGCCGACGGGCTCGCGGAAGGGCTCGGCCCACGCTTCAACCTCGACAGCTGCGTCGGCTGCCACTCCCAACCGGCCACCGGCGGGACGAGCCCCGAAGTGAATCCTCAGGTCGCGGTCGCCACGGCCTTCGGCGCGCTCAACACGGTGCCCTCGTTCATCACCCTCAACGGGCCGGTGCGGGAAGCCCGCTTCAAGTACACGCCAAACGGCACCCGTGACGGTGGCGTCCACGGGCTGTTCGTCATCAGCGGCCGGAACGACGGGACGGCCGACGCCAGTGGCTGCAACATTCAGCAAGACAACTTCGCGGCCCAGCTCGCGGCTGGCAACGTGAGCTTCCGGATCCCGACGCCGACGTTCGGCAGCGGGCTGATCGAGCAGATTCCGGACTGGGCCATTCTCGCCAACCGCAACGCGAACGCGCTCGTCAAGGCGTCGCTCGGTATCTCCGGCCACCCGAACCAAAACGGTAACGACGGAACGATCGCGCGGTTCGGCTGGAAGGCGCAGAACAAGTCGCTCCTGCTGTTCTCGGGTGAGGCCTACAACGTCGAGATGGGGATCACCAACGAGCTGTTCCAGACCGAGCGCGACGAGGCGCCGACCTGTCAGCTCGTGACCACGCCCAACAACGTGACGGCGACGGACGGGACGACCCTGCCCGAGGGGCTGAGCGCCATCGAGAAGTTTGCGTTCTTCATGCGGTTCCTGGCTCCGCCGACCCCCTCGCCCGACACCCCGGGCGGGGCTGACTCGATCGGCCGGGGCCGCTACTTCTTCGCGGCGGTCGGATGCGCGCTGTGCCATACGCCAGCGCTCCGAACCGGCCATTCGACAGTCGCGGCGCTCGACTCCAAGCCGGTGAACCTCTTCTCCGACCTGCTGGTCCACAATATGGGGCCGGGCCTGGCCGACGACATCCTCCAGGGCCAAGCCGGAGGCGACGAGTTCAGAACCGCGCCGCTCTGGGGCCTCGGCCAGCGCATCTTCTTCCTGCACGACGGGCGCGCGACGGATCTGCGGCAGGCTCTCCAGGCGCACAGGAGCTTCGGGAATCTCAAGTACCAGTCGTCGGAAGCCAACACCGTGATCGGTTTGTACAACTCGCTGAGCGAGTCGCAGAAGCAGGACGTCCTGAACTTCCTCCGGTCCCTCTAGGTCCAGACCGTTTGGCTCGGGGGCGGCGGCGCAGGAGAGCCGCCGCCCCGCGCCCCTCCCCTACCCCCGCTGGATCTCGAGCGGGAAGACGGTGTCCATCAGCGACGCACCGCCGTCCACCGCGATGACCTGGCCCGTAATCCAGCCCGCTTCCTCGGCGGCGAGGAGCGTCACAGCATTGCCGATGTCCGCAGGCGTCGTCAGCCGTCCCGCGGGCGTCCATCCGCCCTCGTGCCAGGCGCGGCTCATCTCCTGCACCGGGGTGGGCAGGCTGTTCAGGACGCTGTCTTCGGTGAGCCCCGGGCTGAGAGCGTTCACCGTAATCCCCCGCTTGGCCAGCGCCACCGCGAAGTAGCGGACCAACGACTCCATCGCGGCCTTGGCCGACCCCATCGCGACCCAGGGCTGCCAGCTGCCCGTGCGCGCGCTCGGCGCGTAGGTAACGGCCAGGATCCTGCCTCCCTTGCCCATGAGGCGCGTTGACTCGTGGACGCCGACCAGGAACGCTTTGGCCTGGGAGTCGAGGGCCATGTCCCACTTGTCGAGGGTGATGTCCATCGGCGCCTGATAGAACGCCGACAGCTCGGGCCGCGCGTTGCTCACGAAGATATCCAACGCGCCGAACTCGCTCTTGACGCGACCGAACATGCGGCGAACGTCGTCGGCGCGCGAGACGTCCGCCTGGACGACGAACCCGTCCGACCCGTGCTTCCGGATGCGTTCGAGCGTGTCCTTCGCCGCGGCGTCATTCTGGTAGTAGTGGACGGCGACGTTGACGCCCTGCTCCGCGAGCTTCACGGCGATTCCCCTGCCGATGCCACGCGAGCTTCCGGTGATCAGCGCGTATTTCCCCTTGGGCGACATACGGACCTCCTCTGGGCGGGCGGGCGAGCGGTTCACTGCAGCGAAGGGTGCGCCGAGCCTAGCCGCCGGCTCCTGGCTGGTCAAGAACCAAAGGCGTCAGAACCAAAGGCGTCAGTGGACCCAGCGAACGACGCCCGTGATGCCGTCGACGGCGACCGTGGCTCCCTCGGGGATCCGCCGCGTCGCGCCCCGTGCGCCGAGCACCGCTGGAATGCCGCGCTCCCGCGCCAGCGCGGCAAGGTGCGAGGTGCTGCCGCCGAGCTCGGCCACGACTCCGGCCGCGCGCCCCAGCACGACGGCGAGCGCCGGGCCCCCCACCTGCGTGACGACGATGCTGCCGGTCGCGACGCGGTCGAGGTCCCGCTCGTCCAGGATCAGGCACGCCGGCCCCGTCCCCCACCCGCTCCCCGCCGGTTGACCGGTCAGCGCCGGGTGGCGACTCCAGACCTCGTCCGTCGCGCCGCGCGGCTCGACGCGCAGCGGTCGGGATTGGAGGATCCAGAACCCCTGCCGGTCCTTCGCCCACTCGAGCTCGACGGCAGAACCGAGCTCGGACTCCGCCTCGAGCACGAGGCGCGCGAGCGTGGAGGCCTCAGCGTTGGTCAAACACGGCACCTCGACCCGCTCGGGTTCCACGGCGCGCCAGCGCGGGCCATCACCCGTCGAGACGATCAGATGCTCCTTGCGTCCCGGCTCCACCGCCTCGACCGAGGCGTCGCGCCGCACGAGGTAGCGATCGGGCACGACCTCGCCCTGGGCGACCGCCGAGCCGAGCCCCCACGCACCCGTCAGCACGATGTGCTCGTCCGGAGTCAGACTGAACGCGCCGCCGGCGGCCTCGGCCTCCACCATCCCCTGGATCAGCACCGGCATCGCCGACGCCGCCGGATCGACCTGGGAGGCGCGCATATACCGGAGCGCGCGCGGCGACCAGAGCGACGCCCAGCAGGCGCGCACCGCCGTGCCCAGATCCGCTCGGTCGGCGATGCCGAGAAACGTCTCGAACTGACCGGCGAAGGATGCCAGCGCCGTATCCTCGCAGAGCGCGGACGAGCGAACGGCGAGCTGGCCGCCGGCTCCGCTCGTCACCCCTCTCCAGGCCGCGTCGAGCGCGGCGCCGACCGCGGGGTCGAGCGGGGCGCGAGCAAGGGCGAGCCGGATCGATAGCGCCAGACGCCTCGCCTCGGGGCCCCCGGCGCCGGCGACCTCTCGTGCCGTCCGGGCGACACTCGCGAGCGCGACCTGGCGCCGATAGGCGTCAGCGGTGAGGCAGACGCCGTCGGGCACCGGTAACCCCGCGCGCTGGAGTCGACCGAGCGTCGCCGCTTTGGGCCCGACCCGCGCGGCCGTGGCCGCGTCGGCATCGAGGAGTCGGACGGCGAGGTCAGGGAACAATGAGGATCCGCAGCACGCGATCGGGATCGCGCTCGTAGTCGCCGAACGCCGCCGCCGCCCGGTGAAGTGGATAGGAGCCGGTGATGAGGCCGTCCAACTCCACGGCGCCGGTAGCCACGAGCCGGACGGCGGGCTCGAAATCCGCCGGGACGAGCGCGCGCGAGCCCACGAGCGTCAGCTCCTTCACGTACATCGGGAACGTCGTGAAGTCCTGCACCGGCTCGTGGCTGATCGCGTAGAGCAAGAGCACGCCGCCGGGGCGGAGCATCTCCATGGCCGAACCCACGAGGCGCGGATCGCCGGTGGTGTCGATCACGAGATCAGCGCCGTGCCCAGCCGTCAACGCCAGCACCTCGGCGACGACGTCGCGCCCCGACGGATCGACGGTTGCGTCGGCTCGCATGCGCCGCGCCAGATCGCGCTTCCAGGCGCTCCGCGAGACGGCGACGATCGGGCTCGCACCCGCGAGCTTCGCGACCCGCGTGTGGAGGAGTCCCGTGGCGCCCTGGCCGAGCACCACCACGGAGTCGCCGGGATCGATGCGCACCCGCCGCTGCGCGTGGTGCACGGTGGCCAGGGTCTCGATGAGCGTGGCGGCCTCGAGGCCGATCTCGGGGGGGAGGGGGTGGAGATACCGCTCGGCGAGAACCACCTGCTCGGCCAGCGAGCCGTCGAGCTCGCGGCCGAGCAGCCCCGCCCGGCGACAGAGGTTCTCGTCGCCCCGCAGGCAGCAGTCGCACGCGCCGCACGCGATGATCGGGTTGATCACGACCCGCGCGCCCACCGGGATGCGCACATCGGGACCAACCGCCTCCACGACGCCCGTGGCCTCGTGGCCGAGCACCACCGGGTAGCGCACGCCGGGATGCTGCCCGGTGTAGATGGAAAGGTCCGTGTGGCAGACGGCAGTGGCGGCGACGCGAACGAGCGCCGCGCCCCGACCGGGCCGCGGCGTGGGCCGTTCGGCCACCTCGAAGCGGCGAGGCGCCTGGAGAACGGCGGTTCGCATCATGTCGCTCGGGGAGAGCTCCCCCGACGGGCCGTCAGGCGACGACCGTGATTTCTTCCACCGGGAAGGTACTGATGATCTCCGTCCGATCCGGGTGGACGATCAGCATCTCCTCGATCCGCACCCCCCACTCGTATCGTTTGCCGTGCTGGGTCTCCAGCGCGAAGACCATGCCCGGCCTGATCTCGAGCGGGTGGTCGAGCGACCAGATGCGCGAGATCACCGGCTGGTCGTACTGGGCGAGGCCGAGGCCGTGACCCCAGAGGTTCGCGGCGGCCTGGTCCTCCTCGGCGTAGCCCCACGCTTCCCGCGCCGAGGGCCACTTGAGCGCGATGTCGCGGGTCGTCGCGCCGGGACGCACCGCGTGGATGGAATCGTAGAGCCACTTGAGCGCGGTGGCGTAGTAGTCCTTCATCTCCTGCGTCGGCTTCTTACCCACGCAGTAGGTCCGGTAGTAGCACGACTTGTAGCCGTTCCACGTGAGCGCCGCGAGGTCCATGAACACGATCTCGCCCGGCCTGATGATGCGGTCGGAGAAGTTCCGCCAGTTGGGCCAGGTGTTGGGGCCCGAGGAGACGATGACGTCCTCCACGTCTTCCATGCCGGGGATCGCGTAGAGGAACTCCATGATGTGGGCGGTCACCTGGTTCTCCGTGAGGCCGGGCTTCAAGAAGCGCATCGTCTCCCAGTGGGCCGCGTCCCCGATCGCCCCCACGACGCGCAGGCATTCCTGCTCGTCCACGTTCTTGATGGCCCGCGCCTCCATCATGGGCGTCATCCCGTCGGCCCACTTGAGCTTCGCCTCGCCGAACTGGTTCAGCATGTTGATGTCGATGAAGTCCACCCCGAGCGTCTGGTCGGCGACGTCGTAGCGTCGCATCTCCTTCACGACCGCGTCGGTGAACTTCTTCACCTGCTGCTTGGACGCGGGGCCGGCCGCGCCCTTGATCCAGGCGTACGACCAGCGGATGTTCTCCTCGGGAATCCAGGGGGCGTGGCGCTGGATCTGGAACCCGATGTCCCCTTGCTCGAAGAGCACCGGCGGGCCGTCGCCGCAGAGGAGCGCGTAACGGAGCCCGGGCTTCAGCCGGTTCCAGCCCGGCGTCAGGGTGCTCGTCACGTAGCGAACGTTCTCGTCGTACATCAGGAGGAGGGCGCCGAGGTTGTGCGCCTTCATGCGCTCGCGCGCCCGCTCGAGCCGGTACTTCCGGAGGCGGTCCCAGTTGACCCGCTGCTGCCAGTCCACTCCCACGGTGCCGAAGTTCGCCATGCTGTCCCCCAGAGACCGGGTCCGGATCAGGCTCCTGGTCGCGAACAGGGATATTCCGTCAGGAAGTCGGCGAGGTCAAGCCAACGGTACCAGCTTCGACCTTCGTATGCGATGATCCCGCGTCACGAGCGGCACGCGATGGACCACGCTGGTCGCGGCGATGATCTCGTCCGCCGGGTCGCCCCGCACGTCCAGGTCGCGGATGGCTCGGCAGACATCGAGGCTCAATGGCCAGGTGTGCAGCCGCGTCAGCGCACGGACAAGCTCGGGGTCGTCCAGGTTCACGGCAATCCTGCCGAGCTGCGCGAGCTTGCCGATCTCCCACAGGACGATCGCCGAGATACTCCATGTCTCACGCGACAGGAGCGCTGATTCGCGGCGGGTCAGGTCGCCCATCAGGGCGTGGAGGAGGATGTGGGTGTCAAGATTCAGCATCCCAGCGCAGCCCCGTCGACAGGATCTTCCCCCTGATCCGGATCCTGCCCTTGAACTTGCCGATGAGGCTCGCCGACTCGGTCTCGACCGGCACGAGCCGCGCCACGGGCTTTCCATGTTTCGTGATGACGATGCCCTCCGGATCGACCTTATCGAGGAGCGCCAGGCACTGGGCCTTGAAGCGAGCGGCCGCGATGGTCTTCATGGCCAGATTTTACGTCTAGTCACAAAGTCTGTCCACTTCGTGCGAAGACGGATCGCTTCCGCATATCCCTTTCCTGCCCCCGCTACGTCTTGTTCGGCTCGAACCCGGGGGCGTGGAGCGGGGCGGAGATCGACCGGTCGACGGGAGTCCCGGCGATGCCGTGGGACATGTCCTTCGCCGTCAGGAAGACGACATCCTCATCCGGGGTGGCCAGCGCCGAATGCACGACATTGGACGGGATATAGATCAGCGAGCCCGCCGGCACGCGCGACTTCACGCCGTCCACCTCGCTCTCGAGGGTGCCCCGCAGGACGTAGATCCACTGCTCGTTCGGGTGGCTGTGGGGTCGACCGCCGGTTCCCCTCGGCACGCGCATCAGCCCGATCTGGATGCGCTCGCCCTCGATGACGGACCCGTGGGCCGTCGAGTAGCCGGGACCCGCGTCGATCGTGTGGAGCGCAGCGAGGTCGAAGGTGTATCGCCCGGCGCCGGCCTTGATCGCGCCCGGGGTCAGTGTCGTCGACGGCTGGGGCGTGCGCACGTTCCGCATCTCACATCCCTCCCCGAGGTGTTCGGACGATCGCGCGGCGATCATAGTGGGCCGAGTGGGCAAACGCAACCCGGCCGTATAATACACGGCACCCCGTGGAGGCACGCACGTGAGTCGGAGGATCGGTGTCGGCATCATCGGGACCGGGTGGATCGGCCGTCCCGAACGAGAACGATGGCCGGAGACTCGGGAGTCCCCGGCCATCGGCGTGCTAGGTGGGCGGGCTCTCGGCCGAGCTAGGCCGAGCGCTTGGCGATGAAGCCGTGCGCGTGATTGTCGCGTAGCTCGTCGAGCTTACCGGCGATGCGGTACTCCTCCTTGATCTGGGCGTACTTGTCCAGGGGCAGCCGCGGATACTCGGCTCTCAAGTTGAGGTTGTAGAGCCGAGCCGAGTTCAGGCCGAAGATCTGGCTCTTCACACCGCCCGTCGCAGGACCAAGCGGGGCGAACTTGTGCTTCTTCTGCATGTCCTCGGGGATTTCGAGCCGGCGCAGCGCTTCGATCTGCCACTGCGGCGACCCGTACAGCACCGAGTCGGTGCCCCACACGACGTGATCGACGCCCATGCCCTTGATCCAGGTGCCCAGGAGAGCCGCCGCGAAGCGCGGGTTGGCTGTGCACGAGTTGGCGAAGCTCGTCCCCATCTCCGCATAGACGTTCGTGACACCGTGCTCGGCCGGGATGCGGGCGAGGTCGCTCGCCCATTTGATCTCGCCGGTCTGATCGAACTCGGCGAGGGCCCGGTCGGGCAGCTCCTGGAAGGCGCGCAGGCCGCCGTGGTAAATGACGAAGTTCAACTGCGGCCAGTCCTTGGCGGCCTTGGCAATGTCCCAGGGCGTGTTGTACTGCCACACGCCCGCCCAGCTCTGCTCGTAGTCGACCGGCATCAGCCCCTTGTGGATACACAGGGTCTTGATGCCCACCTTGACGGCCTTCTCGTAGAACGGGTACACGAGCTTCTGGTCGTCGAGCCGCCAGGGGTACTTGGTCTTTGCCGACAGCGGGTCACCGATCGTGTAGAGCTTCCAGCTGTCGGGATTCAGCTTGTCGATGGCGAGGTCGACCCCGTCCATCCAGCCTGGCTGCCCCGGAGTGATGACGGCATGGCCCAGCATCCGCCGGGTGCCACCCCCCACCCGGTTGACCATGTCCACCGCCTCGCGGATCTGCGTATTGGGGAGGAACTCCCACGACCTGTCGTCGAAGGGCGCGCCGCTCAGAAGCGCCACTGAGGTGTCACTGTTGAGGAAGATCTGCCGCACGTAGTTCTCGAACTTGTAGTAGTAGAGATCCGTCTGCTCCGCCTTGGTGAGCGTGGGGTTCCAGTGCTGGGAGGCGAAGGCGGCGAGTCCCAGAATGCCCGGTTGCGAGTATTTGTCGTGGACGAAGTGCGTCTGGACGTCGAAGATGAACTGCCCCTTCATGGCGTCGGCGCGGTCGGCGGCGCGGGCAGGATCGGCGGCCTCAGCCTCCGAGACGTCGAACAGGTCGCCGAACACCTGGTTCATCGCCAGGAAGGCCGCGGCCATGCCGCAGCTCGTGCGAAGAAACCGGCGCCGATCCAAACCCTGCCTGGCGCCGTGTCGGTCCGCCAACTCCTTGATGCGCGCTTCGACTTGCTTCTGCTGCGCGGTTTGCGGCAGCGGGTTGAACTCTCCGTTCGAGACGATCTGGGTCGGAACAGGCGACGGAAACGCGTGTTCCGCTGGCTCGACTTCAGCGAGCTCACGTTCGCTCAGAAAAATGCCCATGCGTGTCTCCTTGCGTGGCCCCTCGGGGCGCGTACCGTGAAGCGAACTCACCGGTCTCTCAGGAGTGCCGTCGTCTCGGGTCTCCCCTCCCTTCTGGGCCGCGCCGCTCAGACACGGATCCGTCCGCGGCCCGCACCGTCACTTGATCGCCTGGGGGTTGATGGGCGAGCCCACCGCGCGCGTGATCGGCAGCGGCGGCGCGACGAACATGAACTCATGGACCCCGTCCTTCGCGCAGTCGTCCCCCAGCGCCTCGAGGTCGAAGATCTCGCCGACGAGAAGCCCCATGTTGACGACCATGACGAGGTGGAGCGGCTGGAACGACCCTGGAAGCTCGTTGGGCCGGACCTCCGCCCCCCAGGTATCGGTGGCGAGCCCGGCGATCCGCTTCTCGTAGAGCCACGGAGCGGTGAGGAAGGAGAGCCCCGGCGCGTCTCCGGCCGAGAAGGTCCCCCAGCTTCGCTCCCGGAGCCGTCGTCCCACGTCCCCCGTCCGCACGAGGACGATGTCCCCGGGCTCGACGCTCACGCGCTCTCTGGCGGCGCAGCCGTCGAGGTCCTCGATGGAGATCGCCTCACCGGGGCGGAGCGCGTCGACGCCCTTGTGGCGCGCCAGGTCGAGGAGGACGCCTCGGCTGACGATCTTGTCCTTGTAATGCTCGATGCCGTTCCGGGCGGCCCCCGTGGACGAGACCAGGCTCGCGTCGCGGCCGCCGTACATCTTGCCGTTGTGGAAGATGTGGCCGAGCCCGTCCCACTGCGTCCCGCACTGGAGGAACATGGTGACCTGGTCGTCGGCGAAGCCCCAGCCGTACGGAAGCTTCTCGAAGCCCGCCAGCGTCTGTCGGCCCGTCGCGTGGTCCGTGCCGGTGGCCACCATGCTGTGGATGGGGTTCACACGTCCGAAGGCGCCGGTCTGGGGGCCGCTCGTGTCGAAGTTGAGCGCGCACGAGATGACCTTGCCCTGTCGCACGAGGCGGGCGGCGCGCGTGATGACGTCGGGGGTGATGAAGTTGAGGGTCCCGATCTCGTCGTCGGGGCCCCAGCGTCCCCAGTTCCGGAACCTGGCGCAATACTCCTCGAGCAGCGCGGGCGTGACCGCGGCGCGCGTCGTCATCGGTCCCTCCCTCGGTCCGAGGCGCCACGGCAGTGTCCCGCCCTCGACGTCATGTGACGCGCCCGCCAGCGCACGGCGTCGGGGCCGACGGGCACGCGCGTGCCGCGTGGTCCCGCGAGCCCTGCCGCGCGCGCCCGTCGGCCCGCTGCGCGGCGCGATCGCGGCAGTCGTTCACATGACCTTTCAGACGGGACACTAGTTGGCGTCGCTCCGCTGGACGGATTCGAGGAACGTCTTGATCTTCCAGATCGTGTCCTCATCCAGCGCCGGGCCCCACGGCGGCATGCCCTTGGTGGGCCGACCCTGGGTGACGGTGATGTAAAACACCTGGTCCTCGTGCGCGCCGTAGCGGGTGCTGAGCCGCCGGAGGTCGGTGCGCGGCTCCGGATTCGCCGCGTTCGGCGAATGGCAGTGCGAGCAGTGCGTGTTGAAGAGCGTCCGCCCCGCCGCCACCGCCGAGGCGTCGCCCCTAAACGGGTTGCGCTTGCCGGCAGGTGCGAGATCGACCGGCGCGTCGAGTGGGAAGTGATACTTGGCAGCCAGCTGAGGGATGGCGGGCTCCAGCTCGGCCAGAACGCGATCCAGGTGGTCGCGCAGGGATCGATCGGCCGCTCTCACCCCGATGGCCGCACGCCACCGCAGATTGAGCCCGGTCACCGAGGTGATCCGGAACTTTCCGAGGAGGCCGCGGCGCGCGGCTCGGTACCCCGCGTCGGGGCCCCACAGGAATGCGGCGTCGATCTGCCGCTCGGCGAGCGCGTCGAGTGCCGCCTCGGTCGATCTGAACGTCGTGAGCCGGACGCGGTCACGGACCGACAGGAGCGTCTGAGGCGTGGACGCGAAGAGAACGCCGACCGACATCCCGTCGAGATCGTCGAGGCTGCGAAGGATGAACGTCGGCGGCGCGACGACCGCATAGCCGACTTCGAGGAAGGGACGGGTGAGGGCGATGGTCGCCCCCGGGCCCCGGTCGGTCGCGTGGGGGAGCCCGATGAACATGTCGCAGCGGCCGGCCACGAGGGTGGGCCGCAGGGCGCGCCGGCCGACGTCCGTCCGGAAGAAGAAGGGCTCGACCCGCGTCCCCATCCGATCGGCGATGAGCTCGGCCAGCTCGAGGTACATCCCCTGCTCGCGGGAGTCTGCGCTGGTGAAGGGAGCGTTGTCGGGATCGGCGCACACGCGCAGGGGCGCGGCCTCCCCGTCGCCCGCGACGAGGCCGATGATGGCGAAGCCGAGCGCGGCGGAGACGAGCCGCAGGGCTCGTCTCCGCCGCCGGGTCACCGTTAGTCTGACAGCGAGAACACGAACAGCGCACCGCCTTCCGCGCTTGCCTCGATCATCTTGCGGCCGGTCTCACCGAAGAACGGCGGGATGGAGTGGGTCCGCCCGGAGACCACCGCGATGTACTGCTTGCCGTCGATCGTGTAGGTCATCGGACCGGCGTGGATGCCGGACCCCGTGTAGAACTTCCACAGAAGGCGGCCCGTCTTCTGGTCGAGCGCCTTGAACCAGCCCTCCGTGTTGCCGTGGAACACGAGCCCACCGTCGGTCGCCAGCATCCCACCGACGTAGGGGAGCGCCTCCTTGTTGCGCCAGAGCGCCTGCTGCTTGACGGGGTCCCAGGCGATCGCCTCGCCCATGAACCCGCCCGGCCCGGGCTTGCCGATCTCGAAATCGGCGCCGAGGTAGAACGCGCCGCGCTTGTACTCCTGGGCGACGAACTCCATGTCCATGCAGAGGTTGAAGGTCGGCAGAAAGACGATGCCCGTCTTCGGATTGAGGGCCATCGGCATCCAGTTCTTCGCGCCGATCGCCGCGGGGCAGACCCCCTTCGCGCGGTAGCCCTGCCGGGGTCGCATCGACTCGTTCTCGATCGGGCGCCCCGTGGTCATGTCGACCCCGCTGGCCCAGGTGATGTACTGGAACGCCTTCGCCGAGATGAGCTTGCCGGTCTGCCGGTTGATGACGTAGAAGAAGCCGTTCCGATCGCCCTTGAGGACGACGGGAGTCTTCTGGCCTTGGAGCGTCAGGTCGGCGACGAGGAGCTCGTTGACCCCGTCGTAGTCCCACGCATCGTGCGGCGTCGACTGGTAGTGCCACACGATCTTGCCCGTGTCGGCGTCGAGGGCGACGGACGACGACGTGTACAGGTTCGTGAAGTCCCCGTAGTCGCTCTTGTCGGGCCCGCGCACGGCGGCATTCCAGGGGCCCGGATTGCTCGTGCCGTAAAAGACGAGGTTCTGCTGCGGATCGTACGATCCAAGCGCCCAGGCGGCCCCGCCGCCCGTCTTCCACGAGTCACCCTTCCAGGTGTCGTTGCCGGGCTCCCCGGGTCCCGGGACGAGGTAGGTCCGCCATACCAGCGCCCCGCTGTCCGCGTCATACGCCTGCAGGGCGCCGCGAACCCCGTACTCGCCCCCGCCGAAGCCGATGATGACGTTCTTCTTCGCGACCACGGGGGGCGACGTGATGACCGCGCCTTCCTTGTAGTCCACGACCGTCGTGGTCCACAGCTCCTTGCCGGTCCTCGCGTCGAGCGCCGTCAGGCGGCCGTCGAGCAGGCCGACGAACAGCTTGCCGTTCGCGTACGCGGCGCCGCGGTTGTTGACGTCGCAGCAGCCGTAGGGATCCACGTCGGCCGCGATCTCGCGGTCGTGCCGCCAGCGCAGCTCCCCCGTCCGCGCGTCGACCGCGAAGACGTGCTTGGGGCCGAACGACGAGGTGACATACAGAGTGTCCCCCACCACGAGCGGCGTCGATTCTTGGGACCTGAGTGTGCCGAGCTGGAGCACCCAGGCGGCCTTGAGCTTGTGGACATTCGAGGTGCTGATCTGACTGAGCGCGCTCCAGTGCGTGTTGCCCGGGTCACCTCCGTAGAACGGCCAGCCCGTGTTCTGGGCGCTGGTGGCCGGAGGAACGAGCAGCGCGCCAGCCAGCGCCGCCGTCAGGACGAGGACCGCGAGGTACGACTTTCTCATGTGCGCCTCCATCTCGATGCGGAACGGGTTTCGGGGCGCGACGCAAATCGGTGTCCCACCTCCCCCCAAAAGTTCGGCGCGAATCTTATGCCCCCCGACAGAGGGGCGCAAGCCGCGGCTTCGCGGCGCCTAACCTAGCACGTCGCCCCGGAGAGCGCGACACCTTGCAGACACGCGTGACCGCCGACTATGATGCCGGCATCGTGGGCCTCTTGATCCTCTCCGAGGAGGCCGTCCGTGGCCTGCTGCGTATGGAAGATCTCATCCCGGCGATGGAAGGTGCGCTGGCCGCTCTGTCGCGCGGACACGTGGTGCAGCCGGTTCGCGTGATGCTGCCGGTCGCGGAGCACGGGGGCTTCTTCGGCCTCATGCCGGCCTACGCCGGGGCGCTCGGCGCGAAGCTCGTGACGCTCTACCCGAACAACCAGGGCGTCCCCACCCACCACGCCATGATCCTGCTCTTCAAGCCCGAGACCGGCGAGCCGCTCGTCATCATGGATGGCCGATTGATCACCGAGATGCGGACCGGCGCCGTGTCGGCCGTCGCGACGCGGCTCCTCGCCCGCCCGGACGCGTCGGTGCTGGCGATCCTCGGCGCCGGAGTCCAGGCCCGAAGCCACCTGGAAGCGCTGCGACACGTCCGCCCGTTCCGCGAGGTCAGGGTCTGGAGCCCGCGAAACGCCAAGACGTTCGCGGAGCGCTTCGGTCTCACGGCCGCACCATCCGCCGAGCAGGCGGTGCGCGGGGCGGACGTCGTCGTGGTCGCGACGACCTCCGAGACTCCCGTCTTGCTCGGCGAGTGGCTGGAGCCGGGGACCCACGTCAACGCGGTCGGCGCGCCGCGGCCGACGTGGCGCGAGCTGGACGACGAGACGCTTCGCCGGGCGCGGATCTACGTCGAGTCGAGGGAGGCGGCGATGCGCGAGTCGGGGGATATCATCGCGGCGGGCCGAGCGCCGCTCGAGATCGGTGAGGTGGTGGCCGGCACCGCGCCCGGTCGGCAGTCCCCGGACGAGGTCACGCTCTTCAAGTCGGTCGGTGTCGCGGTGGAAGACGTCGTCACCGCCGACCTCGTGTACCGCAAGGCGGCCCGACGCTGACGCGGACGGCGCCCCGGCGCCAGGCTCGCGTCCGACGTTTGACACCCTGGGCCGCGCTGGCAATAATCGGGCGGAATCGCGCTCTGAGGAGGCCGCCATGACCGTCGACGTCTTCTCCGCGAAGCGACTGGAGCGTCAGGTTCACGTCGACCCCAAGTCCACCGGCATCGTCGTGATCGACATGCTCAACGAGTTCTGCAAGCCCGGCGGGGCCATGGTGCTGCCCGGGTACGAGCGCCTGGTTCCGCCGCAGAAGAACGTCATCGACGCCGGCCGGCAGGCCGGCTGCCCCGTCCTGTTCGTCGCCGACACTCACCGCCCGAACGTGCGCCAGGACCGCGAATTCCTCAAGCGCACCTCGCACTGCCTCGAAGGGAGCTGGGGCGCCCAGGTCATCGCGGATCTGGACCCGCGACCCGACGACATCTACATCGTCAAACGGCGCTACTCGGCCTTCTTCAACACCGATCTGGATCTCACGCTGCGCGACCTCCAGGTGAACACCCTGGTGATCTTCGGCGTGGTCACCAACATCTGTGTGCGCTCGACGGTGCACGACGCCTTCTTCCTCGGCTACCAGGTGATCGTCCCCGAGGACTGCGTGGCCGCGACCGGGCCGCGCGAGCAGGAGTCTTCGCTCTACGACATCGGCACGCACTTCGGCATCGTTGCAGACAGCGAGCACGTCACGGCGGCGCTGCTGCTCCGCACGCCGCTCGAGAATCGCGTCGCAGCCTGAAAGGGGACCGTTTATGCGAAGCGCCCGTGCCACGGACAGCCCGTGTTCCACGTCCCGCCGCCGCCTGTTGCAGGGCGCGGCCTCCACGGCGGCGCTGGGACTCGTCGTGCCCTCCCCCGCGCGCGCGGCCGACGCGATCAAGGTCGGCGTGCTGCAGCCGCTCTCGGGCGGCCTCGAGAACCTCGGCCAGCAGGGCGTGCAGGGCACGCGGCTCGCGATCGAGGAAGCCAACGAGGCCGGCGGCGTGCGCGGACGACGGTTCGAGCTGGTCATCGCCGACGACAAGACCGATCCCAAGACCGCGGTCGAGCGCACCCGCGAGCTGGTCCAGCGCGACAAGGTCGTGGCGATCTTCGGCCCCGTCACGAGCGCCAACCGCGACGCCATCCGACCCACCATCGAGCGCTTCAAGACGCCGCTGTTCTACGCGACCGACTACGAGGGCGGCGTGTGCAGCCGCTACATCGTCTGCTACAGCGGGCTCCCGGAGCAGTGGGTGAGCCCGTTTGTTCCGTTCCTCAAGCAGACCTACGGCGACACCTTCTATATGTTCGGCAGCGACTACGTGTGGCCCCGCAAGATGAACGAGGCGGTGCGCAGGGCGGCGGAGCGGGCCGGCGGCCGGATCGTGGGCGAGGAGTACACGCCGTTCGGCGTGAAGGACTTCACCAGCACCGTACGCAAGATCGAGCAGTCGGGTGCCAAGGTGCTGGTGCTCGACGTCGTGGGGGCGGACGCGATCACCTTCGTCAAGCAGTTCGTGGCGGCCGGCGGCCAGGCCAAGACCAAGCTCGCGTGGCTCGGCTACAGCGAAAACTACATCCCCGGCCTGACGCGGGACGAGTCCGAGGGCATCGTCACGGTGGCCAACTTCATCAGCACGCTGGACAAACCCGAGGCCAAGGCGTTCGTGGCCAAGGTCAAGAAGCGCTTTGGCGAGACGGCCATCGTGAGCAACACGGTGGACGCCCACTACATGCTGACCCGCTTCTTCATCGAGGGCGTGAAGCGGGCCGGCGCGGTGGACAAGGAGAAGATCATCGACGCCGTGACCGGCTTCCAGCTCGAGTCTGGCAACGGAATGGTGCGGTTGCGCCCGGAAGACCGCCACGCCGACCTCAACGTCGTCATCGCCGAGACGAAGAACCAGCGACAGGTGCTCCTCAAGGATCTGGGCCTGGTCAAGGCGCAGAGCCAGTGCAAGGGGTGATGGTGGCCGGCCTCGTTCCGTGACCCCACCGCTCCTCGAGGTCTGCGGGATCACCAAGCGGTTCGGCGGGCTCCACGTCTTGCGGGGGGTCAACCTGTCCATCGGCGCCGGGGAGCTGCGCTGCATCATCGGCCCCAACGGTTGCGGCAAGACCACGCTGTTCAACATCATCACCGGCGCCTTTCCCGCCAACGCCGGAACGGTCCGCTTCCGCGGCGAAAACATCACCGGTCGTTCGCCCCACGTGATCAGTCGGCTCGGGATCGCCCGAAAGTTTCAGGTCCCCGGCATCTATCCCACCCTGGCGGTGGCGGAGAACGTGGAGATCCCGCTCCTGAGCCGACACGGCACCGCCCGGCCCTGGTCCATGCTGCGCGCCGAGGCGCGCACCGCCGAGCGGCTCCACGGGCTCCTGGCGCGCTTCAAACTGCGCGCCCGGGCGGTGGGGGCGGCCGGTGCCCTGGCACACGGCCAGAAGCAGTGGCTCGAGATCGCCATGCTGATCGCGAGCGACGCGCAGATCCTGCTGCTCGACGAGCCGACCGCCGGCATGTCCGCGACCGAGACGTCGGCGACCGTGGAGCTCATCCGGCAGCTGCAGCAGGAGCATGGCATCGCGGCGCTGGTGATCGAGCACGATATGAACTTCGTGCGACGACTCGCCTGCCCCGTGGTCGTGATGCTGCGCGGGGCGGTGTTGTTCGAGGGCGGCTACGCCGAGGTCCAGGCGCACCCCGAGGTGCGCGAGGCGTATCTGGGGCGCGCGGCGCGCGGATGACGCTCGGACACTGACGGCGGAATGCTGCGTATCCGAGGCCTCGTCGCCGGCTACGAGGACGCCGGCAGCGTCCTGGAGGGTATCGACCTCGAGGTCGCCGCGGGCGAGTCGGTCGCGTTGATGGGGCGCAACGGCATGGGCAAGACGACGCTGTTACGCGCCATCATGGGCCTCCTGCGACCGACCGCGGGAGAGGTCGTCCTCGACGGGGTGGCGCTCACCGGGCGGCCGCCCTTCGAGATCAGCAACGCCGGCATCGCCTACGTGCCCCAGGGCCGCGAGATCTTCAGGGATTTCACCGTGGAGGAAAACCTCCGTCTCGGGCTGCTGGGCAAGCACGGCATGGCGACGCGCGTGCCCGACGCGATCTACGCCCGCTTCCCGATCCTGGCCGAACGCCGATGGCAGCGCGCCGAAACGATGTCCGGCGGCGAGCAGCAGCAGCTCGCCATCGCGCGCGCCGTCGTCGGCCGTCCGCGCCTCCTCCTGCTGGACGAGCCCAGCGAGGGCATCCAGCCGTCGCTCGTGGAATCCATCGCCACCACCGTGTCCGCCATTTCCAGGGAGGACGGGACGAGCGTGCTGCTGGTCGAGCAGAACCTCGACCTGGTGCTGGCGTTGACCACGCGCTGTCTGTTCATCGACAACGGCAGGATCGTCGACGCGACCGAGAGCGCTCGGCTGCGCGACGAGCGCGGGCTGCTCGATCGCTACCTGACCGTGTAGGGCCCCTGCCGATGGCCGCGGTGCTGATCGTCGCCCTCGACGCCGCCAACTTCATGCTGGCGTTGCTGCTGGTGACGCTGGGCCTCGTCATCCTCTTCGGGCTGATGAACGTGATCAACATGGCCCATGGCGAGATGTTCCTGCTGGGCGCCTACGCGGTCGTGCTCGTCGAGCGGCAGGGCGGCGGGTTCTGGCTGGCGCTCGTGCTCGCGCCGCTCGCGCTGGCGGTGATCGGCCTGCTGATCGAGGAGGTGGTGATCCGGCACGTGTATCACCGCTTCATCGACACGATCCTCGCCACCTGGGGCCTCTCCATCAGCCTCAAGCAGGCGGTGATCATCGCCTTCGGCCCCACCGCCCAGCAGGTGGAGAACCCGCTGCCGCAGACGGTCGTCATCCTGGGGACGCTGTATCCCGTCTACCGTCTGTTCATCATGGCGGTGGCGGTGCTCGCCGCGGCGGGGACGTTCCTGCTTTTCTATCGAACCAGTCTGGGTCTGGTGGCGCGGGCCGTGATCGCCAACCGGCCGATGGCCAGCAGCCTGGGCCTCAATACGCGCCGCATGGACCGGATGACCTTTGCCTTCGGGGCGGCGCTCGCCGGTCTCGCCGGCGCGGTCATGGCCCCGCTCATGAGCGTGGATCCGCAAATGGGCGTCGGGTTCTTGATCCCGGCCTTCCTCTCCATCCTGGTCGGCGGGACCGGTACCCTGCTCGGAACGCTCCTCGGCACCACGCTCATCGCGGGCGCCGGCACGGTCGTGGCCAGCGTCTGGACCCAGATCACCGCACAGATCGTGGTCTTCGCGCTCGCCATCGTGGTGATCCGTCTCTTCCCACAGGGCATCATCGGGGCCCGCAGGTAGGATGAGCCCACCACGCGTCGGGATCCACCTGACCGTCGTCGTGTGGCTTCTGCTCGCCGCCTGCCCCCTCCTGGTCAGCGAGTGGCGGCTCTCCCAGCTCGCGCAAATCACGAGCTATGGGATCTTTGCGATGAGCCTCGCGTTCCTCTGGGGGCAAACCGGGCTCTTGTGCTTCGGGCAAGCGATCTTCTTTGGCGTCGGCGCCTATGTGATGGCGCTGATCACCAAGGGGATGGTGAGCGGAGTCGGTGACTCCACCGTGATCGGGCTTCTGGCGGCCACCCTGCTGGCCGCCCTGGTCGCCCTGGCGGCGGGGCTGCTCGTGTTTCGCGGCCGCGGCCTGTCGGGCGCGTACTTCGCCATCGTCACCCTGGCGGCGGCGGTGATCGCCGAGCGGGCGGCCAGCCATTCCCGCTTCATCGGCGGGTTCAACGGTCTGCTCGACGTGCCCCCGTTGCGCTACGGCGGGGCCGCGAGCCGTGTCGAGCTGCTCGCTCCGACGCCCGTGTACTACGTCATGCTCGGCGCGGCGGGTCTGGCGTACGGGCTTCTGCTGTGGCTGGAGCGCTCCCCCCTGGGCACGACGCTCCGGGCGGTGCGGGACAACGAGCCGCGCACCGCGTACTTCGGGTTCGAGGTATCCGTGTACAAGACCTTCAGCTTCGCGCTGAGCGGCGCCATGGCGGGGTTCGCGGGCGGGCTCTTCGTGACCCAGTTCGGGTTCGTCTCGCCGGCGCTGATCGGTGTGCCGCTTTCCACCGAAGTGCTGATCTGGACCGCGCTGGGCGGCCGCGAGGTCCTGCTCGCCGCGTTCCTCGGCGCGCTCGTCGTGCGCTCGGTCGAAAGCCTCCTCTCCGAGGCGCTGGGGTACTATTGGCTCCTCGGGCTCGGCGTGCTATTCATCGCTTCGGTCGTGATCTTCCCGCGGGGGCTGCTGGGACGCCTGCTGTCGCTGCCCCCACCCCGTCGGATGGCTGGACCGGCCGAGCCTCCACGGTAAGCGGAGCGCACGGTGGAAGGCGGAAGGAGAGGCCGATGGGCAAGATCGTGTTCGCCGCCGCGATGTCGCACGTGCTCGATCCCGACTACTACCAGGCGGCGTGCGGCCTCACCGGTCGACGGAAGGTCGAGGCGTGCATGGCCGAGATCGAGAAGCTCGGCGAGACCCTCCTGGCGCGGCGTCCCGACGCGCTGATCGTCGTCGCCGACGACCACCTCAACGCGTTCTCCTTCAACGCGGTGCCGGCGATCTGCGTCCGGATCGGCCGCTACGTCAACCGGATGATTCAAGACGAAGCGGAGGCGTTCGACAAGGTCCTCGACGGGATGCCGGAGCGCTACACGCTGCACGAGGAGCTGGCGAACCGGATCCTCGAAGACGGGCTCGGCGCCGGCTTCGACCTGGCGCTCTCGTGGGAGGCGCCGATCGACCACGCCTTTCTCAGCCCGGTCATGACCATGCACGGCGCGCGGCCCGTGACTCCGCTCGTCCCGATCTGGATCAATTGCTTCGTCGCGCCCCAGCCCACGCCCGCGCGCTGTTTCGCCTTCGGCCGGCACATCGCCCGGGTGGTCGCGACGAGCCCCTGGAACGTCGGCCTCATCGCCACCGGAGGGCTCTCCCACTTCCCAGAGCTGCGGCTGCCGCGCGTCGGCGAATCCGACGTGGTCTTCGACCAGAAGCTGCTGGGCTGGCTGGCGGAGGGTGAGCACGAACCCCTGCGAGCGCTGACGCCCGCCGAGCTGGACAAGGCGGGCGAGCACGAGTTCCTGAACTGGATGACGCTGATCGGAGCCGTCACGCCCGCGCGGGCGGACGTCCGCTACTTCGGCGAGCTCGGGCGGATCAACCTCGCCGCGGTCGAGTGGAGGGTGGCATGAGTCGATACGAGGTCAACAGTCTCCTGTACCGCCTGAAGAAGGACCGGGTGTTCCGGGCGCGCTTCAACGCCGACCCCGACGGTGCGCTCGCGGGACTCGACCTCACGGACGGCGAGCGTGCGGCGTTTCGCGCGCGGGACATGGAGCGGATCAACGCGCTCGGCGGCTACCTCCATCTCGTGATGTCGGTTCCCGGCATGGCGGCGCACGTCACGCACACCGAGCCCGAGTGACCGGAGCGCCGGGGCCGCCTCCTCGCGGTTTCGGCTCGGCCCGTCGCGCGCTACCGCTCGGGCGGGACGACGGGCAGCAGGACGTGTGCCGGCCGCCGGGGGCCGCAGTGAAGCGTGACGGTCTTCCCGAAGACCTCCGGCGGCCGGTCCCGAGGGTCGTCGTGCAGGAAGGGGCCGACGCCGGTGAAGACCGCGCCGAGCGTCCCGAGCCCCGCCCCGGGACCACCGGGATACTCGTAATCGCGCCCGCGCACGGTGAGCCCGATCCGGTAGCCCGCCGGCACCACGATGGAGGTCGGCCAGACCTCGACGTCGAGCTCGTACACCTGCCCCGGCGTGAGCGGCTGCCTCTCGTCGTGGGTGTGATACGGGCGGTAGGGCAGCGTCAGCTTGGGGTCGAGCTTCCTGTGCGAGGCGCGGAGCCAGCCCTGCGCGATCGGCGTGTGGGGATCGAGAGCCCCCTGGAAGGTGACCTCCCTCAGATCCGGTGTGAACACGCGGATCACCAGGAAGAGGTCGGCGTCCGTGGTCTCGGAGGCGACCCAGAGCTTGGCCGCGAGGGGCCCGGTGATCTCCGTCTCGACGTCGAGCGGCGGCGTCAGCAACGTGACCCCGTCGCCGAAGCCCACGTAGCTCACGCTCGCGTCGCCGGCGAGCGGCTCCGTGACGAGGCTCGCCGCGGCCGGGCTCAGATAGAGCTTCGTCCAGCGCGTGCGGCCGAGCGGCCACTCGCGCTCGGGCCGCTCGACGAAGCGCTCTCCCGGATGGCGCACCTGGAGCACGACCGGCGGCTGCCGCGTCCATCCGGTGTCCTCGCCCTTGAGGAAGTGGCCGAAGAACCGCTTCTGCAGGCGGACCCCATAGTCCGTGTAGAAGTGCGTCCAGTGCTCGATGCCGTGCACCTCGAGCCACTTCTCGGGCGAGGCCGCGCGCACGAACCCTTCGAAGTTACCGCGGGGGTGGAGGCCCTGCCCTCCCCAGTTCGCTGACGACAACAGCGGGACCGTGACCTTCGACCAGTCGGGCAGGCGCGAGCGCCAGTACTCGGCGCTCGCGAGCGGGTGCGTCCAGCAGTCCTCGTAGAAGTCGCGGCGGTTGGCGCCGAGCTCCTCCTCGCTGAGCGTCACGGGTCCGGACACCCAGTCGCCGGTCATCCGGCTCCGGTAGCCCCGCGTCCCGCGGCCGTGCTGCACCCGGATGACCTGCGAGGGAAACCACGCCCTCCCGAAGGTACAGAGGATGCCGCCGTGGTGGCTGAGGTCGCGGTAGTAGTCGGCGGCGCCCTCCCAGACGCAGATCGCGGCGAGGTGCGGCGGCTCCTGGGCCGCCACCTGCCACTGGTTCATCGCGTAGTAGGAGATGCCCGAGAGGCCGACCTTGCCGTTGCTCCAGGGCTGCCCGGCCGCCCACTCGATGCAGTCGTAGAGGTCTTTCGTCTCGCGGGCCGACCAGAGGTCGAGGACGCCGGGGGAGCGGCCGGCGCCACGGGAGTCCACGCGCACGCAGGCGTAGCCATCCGGCACCCACTTCTCGGGGTCGACCACCTCCCAGTTCGCGTACTTGTTGGTGGAGGCCGCCGCGACGTCGGGGTGCTGCGCGACCATCCGGCGCCACTGATCGGTGTACAAGTCCTCGAAGTGCAGCCACTTGCCGTACGGGCCGTAGGTCAGGATGACCGGACGCTTGCCGTCCGGGACCGGCCGGTAGACGTCGGCGCGCAGGACGAGGCCATCGTCCACGGGGATGGGAACGTCCCAGTCGATACGCATCCCGTCGCGCACCTCGCTCGTCGGATCGCCCATGTCCGCTCCTTCGCCGGGTCCGGCGCTCGGCCCTGCCGGCCCGAGCGCCTCGCCCCCCCGCGGTCCTGCCCCCCGGGCGGTCGGCCGGCGGGCGCGATTGTGCCACACGCGTCGAGCTTGGTGGAATCGGGGGTGTCGTCCGAGAATAGCTAGAGAACGCGTCGGACTAACCGCGGTTCGAGCGCCGGCTGTGCCGGCGCACCGGTTCGCGGGTCAGGCCGCCGCGGATGACCGGTGGGGGGTGTCGGGGGGGAGCGGCGCCGCTCCCCCCGACGTTGAAGAGATGGGCCGGACGAAGAGCCACAAGAAGAACATCGCCTGCCTGGAATCGCTCTGGGACGGCAACATCGAGAGCCGCCTGAGCGTCGTCCCCCTCCTCGAGCTCGCGTCGAGGGTCGACGAGATCCGGTTCAGCTACCTGACCTGCAATACCGAAGACGAGCTCGAGCACAACCTCGACAAGCTCAAGAACAAGCGCGGCTACGGCATCCTCTACCTCGCATGCCACGGAAAACCCGGGGAGCTGGTCCTCGACGAATCATCGGTCGACATCGAGAAGCTCGCCGGCTTCATGGGCGACGGGTTCACGAACTGGGTGATCCACTTCGGGAGCTGCTCGACGATCAAGATCGAGCACGCCAGGCTCTCACGATTCATCGCCGCGACCCAGGTGTCGATGATCCTCGGCTACCGGCAGGACGTCGCCTGGATCGACAGCGCCGCGATCGACCTCCTGCTCTTCGATGGGCTCCAGGACTACAAGGACATGCGCCGGTTCTGGGGCCACTTCAAGCACCGCTACCCGGACCTGATCTCGATCACCGGTCTACGGGCGGTGCTCCGCTAGCCCGGCAGAGCCTCCGCGACCTGTCCGCGATCTCAGCTCCCCACGCGAGCCGCGCGACCGGTCTCGATCGACTCGACGATCGCCTCCAGCACGGCGACGTTGGCCGTCGCCACCTCGCCGCCCACCTCCGGCTGCCCCCTCTCCCGCACGCAGCGCGCGAATTCCGCGAGCTCTTCGACGACCGCGTCCACGGGCGTGAGCGACACCTCCGTCCGCTCCGACGCGCCCCGGCGGGCGAGGAAGAGACGCGCGCCATCCGCCTCGCTCCACGCCTGCGCCTCGGTGCCGTAGAGCGCGATGACCGCGGTCCGGTTCGCGTGAACCCACGAGGTGCCGAGGTAGCCGAGGCCGCCCGACGCGAACTCGAAGAGGATCGAGGTCGCGTCGTCGATCTGGACGTCGGTGAGGGCCACGCGGCGCGAAAAGGCCATCACGCGGGCGATCGGGCCCAGAAGGTATTGGAACGTGTCCACATGGTGAATCCCCAGGTTGGTCATGGCGCCACCAGGCGTCTCCGCGCGATCGGTGCGCCACATGCCCGGCTTGAGGTTGAAGCCGATGTCCGCCGAGAAGTTGCCCTCGATCTGGGCGACCCGACCCAGGGCCCCCTCGTCGACGAGCCGCTTGAGGGCCCGGCTCGCCGCCTGCCTGCGCCGCTGGTGACCGACGGCGAGGACGACCCCCGCCCGTCGGCACGCCTCCGTCGCGCGTCGCCCGTCCGCGGTCGTCAGGCTGAACGGCTTGTCCACGAACACGTCCTTACCGTGTCGGGCCGCGGCCACGACCTGCTCGGCGTGCAGCGAGTGGGGCGTCGTGATCAGCACGCCCTCCACCGCGGGGTCGGCCAGGACCGCCTCGTAGCTCGCGAGGTCGCGGCAGCCGTAGGACTGCGCGAAGGTGGCGCGGTTCTCCGGAGAGCGGCCGGTGCAGGCGGCGATCCCGAGACCGGTCCCCCGCCCTGCCGCGTCGGCGAGCACGCGGCCCCACCACCCCACGCCCACCACGGCCACGCGCACCGGGGTCATACGGCCTCGCAGCGCGACCTTACTCGAGCGTCGGAGCCGGCGCAAGTCGGTCGGGTCGGCCTTGACTCCGGCCCCGAGGCGAACTAGCGTTCAGGCGACGCGCACGTCGCGCTGACCAGGAGGTGCCCCGTGAGCGGCAACGGTCATTCGAGCCCGGCCGAGCTCCGCGCCCGTCTGAGCCATCCCATCATCGACGCCGACGGCCACTGGCTCGAGTACGGGCCCGTCGTCACCGAGCAGCTCCGGCGCATCGGCGGCGACCGCGCCGCCGAGGGCTTCCGGTCGATCGGCAAGCAGGTGCGCGCGGCGCTCTCGACCTCGGTCGCCGAGCGGAGACGGCGCCGACTCCAGCAGGAGGCGTTCTGGTCGTCGCCCGAGAAGAACACGCGCGACCGGGCGACGGGCCTGCTGCCGCGGCTCCTCTACGAGCGCCTGGACGAGCTCGGCCTGGACTTCGCGGTGCTCTATCCCACCGCCGGCCTCCGCGTCCCGCGTATCGCCGATGACGAGACGCGCCGGGCCACCTGTCGCGCGTTCAACGTCCTCACCGCCGACGCCTTCCGTGACTTCGCCGACCGGATCACGCCCGCCGCCTGCATCCCCGTGCACACGCCCGAGGAAGCCATCGAGGAGCTCGAGCACTGCACGCGTCAGCTCGGCTTCAAGGTCGCGATGTTCGGCAGCCTGGTCGCGCGCCCGGTGGACGCGATCGCCATCGCCGACGCCGAGGCCGCCCGCTTCGTCGCGTGGTACGACACGCTCGGCCTCGACAGCGAGTACGATTACGACCCGCTCTGGGCGAGGTGCGCGGAGCTCGGCGTCGCGCCGACCTTCCACACGGGCGCGCGCCGGCAGGGGCTCCGCCTGTCACCGACGAACTTCACCTACAACCACATCGGCCACTTCGCCGCCGCCGGCCACGCGGTCTGTAAGGCGCTGTTCCTCGGCGGGGTGACGCGACGCTTCCCCGCCCTGCGGTTCGCCTTCCTCGAGGGCGGCGTGGGCTGGGGCTGCATGCTGTACGCCGATCTCATCGGCCACTGGGAGAAGCGCAACCGCCGGGCGCTCGAGCACACCGATCCCCGCTCGCTCGATCGCGACGTGCTCATGGGGCTCGTGAGGACGTACGGGAACGAGGAGGTTGCGGCGGCGCTTCGCCAGCGGGACGGCTGGCCCGACCCCGAGGCCGTCCACGCGACCGGCGGCCTCGACGACCTCGACGACTATGCCGCGTGCCGGATCGAGCGCCGGGAGGACCTGCGCGACCTCTTCGTGCCGCGCTTCTACTTCGGCTGCGAGGCTGACGACCCGATCAACGCCTGGGCGTTCGACCGCCGCGTCAATCCGTGCGGCGCACGGCTCAACGCGCTCTTCGGCTCCGACATCGGCCACTTCGACGTGCCCGACATGACGGACGTCCTCCCCGAGGCCTACGAGCTCGTCGAGCACGGGCTCGTCACGCCCGAGGACTTCCGCGACTTCACCTTCGCCAACGCCGTGCGGCTGTGGGGCACGGGCAATCCCGGGTTCTTCCGTGGCACGGTCGTCGAGAAGGCGGCCGCGGCGGTGCTCGCTCAGGCGCCGGCCGTCTCCTGCGCGAGGCCGACGACCTCGTAGGCGACGACCGGGCGGTGGAACCCCTTGAGCTGAAGCGGACCGACCTCTCTGGCCCGCACCAGGTCGGCCACTGCGGCGTAGACTCGCTGACTGACGAGGATCTGATTGGGGGACGCCTCGGTGCACAGGCGCGCGGCGAGGTTGGTCACGCTCCCGATGGCGGCGTAGTCCGACCGTCCCTCGAAGCCGATCGCGCCGATCGTCGCATATCCCTTCGCGATCCCGACGCTGAAGTCGAGTTCGTGGCCCTGCCGACGCCATTCGGCGCTGAGCGCCCGCACCCGGGCGCGCATCGCCTCCGCCATGCGCACCGAGCGCTCGTCCGGGTTCGAGACGGGCACCGGGTCGTTGAAGAAGACCATCATGCCATCGCCGGCGAAGCGCTCGAGCGTGCCCTCGTGCTCCAGGACGAGGCGCCCCATCTCGGCATGGTAGGCGCGGAGCACGTCCGAGACCTCTTCGGGCTCGGCCGTCTCCGCAAAGGCGGTGAAGCCCCGCAGATCGAGGAAGACGACGCTAATCTCGCGTCGGTGCGGTCGAAGCGGATCCGCGGCGCCACCGGCGAGGATGGCGTCCGCCAGCTGTGGTGAGAAGAAGCGCTTCAGCCGGCTCACCCGCGCTAGCTCGGTCACCTGCTCGGCCACCCGCCGCTCGAGCGTCGCATTCCAGCGGGCGATCTCCTCGGCCTGAGCCGCGACCGTGTCGTGGAGGGCCTTGATCCGGAGCATCGAGCGGACCCGGGCGCAGAGGGCGGCGTGGTCCACCGGCTTGGTGAGGTACTCGTCGGCACCGGCCTCGAGCCCCGTGACGACGTCCTTCGCGTCGGTCATCACGGTCACGAGGATGATCGGCGTGAAGGGAAGATCCCGCATCGCCTTCAACCGCCGGCACGCCTCGATGCCGTCGAGCTTCGGCATCATGACATCGAGGAGGATCAGGTCGGGCCCCGTCGCGCGCGCGACTGTGAGGGCCTCCTCACCGTCACCGGCGGTGACGACGTCGTAGCCCTCGCCCGCGAGGCGCGCGCGAACGACCCGGACGTTGCTCGGGTTGTCGTCGACGACCAGGACGCGCGGCGGAGTCCTCACCCAGATGCCTAGCGGGTGACGGTGATCTTTTTGGAGCTCTCCCAGGCGGCCGAGTGCGTGGGCTCGGCCAGCGCGCGCAGCGTGCCGCCCTCGTCGAGCGCGATGGTGAAGGTGGCCTTCGGGTAGGAGAACACCGGGTGCAGGTAGACGCGCGCGATCTCCGTGCCGTCCTTGTAGAGCGCGATGTATCGGACGAAGTGCTCTTGCAGCGAGGGGTGCACGGAGCCCGCGCCCACCGTCACCGTGACGTCGAACCACTGTCCCCGCTTCACAGAGTCCGGCGCCTCGATCTTGGGCGTGTGCTTCTCGTCGTACGATCTGCGCACCTCACGGTACTCCGGCGTGAACTGATCGGCCTGCACCTGCGCGCCCACCCGGGTGGTGCCAGCCGTGAGGGTGAGGACGGCCAGGACGGCCACGACGCCCGATGTGCTCCCGTGTCTCATCGCGTATCCCTCCGCCGTCAGTTCTCCGGAAGAAGCTTGCGGATCAGCGCCAGCAAGTCGCGCGGGCTGTACGGCTTGGCCAGGTAGGCCGAGGCGCCCGCGTCCAGAGCGCGCTGGCCGTCACCGCTCAGCGCAAACGACGTCACCACCACGAGCGGAATGTGCGCCGTGCGCGGATCGGCGCGTAGCCGGCGCGTCGCGTCGAGCCCCGACAGCTTCGGGAGCTGGACGTCCATGAGGATGAGATCGGGCAGCTCGCGCTGCGCCATGGTGACCCCCTCCTCGCCGTCCATCGCCTCCAGGAGCCGGTACGACGTCCGGCTCAGCAGCTGCCTCACGATCTTCCGGTTGTACTCGTTGTCCTCGACGTAGAGCACCCTCCGGTCGCTCATGCGCGCCCTCCGTCCGCGTGCAGGGGCACCGTGAAGAAGAAGGTCGACCCCTTGCCGAGCTCACTCTCGACCCAGATCCGCCCGCCGTGCATCTCGACGAGTCGCTTCGTGATGCTGAGCCCGAGTCCGGTCCCGCCGTATTCGCGGGTGATCGCGGCGTCGACCTGGCGGAACTCGGCGAAGACGTTTTCCACCTCGTCCTTGGGGATCCCGATCCCGGTATCGGCCACGCGGTACACCAGCCACTCGCCGTCGAGCCGCACGTCCATGTCCACCCGGCCGCGGCGGGTGAACTTGAGCGCGTTGCCGGCGAGGTTCATGAGGCACTGGGTGATTCGCGTGCCGTCGCCCTGGGCCAGCGGGATGTCGGGCGACACGGTCGCGGTAAACGCCAGCCCCTTCTCGCGGGCGAGCGAGCGCAGAGAGGCGTGGACGACGACGACGATCTCCTGGACCGAGTACTCGCCGCCGGCGAGCTCGAGTCGCCCCGCCTCGATCTTCGACAGGTCGAGCACGTCGTTGATGAGACGCAGCAGGTGGCGGCCATTCGTCTGGATATCGGTGAGCGGCTCGCGAAGGGCGGCCGGCACCTCGCCGTACAGCTCGTCGAGTATGAGCTCGGTGAACCCGAGGATCGCGTTGAGGGGCGTGCGCAGCTCGTGGCTCATGTTCGCGAGGAATTCCGACTTGGCTCGACTCGCCTGCGACAGGCGATCGTTGAGGCCGCGGAGCGCCTCCGCCGCCACTCGCTGCTCGTCGTCGAGTCGGCGTAGCTCACGGCTCATCCAGTTCATATGCTCGGCGAGCGCGCCGAAGTCGTCGCGGTTCGGCACGACAATCGTCCCCCCGAACCGTCCCTCGGCCACCTCGCTCAGGAAGCCGTGCGCCGCCCGCACCGGCAAGATGAACGACCATGAGATCACGAAGCCACCGAGCAGCGCCAACACGATCGAGACGGCGGCGAAGCCGGCCATCAGCCGCAGCGAGTGACGGTTGGCGGCCTCGATGCCGGCCCGGAGGCTGGCCATGCGCGTCTCCTCGGCGGCGACGAGCTGGCCCACGAGCCCGTCGATCCTCCGGTAGATCGGCTCCTCGCGTGTCCGGAGGGCCGTCAGCGCGTCCGCCATACGCCCGTCGCGGACGGCGTTGGCGATGTCGGCGACGACCGCCATCGCGTCGTCCTGCGCCACCCGGATGTCCTGGATGAGCGCGCGCTCCTCGGCGGGCGCCGCCGTCTCGAGGCGGGCGAGCGTGTCGTTGAAGCGGTTGTTCTCGCGCAGGATTCGACCCACGGTGTCGTCGTCTCGGGCGAGGAGGGCCATGGCCGTGAAGTGCATCTGCATCGCGAGCGCGTGCTCGATCTGCCGCGACCACCCCACGCGCTCGTGGGCCTGATCGAGGAGACGTGTCTGGCGCGCGGCGCTGGCGACGGTCTGGAGGCTCACGACGCCCATCGCGATGAAGAGGAGGGTGATGAGGAGGAAGGCCGCGAGGAGCTTGACGTGGACAGACGCGCGCACCCGCGCCACGGCCCGCACGAGCGCGCCGATCGGCGAGGCAAGCAGCGCCGTCACCAGCGGCGGTATTCGCTCGAGGGCCGACGCGCGGTCCATGGCGACCCTCCCGCGAGGCTAGCGGGCGGTCATCTCCAGCGTGACGAGGGTCGGGTCCTGGTCGCCGACGGTGATCTCGCGCGACATCGTGCCGAGCCTCTCCTGCCAGACCCGCACCGTATAGCGCCCGGGCGGAAGCCCCTTCAGGGCGAACTGCCCGTCGGCGTCCGTGACCGCATAGAAGGGATGATCGGCCACCACGACCCAGCCGCGCATCCAGGAATGGAGATCGCAGCTCACCCGCACGATCTCGGGATGCGGGAACGTGATCGCGATCGTCCGTCCCTTGGGCTGCGTGCGATTGAAGGGCGGGTTCGCGCTCGGGGTGCTGTGGAGGTTGTGGAGAAGGCGGTCGCTGTTCAGGAAGTCGATCCGTCCCCCCGCCGCCACGACGACGACGCGCGGAGTGAACATACACTCCCGCTGGTCCACGGCGGTGGCGGGTGGTGGCGCCTCGGCCGTCGGCCCCGGCGGCGGGTTCTCGAGCCAGACGACGGCGTTACGGATCCCACGCTGCGGCGACAGGATGAGGTCCTCGGCATTCTTCTCCTTGCCGCACACGTACTGGTCGATCGTCACCGCGAGTTTTGCGGGCTCGGGCGCCGTCCCCTTCAGGACGACGGTGCCCTTGATGGTCACGCCCGACGCCGCGCGCGAGGTCGCGAGGCCGGTGGCGAGCATCACGACAGCCGCGCCGAGCAAGCCGGCTCGAAGGAATGTCATAGGCGCCGACCTTACCCGCGGGCACCGCAGCACGCAAGCCGAAAAGAATTTCACTGCCCGACCCGATATCGAGACGATGGCGCGGTGCGACGTAGAGCCCGGCTCGGCGAGCGGTTCCGGAATCTGCGGGCACGATCGAACCACTCGGCGGTCACGAACCGTCCAGCCCGCTCGATTCCGTCGCGCGAGACGAATGACAGGCGGCCGCGTTATCGACCACTTGCGGTGCCCCCTCGACCTGGCGCAGCGCTTGCTCGTCAGAGACCTGGAATAACCTCTTTCCGATAAGGGCAAACCAGTCGTGAGGCTGGGACGCAAAGCCACGGGTCAGGCCGGGGATGGCTGACAGCCGGGCTGCCGAAGAAGGAGAGGCAGGGCGTAGTCCCTTCCTCCGGGGAGAGGTAACTCTCACGAAGGAAGAGGACTCTTATGAACGCTCACCCCACATCTCTCCGAGAGCCCATCACCAGGCGCAGGAGCCAGCGAGGCTTCACGCTCATCGAGCTGATGATCGTCGTCGCGATCATCGGCATCCTGGCGGCCATCGCCATCCCGCTCTACGCCAACGTTCAGGCGCGGGCGCGCGTGGCCAAGGGTCAGGCCGACGGGCGCGCGCTCACGTCGGCCGTCTCGATCTACGCGGCACACATGGGCTTCGTCCCGACCGCGCTGGCTCAGTTGACCGGCGTCGTGACCAACGCCCAGGGCCAGACGGCCGGACCGTTCATGGCGTCGCTGCCGACGACCCCGTCGGGCTGGACCCCCAGCACCGGGTACGTTTACGCGTACAGCACCGCGGCCGGCACCTTCCAGCTCTCGGCCACCGGTGACGGCGCGACGGTCTCTTTCCCGTAACGTCGCCACGCAGCGGTTTCTCGACACGCGGGGGAGGGGCGTCCCTCCCCCGCGTCGTTTGGTGGCTCTCTCCCGACGCGGTTTCACGCAAGCGTGCCTACCTTCGCGGGGATCGCCGTCAGATCGCCCGCGCCGCCCGGGTGCCGTCGAGGATCGCTTGATGGATGCCCCGCGGCGCGACGCAGTCGCCCGCTGCGCAGAGCTCGGCGACGTGGCCCTTGAGCGCCCGGTAGAGGCCATCCGTCGAGCGGCTCCCCATCGCCAGCACGACCGTATCGACGGACTCGATGCGGCGCTCCGCACCCGAATAGACGTTCGCGACGACCACCGTCGAGCCCTCGACGGCGCGGAGCTCCGTGCACGGGGTGAGGACAATGCCCTTGGTGTGTAGGCGCGTGTAGAGCGGGGCGATGGAGGTGACTCCGACGTCCTGGCCGACATAGAAGAGCGGTGAGATCACCTCGACGCGCTTGCCCTGGTCGAGCAGGAGCTCGGCGGTCGAGAGCGCTTCCTGCGTGTGCACGTCGTCGACCACGACCACGTTCGCTCCCACGGTCGCCACGCCCCCGAGGACAGCGCGATCCGTCACGACGTGCTTGCCGTCGCTCCCCGGGACCGACGGAATGTAGGGATGCGATCCGGTCGCGACGATGACGGCCTCCGGGCGCTCCGCCAGCACCGCGGACGGCGTCGCCTCCACCCCGAGCCGGACCTCCACACCGAGCTTGCGGATCTGGGCGGCGAGAAAGCGGACGATGCCCGCGTACTCGGCGCGGGCGGGCGCGCGGGCGGCGAGCAGCACCTGCCCGCCCAGCTCCGCGGCCATCTCGAACAGCACGACGCGATGGCCTCGGAGCGCCGCCATCCGGGCCGCCTCCAGCCCCGCCACGCCGCCACCGACGACCACGACCTTCTTTGGGGTCGTCGCCGGTCGGACGTCACCGAGCTCGGCCTCGCGGCCGGCGGCGGGGTTCTGGACGCACGTGACCGGCTTGCCCTGGTAGATCCGGTCGATGCACCCTTCGTTCGCCCCCACGCACGTTCGGATGTCGTCGGGCCGGCCCGCGCGCGCCTTCCGCGGGAGGTCGGGGTCGGCGATCAACGCCCGCGTCATGCCGACCACGTCGACGTGCCCGGCCGCGACGATCTGGTCGGCGTGGATCGGATCGACGATCCGGCTCGCGTGGAGAATCGGCATTCCGGGGGCGGCGCCTTTGATGGTGGCCGCCAGTGGCACGTAGACGCCAGTCGTGAAGCTCATGTTCGGCACCGCGGCAGCCTGGAGGGCGTAGGTGTGGGCGCCGCCGCCGATGATCGACAGGAAGTCGACCAGCCCGGACGCCGCGAGGCGCCGGGCAATCGCCGCCATGTCGTGCGCGGTGAGGCCCCCCTGGGTGAACTCGTCCCCGGAGATGCGGGCGCCCACGACGAAGTCGCGACCCACCCGGCGCCGGATCTCCGTCAGGACCTCGACGGCGAAGCGCATCCGGTTCTCGAGGCTCCCGCCGTACTCGTCGAGCCGCTCGTTGAAGAGGGGCGACCAGAACTGATCGATCAGGTGATTGTGCGCCATCGAGAGCTCGATCCCGTCGAGGCCGCCGTCCCGGCAGCGGCGCGCGGCCTCGCCGAAGGCGCGCACGAGCTCGGCGATCTGCTCCCCCTCCAGCTCGTGCGGAACCTCGCGATGAACCCGTTCCGGGATCTGCGACGGCGCGAGGAGGACGTTCGCACCCTCCGGATCGGACTGGGCCCGGCGCCCGAGATGGGTGAGCTGGGTGAAGACGAGACAGCCGTGGCGATGCACGGCTTCGGCGATGGCCCGGTACCCAGGAATCACGGAGTCGTCGTGGTTCGCGATCTGCTTCCACGCGGCGGCCGGCGACGACGGGTGGACGCTCGAGGAACCGCCGAAGATCGTGAGCGCACAGCCGCCGCGCGCCTTCGCCTCGTGGTACTGCGCGAGCCGCTCGGTGGGCCGGCCGCCCTCTGCCATGGCCTCGGCGTGGCCCGAGGAGTAGATCCGATTCTTCAGCGTGAGGCGGCCGACCTGGATCGGCGTGAACAGTGAACGGAACTCGTAGGCCATCGTGTCTCCTCCCGTGAGCACCGGGCCAGCCGGTACTTCCGCGAGTTCGTGCGCGTGGTGATTTCCAGGCCGCCGCGGGGTGGGGTTCTCCTGCTGGCGCCGCGGGCGCTGCACCCGAGCGTCCTCCTCGCTGGCGGCCGAGTTGGGGGAAGCCTAACGCGGCGCGAGAAAGGCCGTCAAGAAGATCCGGGTGGCGGCTGGTGAGTTCCGAGAGATTCGACGCGACGAGGACACGCCGACGCTAGGCTACGAGCACCGCGGGAGGCGATCGAAGGCCTCGTCGCCGAACATCAAGCCGCGCGGGTTCGCGTTGACGACGTGCACGGCCTTTGCGCCAGCACGATCGAGCCGCTGCAGGATACCTTTCACGTACTGGCGCGTCTCCGGATATGGCGGGACCCCTCGATACTGGATCACCGCTCCCTCGCCGGCGTTATACGCGGCCAGGGCGAGCGGCACGTTGTTCTTGAACCGGTCCATCATGGCGCGAAGATGTCGGACGCCGCCCTCGATGTTCTCTCGTGGATTGAAGGGCGCGCGCACGCCGAGGGTGGCCGCCGTCGGCGGCATGAGCTGCATCAGTCCTCGGGCCCCTCGGCAGGAGACGGCGCGCGGGTTGAACTCCGACTCGGCCTCGATGACCGCCGCAATCAGGTCCTCCGAAAGACCGTATCGGGCGGCCAGTTCCCTGATGTCGGACTCGACCCTGATGTGGAAGTCGGTCCTGATGTAAAAAGCGATTCGCGTGCTGCTCTGTGTGCTCTCGGATATGTCGGTCACGTTCTCTGATATATCGGTCACGCGCCCGGACACGCCGGTCACCCGCGACGCGATGTACGCCGGGATCAGCGTCAGGAGAAGGATCCCGAGGCCCAGCAGAGGCTGACGAGCGTTTCCTGCCGACATCATCGTGCCGACCCTCGACGAGGCTCACGGACATCCTGCGGCACAATCGCAACGCCCATCACGCGCAGTGACCCGACGCGCCGGACCTGGAGCAGTCGCGCCGCGTAGAGCAGAAGGGCGACCGCACCGAATGGCACGACGAGCAGCGTAAGCGCCATCAGCACCACCTTGCCGTTCCTTCGAGACATCTTGTTCCCTCCATCGAGCCTCGTCCGCCGGCGACCGTATCGGGTCGACCTCGTCGGTGTGAGGCTTGACTAGGGAACAGGGCAACGATCGGGCCAAGATACCGGAAGAGGCAAGTGACTGATTTCACGGCGCTTGTCAGCCGGATGGCTGCGGGCGCAGCTGATCAAAAAGTTACCTGGGGGGTCGATTTCTCTCCGGCGCCCTGGTCGAGGAGGATTCTGCATGTTCCTCTATCCCCGCGCGCACGCCGCTCATGATGCCCTCACTCTGCGAACAGGCCTAGCGCTGGCCACGCTCCCGGGATGACGCAGGGCCCGGTCCCGCGTGTTGACCTCCCGCCGATCCCGGTTCCTGGCGAGGTCCCGCTTCAGCCCGACCAGGAAAGAGCCGGTTCGCGGGCTCACCCGGGAGCGGGCGCATCGAGGGTCGCGGCGCCTCCGAGCGCCCGGCCGCGGGCGCCGACGCATTGCCGTCGCTCCGCGGCTGGGCCACCGATGATGCGGGCCCACGCTGCTCCACGGGCGGCGTTGGTTGAGGCCGTTCTACACGCTCACGCTGGGCTGGCGGCTGGGCCTCGGGACGCCCCGCGCTCCCGCGCACGGCCGCGGTGGCCTCAGGACGTTGCGTCGTCTCGAGGCGAGGCGGCAGCGGCCGGCGTGGACGCTCCACCTGACTGCTACCAAATGGCGGCCGCGACAGGACGGGCGTCGTCCGGGCCGGGTTGGGCGCCGATACGATCCGTGGCGCCGGGGTGCTGACGACCGGCGCAGTTCGCTGGACCTCTCGACGCTGCTCGAGCGGCCGTCCGGCCAGTGGCCGCGTGGCCACGACGGGGCGGGCCGCCATGGCTTCGGGCGGGCGCGCCGCGTGGGCGCTCGCGGCGACGAAGCTCGAGGCGGAGGGCGCCACACGCAGCGGCCCGCGCACGGGCTCCAACCGGTGCACGTCCACCTGATTGATCCGCGCCTCCTGAATGGGACGCGCCCCGAAGTGTTCCTGCCGGACGGCGACCACCGCGTTCTGGACAGTCACGTTCCTGTAGACGGTGATGTTGTTCACGTTGACGACCGTCGTTCGGTTGATGACGACGTTGTTCACGACGCGCGGGCCGCCCCAGCCGCCCCACCACGGTCTCCCGATGAAACCGGCTCGTCCCCACCAGGGCACCACAGGCTCTCCCCAACCGAGCGCTACCCAGCTGACCACCGGGGCGCCGACGGTCGCTCGGATCCCGGGGGCGCCGAAGAACCCCACGAGAGCCGGCGCGTACGCAGGCCGAACCACCACAGGTCCCGGCGCCCACGCCCAAAAGCCGTCGACGAAAACCCAGCGGCCGTAGTGATAGGGCGCCCAGCCCCAGGGCGCGAGGTCGACCCACGTCCAGCCGTAGTACGGATCCCAGATCCACCGGCCGGTGCTGTACGGCACCCATCCGACCGGGATCGTTTCTGGTACCCAGACAGGCCCATAGGCTTGCACGACGCGCCAGCTGCCATGCTGATCGAGGTCGTCGACGCCGTACACGTCCGACGGCACGTAGCGGGCGCTCACGGCCTCGAGAAGGTGATCGGTCCGTGCATAGTTCCACTGATCCCACGTGTCGAGTTCGGGGGCCACGTAGCTCTGCACGGTCGGCGTCGGTGTGCCTTGGAGCACTACCTCTTCGGTCGGTGCGATGGCGACCGCTTGGCCGCCAGCGGACGTCATGGTGGCCTGCCCGGCCCGCCGGGTGATGAAGGACGTCCGCTCCTGCGTCACGTCTGCGCGGTAGTACCCAGGGTGATCGATCGTGAAGGCGGCGTGGGGCGTGTCCAGTTCCACAGTGCGACCAGGATCCAGGCTACGCAGATCGAGAGAGACGTGCCCGTTCGTGACCCTGAATTGCAGGAAATCGGGCTCCTGGTTCGCGAGCCCAAGCTGCGTGTCGCCCCAGGCCCGCACGAAGGCCCGCGTGCCCACCTGCATCTCGAGGTCGCCCTGGGTGCTCGTGTAGAGCTCGTCGCCGGGCGCCAGGGGGGTGTTGGCTTGGGCGGGTGACCAGTCCTGTGCGCCCGGTCGAAGGAATGACACCTCGCCGTTGATGTAGCTCAAGCGCGGCGGAGTGCGCCCGATTGCCTGGGCCTCACCTTCGCTCGGGGAAGTCGCGGCGCGCGCGCGCGGCGCGGTGCCGAGGAGGAGCACGAGGGCCAGCAGCGGTGCCATCAGCGGTCTCGCATAGGTCATCATGTCGGTGATGCCTCCATTCGCTGCCCGAGGACTCATCTCGTCAGACGAGCGCTGGCCCGGTGAAATTCTCCCTGGTGGTCGTAAACGGGCTCGGGGCGAGCAGCGTCTGAAACTCGGCACAGCCCTAGGGTGTTCCCATCATCGCGGCGTGCCCCACACGAGCGCGCGGTGACATCGAACACGGAGCCCACGCTTCGTCCGCCTGCCGGAGGGACTTCTGGTATGATATTTCATCATACCTGAGGGGGAACGTCACGTGCCGAAAACGAAGGTCGCGATCACCCTCGATGCTCAGCTACTTGATCGCGTCGATGAACTCGTTGCCCGGCGAGAGTTCCGTAACAGGAGTCAGGCCATTGAGACCGCACTCGCCGAGAAGCTGGCGCGGGCGCGGCGCACGCGCTTGGCGCGGGAGTGCGCAAAGCTCGACCCCGAGGACGAGAAGGCCCTGGCTGAGGAAGGCCTGGCGGGAAGCTCGGACTCTTGGCCCGAATACTGAGGGGAGAGATCCGTTGGGCCGACCTCAATCCGGTCCGCGGCCGGGAACAGGCCGGGCTCCGGCCGGTCCTGGTCCTGAGCCACGATGTGTTCAATGAGCGCTCAGGCACGGTCATTGCCGTCGCCCTGACCAGTCAAGAACCCCGCGCTAGCTTCCCGCTCACGCTCGAGAGTAACGCCCCGCGCTTGCCGAAGCGATCCTGGGTCAGGATCAGCCAAGTCCGGACGCTCTCCGTGGAACGGATTGGGCGGCGGCTGGCGCGCGCCTCCGAAGAGGAGGTCGATCGTGTCGTTGAGGGCCTTAACGAGATAATTGGCTGAGAGTCATTCGAGGCAAGACCTTTGCCGACGGCATCTCCGAAGCCGTGCGAGCCTACAAACCGAATCGACTTGTGTTCCAGAAAGCACTGGAACGCCTGGGGCTTCAACCGCATGACGTTCTGCACGTTGGCGACAGCGACGTGGACGACGTCAAGGGCGCAAAGGCGGCAGGTCTGCGAGTCGCGTGGGTCAACCGCGATGGTCGGTCACGCCACTCCGATGTGCCAGAGCCTGATTTTGAAATTCCTGACCTTACGGGGTTGCTGACGCTTCGGTAGCCCCAATCGACTCCCCTTCGACGTTTCGCCGGACCAGACCCATGGCACTGGAAACCGGCCTCAGTCCTGAGTCGCTGCGTAGCAGCCCTTCCAGGGTCAGGCTTGGCGCGGTAGGATGTTCGGGCCATGGAGGCCGAATCGGCCGCGAGAATCCCGCAAGCCGATGTCGAGCGTTACCATGCCGCTGCGGTCGAGATGGCGGACGAGGCACGCCGGATCGTCGAGCCCGCGATCGAGCGCGGCTTCGAGGTCGAGACGAAGCCCGACGCGTCGCTGGTCACGGACATCGACCACGCGGTCGAGCGTCGTTTCCGCGAGCTCATCGGACGCTGGTTCCCCGACCACGGCGTCATCGGCGAGGAGTACCCTCCGACACACCCCGAGAGCGCGTTCCAGTGGATCCTGGATCCGATCGACGGGACCGAGGAGTTCGTCCATGGTGTCCCGACGTTCGGGACCATGCTCGCCCTCCACTACCGAGGGGTGCCGCTGGTTGGCGTCATCGATCACCCGGCGCTTGCCATCAGGGTGCACGCGGGAGTGGGCCTGGGCACGTACCGGAACGGCCAGCGAATCCGTCTCACCGACGCGCCGGCGAGCGTGCGTCCCGAAGGCGTGCGACTCGTCCTGAGCGCGCGGCTCAACTTCACGCGCCACGTTGATGAGGGGCACCTCTTCGAGGCCCTGACCCGCGCATACCCAAACCACCGGATCTATAGAGCGGCCTACGCCCACACCGTCGTCGTGACCGGAGCCGCCGACGCCATGGTGGACATGCACAACCGGGTCTGGGATCTGGCGCCGAGCCAGGTCTTGATTGAAGAGGCGCGCGGCCGCTACGCGGTCGTCCGAGACTTCCCGGGGCCCGACGGCGGTCGACTCCTCAGTGCCGTGTTCGGCAAACCAGCGATCGTGGATCGCCTGCTCGCCCTGTTCCGGGATGGAGGGCACGGGAGCCGGGAGCGCGCGCGATGACGCAGTCCACTGAGCCAGTTCCGTCCCGAGACGCTGGTGGCCACTGACGCGGTGAAGCGAGCGGTCACTATCGCTCGGCGTGGCGTCGGCGCGGAAGACATCACCGCCAAAGGCGGGCGCGATTTGGTGACGGTGACAGATGTCGCCGTTGAGGACGCGGTTCGAGGCATTGTGGCCGAAGCGCTGGGCACAGAATGCGCTCCTTCCGATCACCCGGGGCGGCGCTCCACCAGACACGTCTGGAGCGAAACGCCGAGGGGGCCGTGGCGGTCCCAGAGGCGCGCCCGGGTGAGGCCGATCCCGTGAGCCTCGGCCACCGTGGCGGCATCGAGACACAGCCACTCGCCTTCGAGGGGCCGATGGACGGCGACCGTGAGGTCGGCGTTGACGAAGGTGTAGCGGGTATGATCGAGCACCACGGCGAGGCCGCTCGCCGAGTCGGCGGCGACGAGCAGGCGCTGCAACGGCGACGGAACCTCGCCGGCCACGAGCGGGACGCGCGGGCGCATCCACGCCGCCACCGGCCCCTTGCCCCACGTGCCGCGCGCGATCCGCACCTCGACCGCCGAGTGGTAGCCGACGGGGTCCACGAAGAACGGGAACTCGAAGGGCGCTGAGGCCTCGGGCGGCGAGGGCGCCGGCTCGAGGTCGCCGAGGGCCTCCGGCAGGGCGGGCGTGGTGCGCAGGGCGACGGCAGACGCCTGCACGCACGGGGTGCCGTCGGGGGCCACGAGGGCAGCCTGGAGCCGCAGGACCTTCGCGCCCGCCCGCGTCACCTCCGCGCGCAGGGCCAGGGGCGCGATGGGTACGGGGCGCAGGAAGTCGAAGGTCAGCCGGGCCAGCGCTGTTCCCTCACCAGCCAGCCCCTCCATCGCGCGGGCCAGCAGCGCCGCCGGCGGTCCGCCGTGCTGATGATGACGGCTCCAGGGACCGCGGGTGGACTCGGTGGCGACGACCCTCTCGCCATCGAGGATGAAGAAGGGCGGCAGGGTGCTCACCACCGCATCATAGCGGTCTTCCCCGCTTCAATGCCCCGCATTGCTAAGGCGTGGTAGAGCGCGATTCGCCGACGGGAGAGCGTGCGCGCCGTGATCGCTTCGTACCGACGGATCGCCGCCTCGCGCCGCAGCCGAGTGCGCCGGCGTCCTCGATGGTGAGCGCCGCTTGCAGCTCTGCGAGGAAGGCGCCGACGTCCTCTGCGCAGCGCGACTGCCGCGTGGCAGGCCACATCCGCCATGACTCGCGTCCATATCAGACGCCGGGCTGCAGGTACTTTGCAAACCAGTCGAGAATGATCCGGAAGCGCTCCAGCCGCTGGCGCGGGCGACCCAGAGCGCCGAATCCATGGCCCGCGTCGGGCACGCGGACGAACACGACCTCGCGGCCAAGCCGCTTCAGCGCCACAAAGAGCTGCTCGCCCTCAACGATGTTGCAGCGCAAGTCGGACTCACCGTGCACGATGAGGAGGGGCGTGTGGATCGACGGCGCGTAGGCGACCGGCGAGCGATCGACGTATCGCCCGACATCCTCCCACGGTGGCACGCCACCCTGCTCGGTGACCGTCCAGTGCCATCCGATGTCGCTCGTCCCGAGGTGCGTCGCGACGTTGTTGATCGCCGCCTCGGAGCACGCGGCCTTGAAGCGCTCGGTGTGGCCGACGACCCAGCTCGTCATGAACCCGCCGTAGCTGACTCCGATCACTCCGAGTCGCCCACCGTCGATGAACGGAAAACGGTGGAGCGCCTCGTCGAGGCCGGTCATGAGATCCGCGAAGTCGCCGCCACCCCAGTCGCCGACCGACGCGCGACTGAACCCCTCGCCGTAGCCCTGGCTCCCGCGAGGGTTCATGTAGATCAACGCGTAGCCGGCGGCCGCTTCGACCTGGGCTTCGTGCCAGTAGATGTCCGCGAACTCGCGGTGCGGACCGCCGTGGATCCAGAGGAGCCCCGGGTAGCGCTTCGCGGGATCGAAGGGTACCGGCTTCATCACCCAGGCGTCGATGTCGAAGCCAGCGCGGTTGAAGGCGAAACGCTCCGGGACCGACAGCTCGACCTCGGCGTTCCATTCGCGATTCAGATGCGTGAGCTGGCGCTCATCCGACCCGTCGGCCTTGCACACGAAGAGCTCTGTGGGCGTCGTGGGTTCGGTGGCGGTGAACGCGACCGCTCCCCTCCCCTGTGCGACCGAGAACCCGTTGACCGTCCGTCGTCCGCCGACGATGGCTACCGGGAGCTCGCCACCCTTCGCGCGCACACGATAGAGCGGATAGGTGCCATGATCGCGACCGACGAACAGCACCCACTCGCCGTCGGCCGACCACGCGGGCGGCACGGCATCCCACGCCGATCGGTCCAGGGCCTCGGTCAGGCAGATGCGCTCGCTGCCGTCCGCCGGCTGGAGAAACAGCAGGAAATTATGGCCGTCCTCGGCGACGCGCATACCGGCGTGCGCGATCGCTCGTCCATCGGGTGAGTACGTGGGCGCCCACATCGGCGCCAGCGTGGGGCTGATGCGCCGAGGCTCACCACCGTCCGCGGCGACTTCGTAGATTGCGTCGTTCACGTCTATGTCGCGCGTCTCGTGGCGCTCGGCGACGAACGCGATGCGCGCGCCGTCCGGCGACCACGTCGGCCACATATCGGGGAAGTCGCCGTCGGTGATCTGCTTCGGCGGGCCGCCGGCGACGGGCACGACGAAGATGTGCGGGCGGCGGTCATATGTGAAGCCCACGCCCTCGAAGCGATACTTGAGAGTGGAAATCACGTGGGCCGGTCGCGACTTGCCGCGGTCCTCTTCGCGCTCCGGCTCCTGCCACCCGCCCACGCGCGTGACGAAGGCGAGGCGCGTCGAGTCCGGTGACCACGCGACACCCCCCTGACCAAAGACACCGTTCGGCAGGTCTGTCAGCTGAGTCGCCTCGCCGCCGGCGGCGGGCATCGCGTAGAGCTGCGACTTCTTCCTCGCACCACGGTCGGAGACGAACGCCAGCCAGCGCCCGTCGGGCGACCATCGCGGGAGAGTGTCTTTCGTGGGCCCGGTGGTCAATCGGCGCGGCTCACCACCCTTGACGTCCACGACCCAGACGTTCGAGAGGTACTCGTCGCGCTCCTCCGACGCCGTCGTCATGACGAAGGCGACGCGGCTGCCATCGGGCGAGATCTGCGGATCGCTCACGCCTCGAAGCCGCGTGAGGTCCTGGGCGGTGACAGGACGCCGGCCGGCATTCGTCACGGCTACTCCTTCTCGGTGGAAATTAGGGCCTGCCGGGCGATCAGTAGGTCAGCACGTGCTCCCACGTCGTGTGCATCACGCGATCGATCCAGAGCTCGAGCGCGGTCTCCGAGGCGTCAGCCATATGCTTGGCGTCTCGAAATGCTCCGTCGCTCGGACGCTTCAGTATAATCCACCATTGCTGTGCAACAGTTGGCCGTTGCTCGCGTCGTAGGCGCGCCAGAACGTGGTCGCCACGTCCCAGCCGAGTCGAGCGAGGCTCAGCGCAACGGCCGCACCGATGCCCTTCCGCCGGCTCGCGCCGGTAACTACTGCGAGGGGGCGTGATCCATCCTCTAAGATCATGGCCGCGCCTCCCCTCTCATCGGGACGTCACGTGCCTAGCCAGTCCCGACCCGGGCCTGTGTTCGCCCCGCGTCCCCAGCTTCAAGGCGCGCAGACCGAGGAAGAGCGGGATCTCGCCGCTGCCCTCCCTAGCAAACCGCGAGCGCTCTCCGTCCCACCGCGGAACGGCGATCTCCCTCATCCCGTCGAGCACGAGCCCCGCGGTGGCCACTCCGTTGACATAGTCTGAGAGCGGGCGATGAAAGCTCAGGGTCCGGGCGCTCCCACCGCGCAGCTCGACCCGGTTGGGGACGTGGAGCGGAGAGAGGTAGCGGTCGATCCGCCGGTACTCCAGCTTGCGAGATCGATCCCAACCCCAGCCGCTCTGGCGCGGGATCCGGAAGCATGGGTGGCGCATCAACAGAACCAGCCTGCCGCCGAGGCGCAGCGCCCACCCCGCGGATGCAAGCACTGCCTCGAGGTCATCCATGTCCTGAATGCTCAGCAGAAACACCGCCGCCTCGAAGGCCGCGGCTTCCAGGCCTGGCGTGCTCCGGAGACGCCTTGCGTCCCCGATCAGGAAACGCCCGCACCGGCCGTGCCTGCGGCGAGCCAGGCGGATGAGCCGCTCGCTGGCGTCCACCCCGGTGTAGTTCGCTCCCGCCGCTGCGGCGTGAGGGGCCAGCACTCCCTGTCCAGCCCCGATATCCAGGAGCGACTCGCCCGGCCGCAACTCCAGCAGTTCCAAGACGGCGGGGACCGCGAACCGGCGGTGGTGCTCACCGCCGCGCTCTCCCATCCATCCGTCGTACCACTTTGCTACCGTGTCCCAACTCGTCCGGGCGCCGGGGCTTCGGTTCCGTACTCTCCGTCCCACCTGTGCCTCGCCTTCCGCGGGCGCTACGCGGGAACGGGACGAGAGCCGGCAGCGCCCGCAGAAAGCAGCAACCGCCCCGTACGCCGGAGCGCAGGGACGGTCTTTTAAGCGCGGCGGTGTCGCAGGCGGGGGTTGTGATTGGATGATGGCCCGGCAAGCGAGACGCGAACGCGGCACGCTCCCCCCGAATCAGCTTCGGTGGGGCGGAACCCTGACGTTCCGGCAGTGCTACGCTGCGAGCCTCATCCACATCAGAGGATCTCCTCTAAGAGAAGCGAGCGAATTGTAGTCCACGCGTCCAGGCGCGTCAACACGGCGTGAGACACACGGCGTGACACCCAGTCGCGTGCCTGGACCGCCGCAGCAGCGAGTAAAACTCGTGGCCGTTCCGCAGCGAGCGGGGCGAGGGAGATTCCTAGCCTCCGCCGCACGCCTCTCAGCCTGGGGTGACCATGTCGCTCAGCGTCCCGGCGCGTCCGCCTCCGCCCAGTCGTAGGCGAAGACACTCACGCGATAGTTCGGCGCCGCCTCCACCGGGACCTCGAAGTACGTGCTGTCGGACGCTGCAATATCGTCGCCCAGCCAGGTCACCTTCTCGGTGATGACCTTGCCTTTGGCGTCGAGGCCGTTGACGAGCAGCTGGACGCGCGTGGCGGCCTCGCCGTACTTGTTCTCGATCCTGCCGCTCAGGATCGGCGTGCCGTGCCGCTCGCTCTGCTGCCACGTGATGTCGAAGTATCGCTGCCATCCGAGGACGAGCGGTTGAAGCTCGTGGCCGGGTGTCGCGGGCATCGTTGTTCCCACTGACGAACAGCCGGCGAGCCAGACGATCCCGACGGCCATGATGAGACGCGAAGCCCTGCTGTTGACCATCCTCATTCTCCTTTTGATCTGCGCCTGTAACTACCGCATGACGTCGAAAGCATCAGGCGTGACCGCGACGGGGGGACTCCCCACGCTGGCGCCGGCCCCGCTGCGGTACGCGCTCGGCGTCATCCCGGTGATCCGCCGAAACGTCGTCGTGAAGTGACTCGGCGTCCGAAATCCCACCAACCGCGCGATCGCGCCGATCGGGACCGTTCGAGCCGCCAGTAAGGCTCGCGCCTCGTCGATCCGGCGCCGAATCAGAAAGCGATGCGGCGGCACGCCCGTGCTTCGCTTGAAGAGTCGCGCGAAATGGTAGGGGCTCATGTGCACCAGGGCACTGAGCTCCGCGAGCCGAAGCTCCCGCTGCAGATTCTCCTGGACGTGCTGTGTCACACGACGGAGTCTGCAGGCCGGCAGTTCGCTGCGCCTCCCGTCGACCAGGCCGGCCGTCGCGCCGCACGCTTCCAGCGTGCCTTCCAGTGATTTCACGTCCGCCCCGGCCAGCTGATTCATGATTCGCACGGAGTGGCTGCCGTTGCGTCCAACGTCGTCATGACCTCGCCGAGCTGTTTGCGGAGAAACAGCCGCGCGCGGTGCACGCGAGACTTCACGGCGGTGACGCTGAGGCCCAACGCTTCCGCGATCGCGAGAGTCGACTGGCCCTCGACGTCGCGCAACACCAGCACGGTCCGAGAGGCGGGGGACAACTCGTTGATTGCCGAGGTCAGCGCCGCCCGCAATTCAGTCTGGACCGAGGGGTCGTCCACGCGGGCCGACCAGTCGGCCATTGGGCTGACGTGGCCGCCCCAGGCGTCGAACGACGGGAGCACCTCGTCCAACGACAGGTCTCGACCTCGACTCCGCTGGCCGCGGAGTTTCTGGTAGGCCGCGTTCGCCACGATCCGGTAGAGCCACGACCCGAAGGCCGACTCACCCCTGAACGTATCGATCTTCCGGACCACGGCCCAGAACGCGTCCTGCACGACTTCCTCGGCATCCTGCTCGCTTCCCGTGATGCTCGTGGCCAGGCGAAACGCGCGGTCCCCGTACGTGGTGACGAGACGCTCCGCTGCCGCCGGATCGTGCAGCCGAAGCGCTTCCAGGAGGTCGAGATCCCGGTCTGCACGCTGCCGATGAGGGACTGGACTCGGCTCGCGTTCGAGAACCGTGTCAAGATTCATGCTCCTGTCCTCCATCTCGAGAGTCGGCCCGCATCAATCGAGAGCAGCCCGTACCGCATCACACAGGGCATCGCTATGGAAGGGCTTCTTGAGGAACGCGACCGCGCCGGCTTGGAGGGACCGATGGCGCGTCTCCTCGTCGCCGAGGGCCGTCAGGACGACCACGGCGACGCGGGAGCGCTCGGCCGCGAGATGCCGGAGGAGGTCCAGGCCGCTCATCCCAGTCATCCGCAGATCGAGCACCAGACAACCGGTGTTCTCGCGCTCAGCGGATCTCAAGAACTCTTCCGCAGAGGCGAACGTCTCGACTCGGAAGCCGACCGAGCGCAGGAGATTCCTCACGGACCGACGCAGCGAAGCGTCATCATCCACGACGGAAACCACCGCCCTGTCGCGTTCGCCCATGCGTCTCTCGCAATCCCTCTGTGAACGTCGGAGTCGAGTCGATCTGTTACCAGACTAGGTTGTCGGGGCGGAAGCGTCTACCCTACCTTGGGTGGGTCGGGCCACTCCCTACTTTGGTCGGGTCGGGCACTCCCGGCGGAGGGATTCCGAGCCGCGAGGCAAAGCGGACCAGGTCGGCGACAGACCCGGCCTGCATCGTCCGCATCACGTGCCCGCGCTGTTCCTTGCCATGAACCCGACGGACGTGATGAGTCTCCGGAGGCTGTCGCTCAGCCCGGCTCTCGGTTCTTTCGAGGAGGTCGGCGGTCGAGGCGGAGAGCGGGCCACGAAGTATTCGCAGGAATACGCAACGTCGGGTCACGGCCGCCGCCCGGGCCTTCTCGCGTTCTTGCCAAAAAGGAAGGATCCGCGCAGCCTGCGCCGGGGCGTCGTCGTCGGAACCATCGAGAGCGAAGGAGCGTTCGAACGAATCCCGACAACGGGCATACGGGCACCGTCACACCGGTTCGCACGTACCAGGCGTCGAGTGGCGGCGACTGCCGCGAATACGAGACGACGGTCACGGTCGGCGGCAAGCTGGAGCGCGGCTACGGGACGGCGTGCCGGCAGTCGGACGGCAGCTGGCACGTCGCGAATTGATGATGGTGACGAGATACGAGGCAGACGGAGAAAACCAGAGATGAGCGATCGTCGGTCACATGGCCGATTGAACAACACTCTTCGGAGGAGCATGAATCCAATGCGAATCGTCGACTCATTGTCTCGACGCTCCCTACGCGCGACCCTCATCATCGGCTTGGTGCTGGCGACCGGCTCGTTGTCGGCAGCTCGCGAGGCACAGCCTACGACCACGAAACCAACCTGCGCGGCCGATAACGGCGGAATCACGCTGCCCGCCGGATTCTGCGCGACGGTGTTCGCGGACAACATCGGCCATGCCCGGCACCTCGTCGTGGCGCCGAACGGCGTGGTGTACGTCAACACCTGGAGCGGCCGGTACTATGGCAACGACACGCCTCCCGCCGGTGGATTCCTCGTGGGTCTATTGGATTCCACTGGTGACGGCCGGGCCGATGTCAAGCTTCGTTTCGGCGACAGCGTCCAGACCGGCAGTGGCGGGGGCACTGGCATCACGCTCTATCGTGGCGGGCTCTTCGCGGAGGTCGACGATCGCATCGTGCGATACGCCTTGCCCGCCACGGGGATCGTGCCGACCGAGGCGCCGACGGTGATCGTGTCGGGACTGCCTCTCACCGGTGACCATCCCATGCACCCGTTCGCCATCGATGCGCGGGGTGCGCTGTACGTCAACAGCGGCTCGGCCACCAACGCCTGCCAGGTGCAGAACCGCATGCCCAGGTCGCCCGGGCACCAGCCGTGCACAGAGACCGAGACGCGGGCCGGCATCTGGCGCTACGACGCCAACCGGACGGCGCAGCGATTCTCGCCCGCCGAGCGCTTCGTGACCGGCATCCGCAACGCGGGCGGCATTGCCGTCGATTCGATGGGCATCGGCATCTATGCGACCCAGCACGGCCGGGACCAGCTCGCGGAGAACTGGCCGGCCCTCTACAAGCCCGAGCAGGGCGCCAACCTGCCGGCGGAGGAGCTGGTGCGGCTCGAGCGCGGCGCCGACTATGGGTGGCCCGAATGCTACTTCGACGACACGCAGCAGAAGCTGGTCCAGGCACCTGAGTATGGGGGCGATGGCGGGAAGGCCGTCGGGGTGTGCGCGCAGAGGCGAAGCCCTGTCGCGGTCTTCCCCGCTCACTGGGCGCCCAATGACCTCGTGCTCTACTACGGCGACCAGTTCCCCGTGCGCTACCGCGCAGGTGCATTCATCGCATTCCACGGCTCGTGGAACCGAGCGCCATTCCCGCAGGGCGGCTACAACGTGGTGTTCCAGCCGTTCGCGGACGGCAAGCCCACCGGGAAGTACGAGGTCTTCGCCGATGGCTTTGCCGGCGCCGTGAAGGAACCGGGCCGGGCCGCGCACCGGCCCGCAGGACTCGCCGTCGGACCCGACGGCGCGCTCTACGTCGCGGACGATGCGCACGGCCGGATCTGGCGCATCATCTATACGGGCACGGTTGCGGCGACACGCGGCGCGCCTGCATCCGCTCCATCCGAGCGCGCCGAAGCTTCAGCGCCCGCCGCCCCCGCTGAACGCGTCGGGCCGCCCGAGGGCATCCATCCCGACGCCGGCGCCGATGCCGCGGGCTTGCCGACGCCCAAGGGCGCAACGGCAGCGATGGTCGCGCTGGGCGACCGTCTCTATCACGGCAACACATGCGTCGGATGCCACGGATCCAACGCGGAGGGCACGCCGCTCGGATCCGACCTCACGAAAGGCAAATGGCTCTGGGGCGACGGCAGCCTCGCCGGGATCAGCCGGACGATCACCCAGGGCGTCGCGAACCCGAAGGAGCACACGGGCGTGATGCCGCCGATGGGCGGCGCGCAGCTCTCTCCATCCGACGTCTCGGCGCTCGCCGCCTATATCAAGGCGCTGAACCATTGAGCCGAGCGATGAAAGTAACGGCGCCGCCACGAGCGCGGCGTCGCCTGGAGCCACTCGTCGGGGCGGGCGGTCGCTCAGTACAACCGCCGAAAGCGTCTGTATTCAGCCGGCGACCGGTCGACAGCCGGCGCCGCGTCGCAATAATTTGAAACTCGCAAAACACTCGAGAAGGATGTTGCAAGGGCCGCGACTCTGGTAGTACGCTGGGTGCCTTCCGAGGACACCAATGAACCCAAAGATGGTCATGCCGCCGGAACGATCCGTTTCGGATTCGGCGCGTGATCGATCGGCACGTCCCTGCGGTCCTCGTCGCTGTTCTCTCGCGCCAGCTCGTCCCTGGGTGCGCCTCGTGGGCTCACCCGGGGCGATCTCAGGACAGTCATGACCAGTGAGACAGTGCCAGTTGAGCAACCCGGCACCGTGGTCGACGAATTGCGGATCAGAGATCGAACGGTGGAGACGGGCTATGTGGAACGAATGCGCTCCGGGCGAAAAACTTCTGACGAAAGGCGAAGTCGCGCAATTGTGCCGGGTCGAGATTCGCACCGTCGACCGATGGGTGGCCGCCGGCAAGATCAAGTGTTACCGGATCCCGAGCGGCCGCCTGCTGTTTCGAAAGAGAGACGTGCTAAAGAGAGATGTGCTGATGGCGGCTGATCGACGGGATGGGCGCGTCGTTCAGACCGGCCGTTGATCCGGCGCGCCGTCCGAAAACTTTTTTTCGTCTGAGCACACGGGTCTCGCGCTCACACCGATGAGCGGACCCGACATTGGCGGACATCGTCGGACATTTCGCGCCAATCGCCGCCCTCCCGCTTGCGCGAGACCGGTGTCAGGGTTACTAGTCCGCTTGCGATGCTGTCGACGTGGTGCGCACCCTGGCGCGATCGAGGCCGAAACCGAACGGATTGGGGGCGAAGCCGAAGAAATCCGGCGTGGTCTGATAGTAAAACGCGTTCCTCGGATTCAGCGGCAGCCCTTCGTTGGCAGGTGAACAGAGGGTTCATATCACCGAGAAGCACCCGCTCGAAGGCGACGGCCACTGCGACGAGCAGAACGAGCGCGATCGCTGCGAGGAGCGTTCCCAGACCCAGGTAGACCGCATCTTCGACCCGCATGAAGGCCTGCAGGATCGATTCGCGCCAGGCCTGCACGGCCAGCCGTGGCCGTTTGTCGCATACCTCTCGCGTGTGCTCCCTTTCGAGCTGAGTCGTCGTTGTGACGGTCGTAGTGGGGCGCCCGTTGCCATTTGTCCGCTAGGACTTGCGCATTCTTGCGAAAACCGCGCGACTCGGTGCCTCTGGGCAACGGTCACGGCCCTTGTTCTCTCCGGCTCTTGTCTTTCTCTTGAGAGGGTCGATACCCTCCAAGGGTCCAACGGCTCCCCTGCGTGTGGGGGAACTGCAACGTTGACCCGTCGGCTCCCCTCCCAAGAGCAGATTCGGTCACAACCGGGAGGGCGGGCGATGGACGAATCGTACGAGCGACGCGGTTTCCGGTCGTGACTCTCTGCGCCTTCTGCCGTCAGCCGACGCACGACTCCGGCGACC